>CADCWO010000165.1 GCA_902806435.1 uncultured Synechococcales cyanobacterium | reverse complement strand
AACGGTCTTAACTGTCAAGGCACTTTATGAGTGTAGGAGCAGGGAATAGGTAATTCTGTTTCTTCCAGACATAAGGAGCAGGATTGCTCTTGGGGAGCTTCTGTCACTCTCGGAAGGTCGGGGCTCAAAATGCATGCTACACAAGGGTTATAAGCTTTGACTTTTCTGTCACTTTTGGACTTGGCGAATGGACCTGAAGCATTACTGCATAAGCATTTTAGCTATTTTGCTTTTCCCAATCTGAAAGAAGAGGGATAAGCTGCATTGCGCCTTCAGGATTGTCAACTGTTAGTCATTGTCTCCTCGGAGGTATCCGAAATTGCTATTACTGATTATGCTAAATGGTGGGAAATCGGAACCCTCTTTGGCTGCTCAAAAAACAGGGCTTTTGCTGAAATCTACCCACTTTATCGATGCGCTGAGCGCTTGCGCAAAATCCTAGCGGTGCTAATATTAGCGTCGGGTTGGGCCTACCAAGCTGGAGAGTGGCTAGCTCAGCAAAAGCCTTTAAAACCAAAAAGCATGGGGTCGTAAAGCTAAGAGTGTTTTTCGCATGGCTTTGATTATCTGCGTCAAATCGTGCTCAATCTCAGCTAGAAGCAAACACAGTTTAGAACCGTCCTAAAGTTTTTGTCTTGTATTTGGGAAAGAAGAGTCGAAGATGCTCTCTGAAAAGAGCAAACCTAGCGTTAAAGTTGTTTTTCGCTGAAGTCGGTCTTCACGTATGATCAACCTCAGTAACCTATCACTGGCGAATTTGAAATGGGTTGGTTGCTGAAGCAAGCTAGTTTTACCCTTGGATGGTTGTTGTGTGGCCCAGTCATACCAGCGATCGCCATCCCTAACGGGGTAACACCCCCCTCTTCCCCTAGAACACCCTTAACCAACGCAAAGCCTCCTCGCTTGGAGGGTACAGGGCCGCAGAAAGTAGAACAGGAACTCAAAGCTGCAAATCAAACTTCTGAGCCAGCATCTAGGCAAACACAAGCCCTAAAATCTAATACCCAGTTCTCCACCCGTGCTGCAGATCTAAGCATTCAGCCCCTAAGCATTACGGAATCTCTATCTACTTCTACTGAGCTAGAAACACCCAACCTAGCTGAGGATTCTGGAAGCAAGGGAGCTGTCTCCCTGTCTCCTCTAGAGCGTCCCATGACACGGCTGTTCGGTTTTGAAACGGCCACTCCGCTAAAGCAGGGGGAACTAGTGATTCATGGAGGACTTACCTCTTTCAATAATCCCAACAGTCCTCAAGTGCTCTTTGGCGGTGGCAGCGATCGCACGAATCGTAGCAATGACGTTCAGGCTGGATTGGATTATGGCGTTACTGATACTGTGCAGTTGAGCCTGGGAGTTGCTGGAAAAGATGACACTGTTTTCTCTAACCTGATTGCGAATCAAACATCACTACAGTTTCTCTACAGCGCGATTCCGGTTCAAGCTAAGTGGCAAGTTTACAAGCAAGACCGATTGAGTGCAGCCGCGGTAGTGGGTGCAGAGTTTCCCGGCCAGTTCTTGGTAGTTGCTCCCAATGACGCTCTATTGCCTAACATTGAAAACCTAAGTGACAATTCCAGCGCTCGCAAAATTGTCTTCTCGTCAGATCCACGGGGGCTCGGACCTGGTACTACCGGCTTTGTGGCGGAAGATGACTCGATTGTATTTAGTGTTGGTGCACCTGTATCGTACCAGCTTACAGACCAGCTCCGCCTTCACTTCAATCCTCAGCTGAGCTTTTTTCCAGGTAGCATTCCAGTTGTTGGTACCCAAGGCAATATGACACCTTTAACCCAAGGCAACTTAGGGTTTGATGGCGATCGGCTCAATTACTATGGCACTCTCTTCGGTCTTGGGCTCGGATTTGATTACACCTTCAGTTCTTTTTTACAGTTTGCAGCTGACATCACCCCGGTTGTTGCAGGTCGTAACTCTGCTGGCAGTGGTGGTGATAGCTCACTCTTTGTTACCCGCCCTGTTTGGAATGCCGGCCTACGAATTGGCCCCAATAGTCGTACAGGTCTAAGCTTATATGCTACAAACCGTTTCGGACCGCTTACTGCGTCCCCATCTAATTTGCTGGCCCAAGCGGGTGGAGACATCGGATTTGGTATTGACTTTACTTACTTACCAGACCTTACGGGAAGCTACGAGATTAATATCAGAGATACTTATCCAAAAGCTCACGCTTTCTTGTCACCCTTAAGTGGATTCCCGAGTGCAACCCTGCCAATCAACAGTGTGATCTACCAGCTCGGTTATGGTTCTCGTGATCAAGTTACCGCAAATATCCGAATTGGCATCCTGGACGATTTAGAACTCGCTTTAAATCGGAGTAGCCTTGACACACCGGAAGTGCCCGTCGAGACCTCTTTGTTTGGTCGGCTGTCCCTTTTGCCAGATGATGGTAGAACAAACTTGACTGCGGCACTTGGTGCGGGAGCAATATATACCGAGACAAGGAACATCAGTCAAAACGCAGGATTTAGTGTATACGCAGACTTGCCAGTTACCCTACAGGTTGCTGATTCAAAGCTCAGTTTCAGCGCCACTCCTAAAATCTTGATCCCACAGTTCGTGAATGTTGACCCTATTTTTGGCATCACACTAGGAGCAACTTGGAATATAACTGAGCAAACCCAGCTGATTGGGCAATACACGCCTATTCTGGCTGGCGATAACCAAATACAACGTATTAGATCACCAAGCCAAGAGCTTGGTCTACAAGGGAGTACAGGTTTGTATAGGATTGGTATTCGTCAGCTCTTTCCGGCTGGGAACTCACTTTACGCAGTAGATGCTTATTTTGGCAACTCAGCAGGCGACTATGGTCTTCAGGGTATTTCTACGCTAGCGGACGGGGGCACCCAAGTAGGCATCCGATTCAACATCCTCAATGGAGTTCCAGTAACTAACAGCAAAACAGCCAGTTATTAAACTTGTGAGTGGTTGGCTGCACTAGCAGAATAACTAACTACAAATCAAAAGCCCCTGCGTCTGTGATAGAGGTGAGCTACCAGAGAAGCAGGGGCTTTACCTGTGTTTAACTCCCGGAGAATCTCAATGGCAAGCTAGGGTTTGGTTTTGTACTCGTCATCGGCTTTGAGCCGTGATTTGGGCTTGAAGATCTTGATCAACAATGGGTAAGTCAACTGGTCTACAACCGCGTACGCATTGACCGAAACAATCCCATTGCCGTTTGTCCAATGTTACCGATGTACTGCTTGGCAACTGACGTCAGTTGCTTGTCCCTTTTTGACATCTCCGGTCTCATCAATGCACAGCACGATGCGGCGTTCCCCAATGCTGCGCTGAATTAATCTCAAGCGAGTACTCCTGAGTTGCTCAACCTCCCATACGCCATCACGCAGGAAGTGATGTCTGCCTTGCCCGTCTTTGAGACCGACGTGTTTGGCAATCGCAGGCAGCGTTTTACGATAGAGTTCACTAAGTATTGCCACATGTAACAACTTGAATACTCAAAACTTCTGATATCGCCAAACAGGTTGCGGTAAGCTTGGCAATATTCATCAATGAAGCCTACGGTTGCGACTGATTTCGCTTCTCAATCATACTCTGCGCCTAGAGTTGATCCTCTTCAGCCTAATTTCCTCTCAGCAAAGTAACAAAAGCTCCCCAAGAGCAATCCTGCTCCTTATGTCTGGAAGAAACAGAATTACCTATTCCCTGCTCCTACACTCATAAAGTGCCTTGACAGTTAAGACCGTTCCCTCACTGATGCGCTTGGCTCGTACAGAAGCTTGGTTCTGGACTGCAACGGTTATGACATTGGTGAAGCGGCTTAGCCGCTATCCCGTTTAGGAGACTGTATTTGCCCGTTAGTCCAGGTCAGGGCACCTTGGCTCACTGTAGAAGGCAAGGGAGAAAGTATATGCGTTCAAGGCGGCAATTATCAACTTTAGAACCAATCAATGCCAATGCTGCTGGAGTTGATATTGGCTCTCAGACTCACTGGGTCTGTGTGCCAGGAGACCGAGTAACTGACAATGTCAGAAGTTTTGGCTGCTTTACGGCTGACTTGTATGCTTTAGCCAGCTGGCTGGAGCAATGCGGGATCCAGACGGTGGCAATGGAGTCTACAGGAGTTTATTGGATTCCATTGTTTCAAATTCTAGAAACTCGTGGCTTTGAAGTCAAATTAGTCAATGCTCACCATGTCAAAACCTTGCCAGGTCGTAAAAGTGATGTGCTCGACTGTCAATGGTTACAGCAGTTGCATAGCTACGGGCTTCTCTCAGCTTCTTTTCGTCCTGAGGATCAAATCTGTGTACTCAGGAGCTACATCCGGCAGCGGGATAACCTCGTGCGAAGTGCCTGTGTTCACATTCAACGGATGCAGAAGGCACTCACCGAAATGAATCTGCAGTTACATCAAGTTGTCAGCGACATGACAGGCACAACAGGCCTGGCGATTATCCGAGCCATTGTTGCAGGCGAACATGACCCACAGACCTTAGCAACTCTACGACATCCTCGCAGTCGCCGGAGTGCTACAGAGATTGCTCAAGCCCTACAAGGAGATTACCGGCAAGAGCATCTGTTCATTTTGCAGCAAGAACTGGCGCTTTATGAGGCTTATCAAGTTCAGCTTTCAGCCTGTGACACTCAAATCGAGCAGTGTTTATCCAACTTCGATGTCACCTCAGAGATTGCCTTGCCGGTTGCAGGTTCTCCCCGTCGTAGACCTCAAGATAATCAACCCGCTTTTGACCTGCAAACGCATCTTCAGCGCATCAGTGGCGTTGACTTCACCCAAATTGATGGCATGGGAGCGTTGACGGTACAGACCATCTTGTCAGAAGTTGGGCTGGATGCCAGTCGCTTTCCAACGGTCAAGCATTTTACCTCCTGGCTAGGGTTGTGTCCGGGTAGTTGCATTACAGGCGCTAAGGTGAAAAACTCACGCACTCGGCGGGTCGTGAATCGCGCCGCAAACGCCTTCCGCATGGCGGCTGTGGCAGCAGGCAAAACCCGCTCTGCCCTTGGCGCGTTTTATCGGCGTCTGCGAGCTCGTCTGGGTCCACCGAAAGCAATTACAGCCACCGCTCATAAGTTAGCTCGCATCTTCTATCGCCTCTGGAGTTCAGGCAGAAGCTATGTCGATCCAGGCATCAATTACTACGAGCAACGGTACCACGAGCAGATTATTAAAGGTCTCCAGAAAAAGGCGAAAGCAATGGGATTTGCTCTTGTTGCTACACCCTCCACGCAAATTGTTTCTTAGGAGAGGGATAAAGCAGCTTGCAAGGGTAGTGGCTCACGGTTGCTATCCGTGTGCTTTGTCCAGATCCATCTTTGGAAACGCGGCGGTAGTAAAGATGCAAAACGTGCCACTGAGAAAGATGTTGGACTATTGGAGTCAACCCACAGGAAAATTACTGGGTGGATTAAACTAAGGTCGAAGTGTTATATTCAGAAACGCAATGGCGAGCGTAGCCAAGTGGTTAAGGCAGTGGTTTGTGGTACCACCATCCGCGGGTTCGAGTCCCGTCGTTCGCCCTTCAGCCATTTTCATCTCTACCTACCTGTCCTACCCAGGAACTTCTCTAGCGATATCTAGCAGGCTAATGGGGGTGAAACTGAGTCTATTAACGCAAGTGGCTGTAGTATAGCCATCAATATGAACCGAAGCTTTTGGATTATTGCTCTAATTGCTTTTATTAATTCACTTAGCTTTACTATTTTAATTCCAATTATTTATCTTTATGGTAAGCAATTTGGATTAAACGATTTTCAAACCAGTTTATTATTTTCAATTTACTCTTTAGCCCAATTTTTCGCTACGCCAGTAATTGGCAAGCTTTCAGATCGCTTTGGGCGCAAGCCTTTATTAATTATCAGCTTAGCTGGGACTGTAATAGCCAACTTTATTGCAGGCACAGCGTCAACAGCATCCGTTCTCTTTCTGGCTCGGCTTTTGGATGGGATTACTGGAGGGAATAATTCAATAGCCCAAGCAATAATTTCAGATGTTACCAATCAAGAAAATCGCGCTAAAGGTTTTGGCATCTATGGAGCAGTCTTTGGCTTGGGTTTTATCTTAGGGCCAGCTATAAGCTTGCTAGCGCAGACCATTTCTTTAGGGACTTCCTTCTTTGTTTCGGGAGTGATTGCACTGATTGCCCTTTTGATTACTCTTGTTTTCCTGCCTGAGACAATTCAAAGCAAAGCTGAGCAAGCCCATAACATTTTTGATTTAGGCTTGGGGAATTTAATCAAAGGGCTTGTTACTCCCCGAGTTGGTGTTTTGTTGATTATCAACTTCTTTATTGGCACTACTTTTACTATTTTCACTTATGCCTTTCAACCCTACTTTATTCAGGTACTGAGCCAAAACAGCCAATCTTTGACACTGCTATTTGTGCTATTTGGGGGACTAGGCTTACTTATGCAGACCGCAGGAATTCGATTTCTAACACTTAATTTTAGTTTAATTAATATACTATTTTTGGCTTTATTCTTTCGCAGCTTATCTTTCGTTTTAATGCCAATTTGGGCAAATGTCGTTTATTTTGTGGGCATTAGTATACTTTTTTCAATTTTTAATTCTTTGGTACAGCCTATGGTCAACACGCTGATCTCCCTGAATTCCAAACCAGAAGAACAGGGAACTGCGCTGGGGATTAATTCTTCTTACTTAAGCATTTCTAACGCTGTGGGACCTGTGATTGCTGGAACCCTGATTGACCAATCTAGTCCTACGAGCTATGGATATCCCTTGTACCTAGCTGGCGGATTAACTTTCTTAGTATTGTGGTTAGCAGTTGTGACTCGCAGAAGGTACGCCGTTAAGACAACTTCCAGCTCAGAAATATCTTAAGAGACCAAACAGTTCATAAACACAAATATTGACACAACCTATAAACACCTGCTTCAACATACCTTTCCTGATTGCTCCAGCTAAATTGGCTCCTCCTGTGGCACTCTAGGAAACAGAGCCGCACAACTTTATTCTTTGCTGTAGAAACCAGCTAAAAATGTATGCAGACCCTGCCTACTCCAGCCACCTCAAGCACTGCTACCAGTCAGGCCTCCGTTGATACCACTATTCACCGTCGGCAAACCCGGCCTGTGAAGGTTGGTAACGTCACACTTGGTAGTAGCTTCCCTGTTGTGGTGCAGTCGATGATCAACGAAGATACTTTAGACATCACCGGATCAGTTGCGGCGATTCGCCGACTTCACGAAATAGGCTGTGAGCTTGTCCGGGTAACTGTGCCTAGTCTGGCTCATGCCAAAGCACTGGCAGAAATAAAACAGAAGTTGATTGCTACGTATCAACCTGTTCCTTTAGTTGCGGACGTGCATCACAACGGCATGAAGATTGCCTTAGAAGTTGCCAAGCACGTTGACAAGGTGCGTATCAACCCTGGTCTATATGTATTCGAAAAGAATAAAGAAGCTCGTACTGAATACACCCAAGCTGAATTTGATGAGATTGGCGAGAAGATTCGTCATACCCTGGAGCCTTTAGTGGTTTCCTTGCGAGATCAAGGTAAAGCAATGCGAATTGGGGTGAATCATGGCTCTCTATCTGAACGGATGCTCTTCACGTACGGCGACACTCCCGAAGGTATGGTGGAATCTGCCCTAGAGTTCATTCGAATCTGCGAGTCTCTGAACTTTCAAAATTTAGTCATTTCACTCAAAGCTTCACGCGTGCCGGTGATGTTGGCAGCTTATCGCCTCATGGTTCAGCGGATGAATGATTTGGGAATGGATTATCCACTGCACTTGGGTGTTACAGAAGCAGGTGATGGGGAGTATGGGCGGATTAAATCTACGGCTGGCATAGCAACACTACTGGCTGATGGAATTGGCGATACCATCCGGGTATCAATTACAGAAGCACCAGAAAAAGAGATTCCGGTTTGCTATAGCATCCTGCAAGCTCTGGGCCTGAGAAAAACAATGGTAGAGTACGTTGCCTGTCCTTCCTGTGGTCGTACCTTATTTAACTTAGAAGATGTTCTCCATAAAGTGCGAGAGGCGACCAAGCATCTTTCCGGGCTTGACGTTGCCGTAATGGGCTGTATCGTCAACGGGCCAGGAGAGATGGCAGATGCTGATTACGGCTATGTCGGTCAACAACCAGGGACTATCTCTCTCTACCGCGGCCGACAGGAAATTAAGAAAGTACCGGAAGCTGAAGGTGTTGAAGAACTCATTAAATTAATCAAAGCAGATGGCCGCTGGGTGGATCCTCCCCAGTAAATAGTTAAGGCATGGTTCGGCTAAAAACTACAGTTGCAGACTGTGAACATACTGAACCTGTGCATTACTTACCTATGCTAGATTGGGCATAATCTCTGGATTCAGCAGCCGATTAAATATATGGCATTGACAAAACGTGGGCTCGTCGTTGTTGGAACAACAGCAGTTCTCGCCACTGCTGTAACGCTCGCAGGTGCTGGAATCCGATTTTCTAAAAGTCTAGCAGGGCTACAACAGAGTCCAAAAGAAGTTATTGATGAAGTGTGGCAAGTTATCAACCAAGATTATGTAGATGCCACATTCAATGGTAACGACTGGCAAGCCGTTCGGAAGCAATACCTTAACCGAGAATATACCAGCCGTGAAGATGCCTATAAAGCTGTTCAGGCAATGTTGAAGAAGCTGGATGATCCCTATACTCGGTTTATGAATCCAGAGCAGTTCAAGTCAATGCAGATTGACACCTCTGGAGAACTAACGGGGGTGGGAATTACGATTACCCAAGATGAAAAAACAAAGAAGATCACAGTAGTTTCTCCGATTGAGGAAAGCCCGGCGTTCAAGGCTGGAATTTTAGCGAAAGATGTGATCACTCAAATCGATGGCAAAAGCACCCAGGGGATGGATGTCAATGATGCCGTTGGTTTAATTCGTGGCACTGCTGGTACACAGGTCAAATTGACCGTGCTCCGCAACAATAAGCCTTTAAACTTCAAAATCACGCGAGCTCAAATTGAGATTCACCCGGTTCGCGCCAGCTACCGCAAAACGAATATGGGAGAAGTTGCCCATATTCGTCTGATTCAATTCAGTGCCAATGCTGCCACTGAAATGCGCCAAGCAATTCAGACGGCAAATCAGCGAAACGTTGCGGGCTTTGTCTTAGACTTGCGGACTAACCCCGGTGGGCTACTCTCCTCTAGCACTGAGATTGCCCGGATGTGGCTCAAGAAAGGCACTATTGTTTCTGTTGTGGATCGTCAAGGGACTAGAGAACGCTCTCAAGCACGACGCAATAATCTGACAGATAAACCTTTAGTTGTTTTAGTAGACGAAGGTTCAGCGAGCGCTAGTGAAATTCTGGCCGGTGCCCTGCAAGATAATAAACGGGCCGTTCTAGTAGGTAATAAAACTTTTGGTAAGGGCTTAGTACAGTCTGTCCATCCTCTGGGTGATGGTTCAGGTATGGCTGTCACGATCGCAAAATACTTTACTCCTAAGGGCCGCGACATTAACCACAAAGGTATTGCCCCAGATATTCCAGTCAAACTAACGACTGCCCAACGAGAAAAACTATTCACCGGCAATAGCAACGCCCTCTGTTCAACAGCAGATTTGCAGTGCGTCAAGGCGTTAGATGTTCTTGGGGAGCGGATTGCTGCCCAGCGCGGTAACCAAGCGCAGTCTTCACCCAGTGCTGCCTCCAAAAACTAGCTGTGCGGTCTATAACTAGTTAGAGTCTTATCCGGCACAAAGTAGCTCAGCACATTGGCTACTTTGCTGCGTATTGGCTTGAAGGATCAAGCTCCAGGTTGTTGCTGCAGTTGGCAGGGAGCGCAGACACCAAAGAACTCTAACGTGTGGTAATAAATTTCAAAGCGTTTGGAGGCTCGAAGCTGTGCTTCTAGTTCATGTACTGGGCAATCATCAACAGGAATAGATGTTCCGCACTGAAGACAGGTCAGGTGGTGCTTATCTTCCTGAACCAAACTGTAAAG
Organism: uncultured Synechococcales cyanobacterium; assembly: GCA_902806435.1. Classification (GTDB taxonomy): domain Bacteria; phylum Cyanobacteriota; class Cyanobacteriia; order Thermosynechococcales; family Thermosynechococcaceae; genus CADCWO01. The sequence goes on along the minus strand of CADCWO010000165.1, from coordinate 90,353 downwards.
TGACTCACCACCTGCTACTACCCGTGCCTGAACCACACCTTCAAGCTTAAGTGCTTCTAAAGCTCGATAAACTGTCGCTAGCCCCATCGCCTGCTCACGACTTCGTAGCTCAACGTAAAGCTCTTGAGCCGAAAGTGCCAGGTTCAACCTTCTGAGCAGCTTTAAAATTCTTTCTTGACTACGGGTTCGCTGAGCTTTCATGGAGATCTAGAAGAGGTCTAAGGACTCTATCCAAATTCTATTAGACACCTATAATAGCTTTCACTCGAAGGTTGCCCTGAAATGACGGTGTCATTTTCTATCGAGAACCTTAATAATTGATTTTGAGTAAGGTTGAGCCTCAATAAAGTTCCTGAGCAGGTTGAAATGATGGGTGACTTTCTAGACCAGTTGATCAGTTGCGAGAGAAGCAATGGGATAGCAATAATCTTCTATCAGACAAGTTCTTGAACATAAACACTTAACTTTACGAACACGCATCAAAAGGCTGCACGCAAAACGATTTGTTTTTCCAGATCCATTTTGCTACTTGATGTCGTGATAGGACGGTTGATCAACTGCTATGAATTTAGACACGCGATTTGACACTGATCAACTTATCTAGAACGTTACCCTCTCATCCCGGCAGCGTCCAAGGTTCCGTATCACCAGTCTAAGGGGATGCGACAATATAAGGTATGTTAGACCTTCACTGTCATACCACCTATTCTGATGGTAGGCTGACCCCGGCTGAACTGGTTCAGGTTGCGGTTAGTGTTGGAGTGTACGCCTTAGCAATCACTGACCATGACACCGTCTCTGGCTGGGATGAAGCCTTTGCTGCTGCTAAAGTCTACAACTTAGAAATTGTGCCAGGTTTAGAACTTAGCACAGCCCATAACAGCCGCTCTCTGCATATCCTGGGTTTTTATCCTGATCAAAATAAGCTGCGTGCGCCCTTAACTGAGTGTAGAAAAGGTCGCCAACGTCGTGCTCAAAAGATTGCAGCAAAGCTAGCAAAGCTGGGTTACCCGATTCACTTGCCTGTTCTAGGTGAAGGAATGGCTCCTGGACGACCTCACATCGCAACCGCCTTAGTGAAAGCGGGTTATGTCCGGTCCTCACGAGAAGCCTTCGAGCGGCTACTTGGTGATGACAAAGTTGCTTACGTGCATTACGAAAAATTTTCTAGTGTCGAAGGTATCGCCCTACTGCGGTCTTGTGGGGCAGTGCCTGTGTGGGCACATCCCTACTTGTTCCGGGGCGGGAAGGTTGAGGAAGTGTTAAGTGAGCTGGTTGCCGCTGGCTTAATGGGCGTTGAGGTTTACCATCCCAGCCACACGCCAACTCAGCAACAAAATCTTGAGCAGTTGTGTCGCCACTACGGCCTATTAATGACGGGTGGCAGTGACTACCACGGCCCTAAGCCAAATGCTAAAGGTGCTAGCTTTCACAACCTTAATTCCCTACATCTTCCTTTATCTTTACTGAGCCAACTGAAGCAGGCTGTGTCAAGAATTTAAAGATACTCAATGAGTTGACTTGTGGGAGAAGACAGTTGATCTGGATTGTTTCTCCTCAAAGTAAACTATTAAATATTGTCCAGTACTATCACCTTTGCCCCGGAGGAATCATGAGCCATCGTCCGATCATTCTTGGCTTCGTTGGTGACAGCGCAGCTGGTAAAACAACGCTAACTAAGGGCATTGCTCAGGTTTTGGGTCAAGAGAACGTTACGGTGATTTGTACGGATGACTACCATCGCTACGATCGCACCCAGCGCTCAGAGCGAGGCATCACCGCCCTTCATCCTGATTGCAACTACCTAGACATCATGCAGCAGCACCTATCTCTGCTACGGACTGGGCAGCCAATCCTTAAGCCAATCTACAACCACCATACGGGGACATTTGATCCGCCAGAGTACATCAAACCCAACCAGTTTGTGGTGGTGGAAGGGCTGCTGGGGTATTCGACTCGCGGCCTGCGCGACTACTACGACGTCAAGGTTTACCTGGCACCACCGGAATCGTTACGGACGAAGTGGAAGGTGAAGCGGGATACGATGAAGCGGGGGTATACAGAAGATCAGGTGATCGCTGATCTCAAAAAGCGCGAGCCAGACTCAGAGGCGTTTATCCGGCCTCAACGCCAGTGGGCAGACTTAGTGGTCAGTTTTTATCCTCCCTGTGAGGCGGCTGACGAGAACACCTCCATCCTCAACGCCCGGTTAATCCTCAGGCCAACGATCCCGCACCCGGATTTTGCAAGGATTGTCAGCCCCAGCAACGGTGACTCTCAGTCAGCTATGCGCCTAGACTTAGATCGGGATATGGGCAAGCCTGTGGATGTCCTAGAAATTGACAGCCATGCTACTAACGAGCAGGTTAGAGGTTTAGAAAAGATGATCTGTAGCGAAATGCCTAACTTGTGGTCCTTTTGTAGTACAGATGCTAACTCCACCCTCGGCAAAGTGATCGGTACTACCGGCGAAGAACTTCAAAGTTATCCCCTAGCTCTCACGCAGCTGATCATTGCCTACCACATGTTGAAAGCAGCACGGATTCATCAGTAGCGTTCTGGAGCGTAGTGTAGCTGCCGGAAGTCTTCGTCCGACTGAGCAAGCTTTGCCCACTCCACTCCCCATGTGATCAACTTTTGAACCAGCCGCTCACAAGCGGGCCGTTCCGTCGCATAGTGTCCGGCATCAATTAACACCAACCCCTGGTCACGACTAGCTTGAAACTGGTGAAACTTGCAGTCAGAAGTTAAATAAGCTTCAGCCCCAGCATTCACAGCGGCTGTAATGTAACTTGCCCCTGACCCACCTAGAACAGCAACTTTCTGGATCACTTGGGTCTCCAAGGCCGGAGAGTAACATAATTGTGTTGGCTGAAGCTGGACTTGAATTTGATCTAGCAGGGCCCGCAAAGTCAAGGCAAATGGCAAATGGCCGACGCGACCATATCCTTGACCATTATGGGTTGGTACTAGTGGCTGCATTTCTTGCAGAGCAAGCAGTTGCGCTAAAACATGGGCAGTACCGTCGGTTACTTGATCGAAGTTAGTATGAGCACTGTAGATACCAATTTGATGTTGGAATGCTAGCCCGATCATTTTGCCACCCCCCCCATCTTTTACCTGTAAAGATTTAAGGGGAGTAAAAATCAACGGGTGGTGGGCAAAAATTAAGTTAGCTTCCAGCACCAGTGCTTCCTGGAGCACAGCTAGGGTTGGGGTTAAACACACTAGTACTCGAGCTGGTTGGTTAAGAACCCCCGGTTCAACCTGCCAACCGCAGTTATCCCAATTTTCTTGCCAAGCTGGATCTGACCAGGTTTCAAACCAAGCGACTAAGTCAGCAATCACCATAAAACTCAGATTAACCAACCTTGCAAACGCTCAATGACCTTTGTCCGCCGTAGCTTACGTAGTGCTTTAGTTTGAATTTGTCGAACCCGTTCGCGCGAAAGTGCAAAGCTGTGACTGACTTCTTCTAAGGTACGTGGTTGCCCACCGCTCAGACCGTAGCGCAATGCGATCACATCTTTCTCCCGTTCTGTCAGTACCGTGCTTAACACCTGAAAGATCTCCTGACGAAGCATAGTGTCGTTCATTTGCTTTTCTGGAGTTTGAGTAGCTTCATCCTCTAGTAAATCCATCAGTTCTGTATCTTCTTCTTTACCAATTCGGTGATTTAGCGAAAGCGCTTGCTGCCTCACCTGCTGGAGCATCTGTAACTGATCTTGAGGAACATCAGCTGCTGCTGCTAGTTCTGGTTCGGTTGGATTGCGGCCTAGCTCTCTCTTCAGATATCGGTATGTTTTCTTTAATTTGTTAAGCTTTTCCACAATGTGGATCGGTAGCCGAATCATACGGGCGTTGTTAGCGATCGCCCGCGTAATCCCTTGGCGAATCCACCAGTAAGCATAAGTAGAGAATTTGAATCCTTTTTCAGGATCAAACTTCTCTGTAGCGCGGTTTAATCCTAATGCTCCCTCTTGAATCAGGTCCAAAAAAGGGACTCCCCGGTTGAGATATCGTTTGGCAATTGAAACTACTAACCGGAGGTTAGAGCGAATCATCTTGCGCTTGGCTACCTGGCCCCGGTACAGGTAAATGTCTAGCTGACGCTCCGTTAAGTTCATTGCCTTCGCCAGCTCTGTATGGGTTGGTGGCTGACCAAACTCACCCTGCAGGCGGTCTTTAAGGGCTTCAAATTCAACCAGGCTCTGAACGCAACGAGCTAATTCCACCTCTTCACTTGGCTTCAGCAAGGGGTAGCGGGACATTTCTTTAAAGAAGGCACCTACCGCATCATCTGAAACCGTCTTGCTGTAGCCCAAGGAGCGACTAGCCGCTAAACCATCGAGTCGATCTGCCGCTGGATTAGCCTCTACCTCATCTGAGGCAAATGATTCTCCTAGCTGTGACTCGGTTATTTCTGGCTCAGAGAAAACATCGGTAGTAGGATGGCTTTTTATTCCAGGCATAGAATTTTAATTATTAATAAAGTTAGCTAGTTATTAAGACTTACTAAGAACAATAGTTCCAAGAATACTTGATTGCTCAAGTACCTCTAAATATTAGTGTCGACAAAAATCAAATCCAGCTTGAGCAAAATATGTTTAGATCAAGGACAGTCCAGCAGTAGCTGAGATAAGAACCCGTCTTGGGCTGGGAACGCAAATTGAAAACAGGTTGACGATTATGGTGTAAAGCTGGAGTGGGGTTGCTTTCTCTACCAGATCAAAGCTGTTTTGTGATAAAAACACAATCTCATAAATATTAATTTTATCTCTCTATCAAGGGAAGGATAGAAGATCCTGAGTAGCTTGGCGACTGGCAGATGGATCGCCTAGGCTGAGAAAAGTTTATCGCTCATAGACTATACGAATGTCTACCATTAGCTCTAGAATTGCTGGCCCTGTTGTTGCTGAGCTTGATGGTAGCTACAACATAGGTGCACCACAGCGATGGATAGAGGTACTAGTTGATTGCCCAGGTACTCAGGAACTGTTTACCTACCGGTTGCCCCCAAACCTAGAAGTACGCCCCGGCGACATTCTCAGCGTTCCTTTTGGGTCGCAGCAATTGGGGGCGATCGCGATCCGACTGGTCACAGCGTTACCCAGTGAGTTAGATCCAGCACAGATTAAACCAGTTACAGAGGTTATTACTACTGGCTTCTTTGCCCCTACCTACTGGGTGTTATTGCAGCGAGTTGCCCAGTACTACCATACTCCCTTGATCCAAGCAATTCGGGTGGCTTTACCTCCTGGGCTGCTGGGGCGATCGCAACGCCGGATCCAGTTGGTTGGGACGGAGCTACCAGCTGGCGTGACAGACTTTTTGAGCCCAGCTGCTCAGCAAATCTTGGCGCTTCTGCAGGCAACCCCCAGCCAAGACTACAGTTGGAAGTTTCTCCAAAGCCAAGTCCGGGGGGCCCAGCTAGGACTACGAGAATTATTGCAGCGAGGCTGGGTGCAGAGCTACTTGAAGCCGCAGGGCAACACTCAGCCCAAGCTACGCACGGCGGTTACCTTGCTTGCCATTCCTGATACGATCACCCCTCGGCAGCGGGAAGTCTTGGAAGTACTGAAACAACGGGGGGGCGATCTGTGGCTACAGGATTTGCTACAAACTTGTAAAACGAGTGCCTCAATGCTGAAAGCTCTAGAGCAAAAAGGTTGTGTAGTACTCCAATCCCGGCAGGTCCTGCGTTTGGAATCAAGTCCTATTCCAGGAGCGGATCAGCCTCAGACGCTGACCTCTGCCCAAGCCAAAGCACTCAATACGATCACTGGCTTGAACGGTTTTGCCCAGTTACTGCTCCATGGTGTCACCGGCTCCGGTAAGACAGAAGTATATTTACAGGCGATCGCACCGGTGTTAGCGGGGGGCCAGTCTGCTTTGGTACTGGTTCCAGAAATTGGCTTGACCCCCCAATTGACTGATCGCTTCCGAGCGCGGTTTGGGGCAAAAGTTTGTGTTTATCACAGTGCGCTTTCTGATGGCGAACGTTACGATACTTGGCGTCAGCTCCTGAGGGGTGTGCCGCAAGTTGTGATTGGGACACGTTCTGCGGTGTTTGTGCCCTTACCGCATTTGGGCTTAGTTATTTTAGATGAAGAGCACGATGGTGGCTTTAAGCAGGACCAACCGCCTCCTTGTTATCACGCCCGCACAGTTGCTACCTGGCGAGCGCAGCTAGAGAATTGTCCTCTCGTCTGTGGTTCTGCCACACCATCCTTAGAAACCTGGGTCACCGTGCAGGAGCCGACTAGCGTTCCAACCTACTACCTTTCTTTACCAGAGCGGATTCACTCGCGACCGATGCCACCGGTTGAAGTCATTGATATGCGCCAAGAGCTACAGCAGGGCAACCGCTCCATCTTTAGCCGTACACTAGCCGAGGCGCTCCAGCAATTACAAATGCAAGGGCAGCAGGGTTTACTGTTTATCCATCGTCGCGGCCACAGTACGTTTGTTTCATGTCGTAGTTGCGGCCAGGCGATGCAGTGTCCAAATTGTGACGTTTCCTTGACCTATCATCACACTCAGGTAACAGCCCGGCCCTTACTGCGCTGCCACTACTGCAACTACAGCCGCCTCCAACCCCCTTGCTGTCCTAATTGTAGTTCACCCTACTTCAAGCATTTTGGCAGTGGTACTCAGCGGGTAGTTCAAGAGCTAGCGCAGCAATTCCCCGATCTACGATTGATCCGGTTTGATAGTGACACGACTCGGGCTAAAGGCTCCCATCGGGCACTGCTCAGCCGCTTTGCCCAGGGCGAAGCTGATCTGCTGGTGGGTACCCAAATGCTCACCAAAGGAATTGACTTGCCCCAAGTAAGAACAGTAGGCGTGATCGCGGCGGATGGGTTACTGAACCTGCCAGACTTCCGGGCCAGTGAACGAGCCTTTCAAACGTTGACTCAGGTTGCTGGACGTGCTGGCCGAGGAGATCATCCTGGCCGGGTGATTGTCCAGACCTACACTCCAGAGCACCCAGTGATACAGGCTGTGCAACGCTATGATTCTGCATCGTTTATTGCCGCAGAGCTTCAACAGCGGGCTGGGTTAAACTATCCTCCCTATGGCCAGTTGATTCTCCTGCGATTGAGTAGTCCGGAGGCAGAAGCCGTGCAAACTACGGCACAAGCCCTAGCACAATGCCTGCACACCCAACCTGATTCATCTAATCTATGGGAACTCCTAGGCCCGGCACCTGCTACTATCCTTCGCATAGCTGGCCGCTATCGCTGGCAAATTTTGTTGAAGCTTCCGCCTTCCCCGCCGGAACCCGTGCTTCTCCCGGTGGCTCAATTGCGATCGCTGCTCCCCCCAACGGTCCGATTGACTGTTGACGTTGATCCCCTCACCTTACTTTAGGCTGACTCAAAATATCAGGCGGCAAAATTACTTTGTCAATCACATGAATAACACCATTTGTTGCTGGAACATTAGGTAAAATAACCCGTGCATTATTCACCTTGATGCCCTTTCCAGACTCAACTTGGACCGTCATGGAATTGCCTTCCCAGGTTTTCATTGCTCCAGCTTTCAGAGCGGTAGAAGCCATTTTTCCTGGAACCAGATGATAGCTGAGAATCTTCAGCAGCATTGCTTTGTTTGCTGGTTGCAACAATTCCTCCAGGGTGCCTTCTGGCAAAGCAGCAAATGCCCGGTCAGTTGGTGCAAAGAAGGTAAAAGCGCCTGGCTTTGCCAGGGTTACCGTTAAACCCGACGCTTCTAAAGCTGCCAGTAGTGCTTTAAATGACCCAGCAGTCCTGATATCAATCGTTCCAGCATTTACAGGAGATACAGCTCCGGTAGGTTGGCTGGCAGGAAGTTGGACAGAACCCTGAGAACTGGGAAGCTGGGCAATAGAAGCACCTTGCCTAGTTTGACCCCAGGCTGGACTGAGACAAACCCCAACTGTTGCACTAAAGCTAGACAAGATTAGCCAAGCGGTATGCTGCTTGAATCTCATATCATCCTCCTCAACTTCCCCCGCAAAGCCTCAATTTCGATATGATTTTGCCCAACCTAGAGTACTTTATGGGTGTGAGAGTGTTGCTTGACGTTATCTTCCGTTTTGACAATCCGCTCAGAATTAAGAACTCGCTTTCGTTCGGTGGAATGATTAAAATCACTCCGAACTTGACCTGCCGGAATGTGGGCTGCGGCAACCGGGCGAGCACTGTAAGTACGGGCGGTACTGAACACCCGTTCAACGAAGTTGTCACAAAACTGGGCTTCTGCCGGAAACTCTATAGGTTGTCTGGGGGTATCTCCATCAAGCGCAGCACCCAAAGTCGTTGCCAAAGCCATCTCATAGGAAGTGGGAATGCCTTTGAGGATCGCTTCTAGAGCAGCAGAAGGGATTGGCTCGATTAACTGTACTGGGTGAAGTTTACCGCCTTCTTTAACAAAACAAGTTGCTAAACCAATGACCACATAGCTGTCAGCGGCTAAATCAGGGGCAGCAGGATAGGAGGCAATAGGGGTCATAAAAACTGATTAAGTAGGGCTAAACCTTTAAGGAAGCGTGGTTGGGGACTGGGCAGCTGTCTGACGAGTCCAGACAACCTGTAGTTGCCCTGGTTCAATCCCAGTGGTTTCTTCCTGCACAATCCGCCTTTCTTGTTGGGGATCACGGTTGCGATCAAACTGAGCTTTTGCTTGATTGACTCGACCGACTGCTAGTTTTACTTCAGCCTGGATTGCCTGAAGCTTTGCTTGCTGAGCTTTTTGATAGTGGCTGAGGTGAATTAAAGTTAGAATTGCTGTCGCGGACAGCAAGATATTGACACTCAGCATTGAGGCCACCTCAAAAGCTTTAGATCTATGATTCCGTTGATTGCGGGGCACTAGGACTGCCAGAGGCTGAGATGAGCTAACTAGCTTCGTGGAAAGCTTTCGCGGTTGGGTTGCATTCATAGAAATAAAAATATCGCTGACTGCCTAATTTGAACTCGATAATATGCTGCTTGCAAACCGTAGCACCTAGCTGTTTGAGTTCTAGATCAACCTTTGCTACCAAGCCGGGTCTAAAGTTACCCATTACCAGCCTACTTTGACATATGAGTTTGTCAAGTCGGTTTGGATAAATGTTTTTGTAACTGATAGGCAGAGCCTAGCCGGTTAATTTTATGAGATAAAGTTCCCGGCTAGGCCCTACTAGGAGTTACTTATAAAGTTCTGTTGACAAGCGCAGGGCTAGAACTCCAGGGATTAAAGCAACCACTAAGGCAGCGAGAATTTGAATGTCTGATAACGAGGACATTTTGGCAAAACTCCTGTTTTTATAGAGTTGTACTTTACTACTGTTGACTAAACTGTCAAATTCGGAAACAGTTTGTCATATGATGCAACATAACTAATCGGTAGCGATGACCGTTCAACAACTTTTAACTCAGACAGTCGTTGCTGGACCTGCTTGATAACCACCCCGAGACTAGCTGATGCAAAACATACCCGTTTAGGGTTACGTTTGGAAACGTAGCAGTCCTGGTAACAGACAGATTGCTCATTTTATTCAATCTGGCTCGAAATAATCGTTAATGTTAGATCAATTGCTAGAATCTTCTCCCCACCTTGCTGCCTCAGCACTACCCGTTCTGCTTGTTTTGGTAGCGCTAGAGTCGGTACTGTCAGCAGATAATGCGATCGCCTTAGCAGCGCTGGTACAAGGTCTAGAAGATGACGAACTACAACGTCGTGCCTTGAACTTGGGATTAGTTGCAGCATTTGTGCTGCGCGTCGGTTTGATTTTAACAGCAACCTGGGTGATTCAGTTCTGGCAGTTTGAGCTGGCAGGAGCCGCTTACTTACTCTGGCTGGCCGGACAATACTTCCTTTCCCAGAACAGCGGGGATAATCAGCATCACGGGCCCCGGTTTGATTCTCTCTGGCAAGCGATCCCGTTAATTGCCTTGACTGACCTGGCTTTTTCTCTCGATAGCGTCACCACTGCGATCGCAGTGTCTCAGGATCGCTGGTTGGTAATCGTCGGTGGGATCATTGGTGTGATTACCCTACGGTTTATGGCTGAGCTATTTATTCGCTGGTTAGACGAATTTACTCACCTCCAAGATGCCGGCTACATCACGGTTGCTTTGGTAGGATTGCGGCTACTGATCAGGGTAATCAACGACAATTGGGTGCCACCAGAGTGGTTAATGATCACCAGCATTGGTTTGATATTCCTTTGGGGATTTTCTAAACGCAACTCCAGCACCCCGGAGGTGGCTCAAACTTCTAGCGAAGTCGTCGAGAAAAGGTAATGCTGCAGTTGCGCAAAGACTATTCGTAGATCCAGGTTGAGAGACTTGGTCGCCAGGCTACTAAGTCTGCTGGCTGAAACCAAAGCTCAATTTCTCGTTGCGCTGTCTCTACGGCGTCAGAACCATGAATAATATTGCGGCCAATATCAATACCATAACTACCCCGGATTGTACCTGGCTCCGCATTTAGGGGATTTGTCGCCCCAATTATTTTGCGGGCAGCCGCGACGACACCCTTGCCTTCCCAGACCATAGCAACTACAGGCCCAGAGGTGATGAAATCAACTAACCCGGCAAAAAACGGTTTCTCTTTGTGCTCTCCGTAGTGCTGCTCAGCCAGCTCGCGGCTGACATGCATTAACTTCAAGCCTACGAGGGTAAATCCTTTAGCTTCAAAACGATGTAGAATTTCACCCACTAAACCCCGCTGGACGCCATCTGGCTTGACTGCTAAAAATGTCCGTTCCACAGTTTAACTGTTCCTCTATGTTCTGAACCTTTAGTATCTTACCGAAGGACTGCAGTTTAGCAATGTCCTGCTAGTCCCCTAAGAGGTGACACTCTAAAAAGTGTCACTCAGTTCAGTCCTCAGGCGGCCCAAAAGCTTTACAGTTTATCTAGTGGGGAGTGAACTTAAAGGAAAAAGCTCTTGGGGTCGAAACATGGCAAGACTCCCAAGAGCTTTTTCTGTGGACAACTAAGGTATTAGACGTATTGACTATGCTTGTTCAAAATCCTTAGTTCAGCAATCGTCTCAAGTAAGGACAGGGTTTGCTCATAAGAGCAGTAGTGCCAAAACGACAATCGATGAAATGAGCGCTAGGGCGATCGCTGCTTTCTTACGTATTGCCACAGCTCTAACCTTTTGAACATTGGTCAACAAGTCTAAGGTTGCTTGAAAGCTAGCAATTTTGCCTTGCTCGGAAAATAACCTCGCTGCTGTTTGGAGGTCCGCAATCGCTGCTTTGCTATCTCCTAAGTCAGCCCGAGTTACCCCTCGATTTCGGTAAGCCTGAGCATCGTTAGGATTAAAGCGGATTGCTTGGTTAAAATCTTGTACTGCTCCTTGGGGGTATCCTAGCTTGCGGCGGGCAGTTCCCCGGTTATAGTAGGCTTCAGCAAGTTGAGGATTGAGTTTTAGAGCTTGACTATAGTCTTTGAAGGCTTCTTTGTAAGCTCCAAGCTGATAATAGGCAAACCCCCGCTGGCTGTAAGTCTGAGCATTCTTAGAATCGATCTGAAGCGCTCGGCTGTAGTGGCTGATCGCGGCTGCGTAGTTACCAGTGCTGGCCTTCTTAGCCGCGCGATCGCAGAAGTCTGCCGCACTTCCATATTCTGGAGGTTTCGATTGAGCAACGGTCGGCTGGTTTTGAATTTGTTCAATTACTTCTGTGAGCACTTCGTAGGCTTCATTGATTGATTTAAATTTTTCTTCTGCTGCCTTGTTACCAGGATTTAAATCAGGATGGTATTGGCGCGCTAGACGGTGGTAAGCTTCTTTAACCTCTTCAGCAGTAGCCGCTGGCGAAAGGCCTAGAAGTTGATAGTAGCGGTGAAAGTCCTGCATGGGCCTGCAACCTTAACGCTATAGCTGGCAGTTACTGAGTTCCCTTTTGGATGAAGCCACACAAAGATCAACTCACACCGCCTTTTGATCTATCTTAATAGCCTAGTACTGTTCGCTCCAGCGACTCTAGGGCTGAAGGTCCACCACTGAAGTATAGTCAACAAGGTTTGAAGGTAGGATGCAGCTTACTTCCTCTTAGTTACCTCTACCAGGAATAAAACTACCACTGAGTTTTTTGATCGCACTGCCGGCAACATCGCTGTAACGCAGTTCACCACAAAGAATTTGGCCAAAACGCTGGGTGGCTGCGGGGCGTTTTACCCCAAGTTTGTACCCCACACCAGGAATACGATAGAACACCCCAGCCAAACGTTGTGCCCAGAGCATATCGCTGCCCCATTGCTCACTGATTAGTTCGGTGTAGTTCGCCAAAGCATTGGTATCTCCAGCTAATGCGCGATCAATTGCCTCAGACGCCTTGAGACCGCTAAACATTGAGGGGCGAATTCCCTCTGCGGTCATTGGGTCAACCACACAGGCAGCTTCTCCGGCTAATAGGGCGTTTTGGGTATGTAACTTTTGGTTGCCATCCCACAAGCAAAGGGGGTGGCCATACTGCTTGGTGGTTTTAAAGTTGACATTAAACAGCGTCGAATATTCGGTAACGATTTCCCGTAAGTTTTGTGGTTCTCCGCCCCGAAACGTACCAATTCCGATTGAATAACCATCAGCTTTTGGGAAGTTCCAGATGTAGCCGTTTTTAACCATTCCAAATTCGAAGTGAGCGGTATGGCCGTTGGTTACTTCTGCCGGAGCTTCTGCCTCTAGTGCACCACCCATGCGGCGTTTGCGTTCCTTAAAGCCCAACCATTTTGCCATCGGTCCCTTAGCCCCATCGGCCGCAATTAGGTATCGGCCTTCTACAGGGCCATGGTTGGTATTAACTTGCCAGCGATCGCTGTTGAATTGAATTCCGGTCACTTCGGTGCCATCTCGTAATTCTGCCCCCTGCTTCTGGGCTTGTTGAATCAAAAAGTGATCAAACACATTCCGATGGACCATCCAGATCGGTTCGGGGGTTTTCAGTTCTGCTTCTACGGGGTCACCCATTTTCCAGGTGTAGCGAATCGTATTCACCTTGAGGGAAATTGCCGGTGAAAAGTCAAAGTCAAACCATTGGGCTACGGCCGGCGAGACCCCTCCGCCACAGGGTTTATAACGGGGTAGTGATTCTTTTTCCAGCACTAAAACTGAGCGACCGCGTTTAGCAAGATGATAGGCCGCAGTTCCTCCGGCAGGCCCGGCACCAACAATAATGCAATCAAACATAGTAGCTTTACTCCTAAGGCAAAGTATGAATCACCCTTCGTTAGGGTCAATTAGATCAAATAAATAGATCGCTCTTATATCAGCTCAAAGCTTTGAGGTGACAAAAACTTAGCTATCTTAACCCAACTAAACAGCTTAACGATATCCTAAGCGACTTTGTTTGGGGGTAATTACCTAGCACAAACCCTGAATAATACTACCCGCCGCGATCGCCGGCAGAGCACTCAAGAGCACCCACAACCAGGCAAGACAGAGGATCAGTATCCAGCCAAGCACTTGGAATAAAAAGAACTTATCTACCCTCATCCACTCTTGAGCCGAGTTTCATAGAGGATCAACCCTGCCGGAGAGCTGCTGGGTTAAACCGTCATAATATCTTTCTCTTTCTCCGCCAGTAATTCATCAACTTTCGCAATGTACTTATCCGTCAACTTCTGGACTTGATCTTGTAAATCACGGGCTTCATCTTCCGAGATTTCACTACTTTTACTTTGTTTACGCACCGAGTCCACGGCATCTCGCCGGACATTGCGGATCGACACCCTACCTTCTTCTGCTAACTTAGCGACGCTTTTAACAAGTTCTTTGCGGCGATCGCTGGTGAGGGGCGGAATGTTCAACCGGATTGTAGAACCGTCATTGTTAGGCGTCAACCCAATATCAGACATAGAGATCGCCTTTTCAATCGTGTTTAGGCTGCTGCGGTCAAAGGGTTGGATCATAATCGTGCTGGCATCGGGAGTATTGATGCTGGCTAGCGATCGCAAAGGTGTTGGAGCACCATAATATTCCACCGTCACTCGGTCTAGTAGTGAAGTATTGGCCCGTCCGGTACGGATCGTATTGAAAGACCGTTGTGTGGCCTCAATGGCCTTTTTCATCAATGCTTCAGTTTCAGCTAATTTCACAGGAACCTCCCACAATGGTGCCGATAGGTTCTCCCATCAGGGCACGCTGAATATTACCAGCCACCGACAAATCAAATACCACAATCGGAATGTTGTTATCTTTGCACAGGGCGATTGCTGTGCTATCCATCACGCCAAGATCGTGGGTTAAAACATGCCCATAGGTGAGACTTCGAAACCGTCGCGCCTGCGGGTTGAGGTGGGGATCTGAGTCGTATATCCCATCTACCTTGGTTGCCTTGAAAATGACCTCCGCATCAATTTCTGCTGCTCGCAAGGCAGCAGTCGTATCGGTGGTAAAGAAGGGATTGCCAGAGCCAGCCCCAAACACAACTACCCGACCTTTTTCTAGATGTCGCATCGCCCGCCGCCGAATGTAAGGTTCGGCTAACTCCTGCATCGCGATCGCCGTCTGTACCCTAGTCGGTACGCCAATGCGTTCCAGGGCATCTTGCAGAGTTAAGGCATTCATGACAGTCGCAATCATGCCAATATAGTCGGCTGTAGCGCGATCCATTCCTGCTGCCGAACCCTTGACGCCGCGAAAGATATTGCCGCCGCCAACCACAATCGCCACCTGCATTCCCTGGTTGACGACAACAGCAATATCCTGAGCAAACTCCTGGACAGTAACCGCATCAATTCCGTAAGGTAGGCTACCCATGAGAGCCTCACCACTCAGTTTTAATAAGACCCGTTGATAAGTCCCCATGCAGTAACCCTGCTCTCAGCTCAAAAATTGCTTCCAACTTAAGATAGCAGGATTGGGAAGTCAATTCCTGTTCCTTGGATTGTGAGGATAGCGATCGTAGCAGCTTGCCATCGGTATTAGCTCGTGTGATAGCCAATCAGTTTGTACACTAGCTTGGCTGCGGTGAACTCCGAGACTACTGAACCAGAAATAGGAGCTAACTCCATCACATCAGCCCCAATTACCTCGTAAGACTGAAACAACTGTCGTAGAAAGCTAAGTAACGCAAACCAGGACAAACCGCCAGGCTCCGGAGTACCCACGCCTGGCATGGCGGCTGGGTCAACCCCATCCAAATCAATGGTGAGAAAAACTCGCCGGGTAGAAATGCGGCTCAGGGTTTGGGTAATCCAATCCGGCTGACTGGCAAGCTCCTGGGCCCGGACCACTGTCAGCCCCTTTTCCTTAATTAGGTCCGCCTCCTCCCGGCAAAGACTGCGCACGCCAATTTGAACGGTGGGCAACCCTAGCTCCACAATTCGCCGCATCACACAGGCATGATTATAAATTGAGCCTTCATATTCGTGGCGCAAGTCACCGTGGGCATCAATTTGTACCACTGTGAAGGGCTCTTCAGGATAAGCTTGCTGATAGGCAGTGACGACTCCAGCGGTAATACTGTGCTCTCCGCCTAGAGCAATCACAAATTTGCCATCTTGCACCAGCTTCTGCACGGTTGCTTGGGTTGTTTGCAGCATTGCCTCAGCCGTCATCTGTCCATTGCGGGTGTCAGCGATCGCTGGATGAGTGTAGATGCCAGACGGCCAAACTTCTCGCTCTAGTTCATCGTCATAGTATTCCACTTGCTGGGAAGCCTCTAAGATAGCCTCAGGACCGTATTTGCATCCCTGACGATAGGTGGTTGTTGCCTCATAGGGAACTGGCAAAATTACAACTTCAGCTTTCTCATAAGAGACACTGACGTCAGTGCCTAAGAAAGATAGGGCAGTAGAAGTTTGAGCTGGCATAGTCAAGGGAGGTAAGGAAGCTTACTGATCCTAACCAAGTTCTACAGCAGTTTCTGCGTTTGGCAGAGCAAATATTTAATCCTGTAGGCGCGCGACAGAAAGAACGATAAATTAAATTCCACCACTTATCTAGAGGAAGACCTTAGCTAGTGCAGTGCCCAGTAACGGAGCTGGTTCGCGATCATGCTAGAAACAGCTGTCTCGCTCAAGCTGCATGACAGCTCAAAGCAGATAAGACTAAGCCTTGCCTGCTAGGGGAAATTTCTCCTAGTTGGTTTGCGGCCAACAATGCTTCTGCCACTTCCGAGGTTACTGGTTGAGAAAAGAAATATCCCTGCCCCTGTTCACATCCTAGGTGCTTGAGTTGTAGTAGTTGCTGTGCCGTTTCTACCCCTTCTGCGGTTACCTCCATCCCCAAGCTGTGAGCAAGGGTGACGATTGCTTGAATAATTGAGCTCGCAACTCCTGGTGGTCGCGCTCCCTGAGCCTTGTAGATGCGTTCACACAGTGTCTCTGGCGTCCCCTTATTCTCCATCCGGTTGACAAAGGAGTGATCGATCTTCAAGCCACTAACGGGAAAGCGATGAAGGTAACTCAAAGAGGAGTAGCCCGTACCAAAGTCATCAATTACCAACTGAATCCCTAAAGCACCTAACTTGGAAAGGGTGGCGGTCGCAGATGCAGTATTTTCCAGCAGGCAGGTTTCGGTGATCTCCAGTTTCAGGCTGGATGCATTTAAAGAGCTAGCCCCTAAAGCGTGGGAAATGGACCCGCTCAGATGGAGTTGCGAAAATTGTTTACTTGTAACATTGACACTGACAGGTAGTTGTGAAAAAGCTGGAAATTGGGTCTGCCAGGCCTGTACCTGACGGCAGGCTTCATGCAGTACCCAGTCGCCAATCGGAATCATCAATCCGGTTTCTTCAGCGACTGAGATGAAGTCAGCCGGATAAACTAGCTTTCCTTCTGGGTGCTGTTAACGGAGTAAAGCTTCTAGACCAGTGATCTGGTTGGTTTGTAGCGATACAATTGGCTGGTAATAAACCTGAAGTTCTTGACGATCAATTGCTCGCCGCAGGTCATTTTTTAACTCGAGGGCGACCAACACATCTTGGTGCATTCCTTGAACAAATACCTCATAGTGAGCTTTACCATATTTCTTGGCACGATACATCGCCGTATCCGCATCCCGAAGCAAGTCACCTGGTTCACTTGTATCACTCAAGGAGATGCCAATACTGGCAGTGGTAAAGACTTCCTGTCCATCAAGATCAAAAGGTAATGCTAGTGACCCTTGAATTTGCTCCGCGACAAGAGTTGCTTCGTTAGGATCGGTAATGTTCTCCAACAAAATTGTAAATTCATCCCCCCCCAGCCGTGCCACCAGATCACCTGGACGGAGACAAGCTTCTAAGCGGCGAGCGATCGCAATTAAGAGTTGATCCCCGATCAGGTGACCGAGACTATCATTGATCACCTTAAAGCGATCAAGATCGAGAAACAGCACCGCAAATAAATAGGACCCAGAATTCCCGCCTTGACGCTGACTTCGCCCGATCGCCCGTTCTAAACAGTTGATAAAGAAAGCGCGGTTTGGTAAGCCCGTAAGCGCATCATGACAGGCATCGTGCCGTAGCTGCTCCTCAGCAACTTTACGCTCCGTGATATCTGGAAAGCTCAACACTCTACCAATGCTTTCTCCCCCAAGGCGCTGCGGGAGAGAATATCGCTCGAATACCCTGCCATCTTTAAATTCAAAAATATCGTAGCCTTCTGCATCTGGTTGACTGTGCAGCTCCTGGATTTTGGTGAGAAAGCCTTCTGGGTCTTTTAACTGGTCAAGGATGAACGCCCAGGCTTGGCCGTCGTCCTGTGCTGTCAAAATAGGCTCAGGGATCTGCCACATCTGGGCAAACTTTTGGTTGAAACTGACTATCTTGCCCAAATCATCAACAGCAAGAATACCGTCAGCCGTTGATTCAA
The DNA here is from genome assembly GCA_902806435.1 of uncultured Synechococcales cyanobacterium. Lineage (GTDB taxonomy): Bacteria > Cyanobacteriota > Cyanobacteriia > Thermosynechococcales > Thermosynechococcaceae > CADCWO01. The sequence goes on along the minus strand of CADCWO010000165.1, from coordinate 72,576 downwards.
TCGTTGCCCGTAGTAGCGAAAGCGACCGCTGAAGTTCTGACTCGGCTTGCTTCCGGTCAGTAATATCCACCATCACACCACGAAACTGGGTTACCTGATCCGTGTGGTCACGAACCACATAAAAGGTGTCGCACACCCATACCAAGCGGCCATCTGCTGCCGTTATCCGATATTCAAGACTATAGGCCCTTCCTTCCTGGATGAACTCCCGGCACAGGGCTTGGAACTGCTCATGGTCCTCAGGATAGACGAGGTTGAGAAAGAAACCTGGTTCTGTGAGCCATCTTTGAATCGGGTAACCCAGAATCTCTTCCACTCGTTGACTGACAAAGGTGAAGGTGAAGGTTTTAAGGTCACCTTCCCAAACGATCACGTCGAGCCCATGGACAAGATTACGGAACCGCTGCTCTGAAGCTTGGGCACAACTGGCTAGGCGATCGCTCTCATTACTACTGGCTTGAACCGCCTCAATCATTTTTTGGAGCTGCGCTTCCGCCCCCCGGACAATCTTGATGGGGAAGAAGTAAATCAAGGCGGCAAGACTAGCCGCGATGGTAGTACAAACGAGCAGGAGGATAAAGGTGGTCTCTAACAGCTGGCGGTGAGACATGCCAGCCTGGACTTTGCCAATTTTACGGCGATTGGCAGCGATGGCAGCAGGCCCCTTAAAGACAAAACGATTCCCCCAAGCTTGCATCTCTTGGGTTTTATGGTTATGGCCAGCCGGCTGTCCTGTCGCATCCAGAACTTCAATGTTAACCAATTCTTCCGGTAGCCAATCAGCGGGAACCTGGCTATACTCTTGGGGCTGATTCTTCCAGAGTGTTGGGGTTTCGAGAGCTGAGCCTTGAAGCGTCTCCGCCATCTGTGTGGCATAAATTGTTGCCGTTCGCTGTAAGGCACTGCACTCAAGAACGTAGTAGGCGGCCGGAAATCCAACACTGATTAAAAACCCAATCACCAGTGTTAAAGGGAGGAGTCGATCAGCTAAGCGCCGCGCCAGACCGATTGTTTTTGGCAGGTTTTTCATCACCTATGCTCCTCCAAGGTAGCCGTTGGTCCAGAGAAGCTTTAGCAATGGGGTAAGGGCTGAGGCCCCGATGGCGATCAGTATTGGTAGCCAGTTTCTAGAGACAGACTCCATTTCAACTCCTCACTCAGCTCAAGAAGGCTATTGCCTGCTATCCCCAGGTTAAAAAGCAACCCAAGCGATTGGCGTCAGTGATACCGCAAGTCTCAAGATCTAGACCTCACAAGGGTTAGGAGAAACTACGGACAGATTCAGCTGTGCCAGAGAGGGCTACGGAGACAGGTAGAGTTCCCCCACCTATTCATTTGGGAGTGACCTCCACCTCATGGAGCAGTTGCCTAGAAAATTTAGGATGTTGGCTACCACGCTTCAGCTTTTGGAGGGCGCTTCGGCCAAGTAAAGCGAAACGTTGCTCCCTGGCCTACTTGCGATTCCAGACGGATAGTTCCCCCTTTGCTTTCGACAATTTTTTTTGCTAGAGCCAAGCCAAGCCCTGCGTTCTCTACCTTGTCTCGGGCTTCTAAGGTTTGGAAGATACCAAACACTTTCTCGTGGTAGCGCGGTGCAATTCCAGGCCCGTTATCTGCGACACTAAACTCGTAGAAATCACCTTTCTCTAGCACCGATACCTGTACCCATCCTGGCTGAGGGGAGGTTCCTGCCATACTACTGCCTGGTTCTCTGGCCAGATCGCTAGCAGAGGAAGAGGGTGGCTCAGAGAGTAGTCCGCTCTTTAGTTCGTGCGTAGAACGGTGCTTGATCGCATTACCAATCAAATTGACAAAGACTTGTTGCAGGCGTAAGCGCTCCGCCTTCAATGTGGGCATTCCCGGCCCAATTTCAATCACAAATTCAGAAGGTGGATCTAGGGAAGCAATCACTTCTTGGAGTAAAGCTTCAACGTCCACCCTGGTCACCGCTGTCTCAACTCGCCCCACACGGGAGTACTGGAGTGCTGCATCAATTAGGGCTTCCATCCGGTGGACGCGACCCCGCAGCAGATTCATATGGTGCTGGGTATCTGCATCCATCTGGGGTGCTCCCTCAGCAATTAGGTCTTCTTCAATCCACTGAGAAAGGTTAGAGATCGCCCGCAGGGGCGCTTTAAGATCATGGGACAGAACGTAGGCAAACTGGTCAAGTTCATGGTTGCGCTTTTCCAAGTTGGTCGCTGTACGCGCTAACTTCTGGGTTGTTCGAGTCAATTCAGTTGCGCGTGACTGAAGTGCTTCCTCAGTTTGCTTGCGTTCAGTAATATCTCGCGTCAGCTTGGCATAGCCTCGCAGGTTGCTAGCGCTACCATACTGATCGCCCGGCTCTTGCAGTGTTGTAATGACAATCTCAGCCCAAAAGCGGGTCCCATCTTTGCGTAAGTGCAGCCCGGTCTTTTCAAAATGCCCCGACTGATTTGCCAGCCGAAGCTCATGATCCGGCAAGTTTCCCTCCTGTTCTTCCCTAGGGTAAAACATGGCAAAATGCTGACCGAGCACTTCCTCTGCTCTATATCCGTGGATCCGTTCCGCCCCCGTATTCCAACTCACAACATGCCCCTCAGGGTCAAGCATGTAGATCGCGTAATCTCTAATCCCTTCAACTAACAGACGGTAACGTTCTTCGCTTTGACGTAAGTCTTCCTGGTGGCGCTGGGCTTTCCGTTTGCTGGCTTCAGCTCGTTGCCTCGCCGTATGTAGAGATGAGCTCAGTGAAGTAATCAACACTCCTTCTAAGACAAACAAGCCCAAAGGCAAATTTTGCCCTAAGCTCTGGCCCACGAGCAATTTGGATGGGGATAGAAAAAAGTAGTCGCTTGCTAAAGCAGATAAGGCCGTAGTGAGCAATCCAGGCCCTGTGCCACCAAACCAGGCACTAATGGTTACGGCAGCAAATAATGTCAAAAAAGGAGTATCTGTTTCGATCAGCGGATCTAATAGCAGCTTCAGGAGTAGGGCCAGGATAAACGCTAGAATGGCAACCCCATAACGGAGGGATGCAGGATGGGTTTCATTCAGCATTTGTCACCTGCGAGAGTAGGGTTTTGAAGCTAACCCTCCAACTAGCTTCTACAGACAGTTTTGGTTGGCCAACCATCACATCTCTCACTGCTAGAGTTGATTAATTACATCCTATGCGTTGAGAGACAGCTCTAGTTAGTTTTTCTGCAAAGATGCCAAGGCTAGGTTTCAACGGTTTGCGACAAAAAATGACCGAGGCAAGAGGATCTAGATTGCTCATTTGTTACCGCCATCACCTCAGCGCTTTCAGTGACTGCTCAGCCTAGTTGTGGATTCGGCTGTCACGGCATCAGTCCCTTTATCGCTTTGGGCTTTGCCCTAAACTTATCGCTTGTAAGTTGGCTAAGGTGCAACTGATTGGGGTGAGAAAGCCTCCGTAGATTTTTTGAGAATCCAATCTTTTAAAATTGGGTTCACGACCTCTGGAGCCTCATCCTGAGGGCAGTGGCCCAAGCCTTCTAATGGAACAAAGTCCTCCACGACAGGAAAGTGACTTAGCTCTTGGCGGGCGATCGCGATTGGTTCCCAAGGATCGTCTGTTCCCCACAGCAGTAGGGCAGGGCAAGGTAAAACCGCCAGCAAATCCTCCGGTAAAGGACCTTGAGAGTAGCGAGTAAAGGCCAAAAACACATCCACAGCTCCCGGATCACGGGCAGGTGCCAGGAGTAGGTCAACGAGTTCATCTGTGATAACCTCTGGGTGCTTATAGGCTTGGCGCAAAATTTTGCGGACAGTAGAGGGGTTCGCCAGTTGGTTGAAAAAGAGCTTGCCGATCGGCTTAAAAGTCAAAATCCTCTGGACAATCGGGGCACCGATCCGGCGATACCAAGGTAAGCCCGCCCGCTTGCGATCGTGTAGAAGGCGTAAGGAGCAATTGATTAAAGCCATGCTCAAAACGAATTGCGGCGCATATACCGCTGCCTGCATTGCCGCAATACAACCAATGGAGTTACCCACCACAAAAGCAGGTTCCCCCACTACCTCTCGGCAAAAATCAGCAATCTGTTGCCCCCAAGTTTCAAAGGAATATTCAACGTGCTCAGCGGGTGCGAACGGACCCGGAGCAGGTTTAGCAGACGCACCAAAGCCAATCAGGTCAATGGCATAGACACGTGCGATCGCTGCTAGGACTGGAATATTCTTGCGCCAGTGGCCACTGGAAGCACCAAAGCCATGCACCAGAACCACAGGAGGTCCCTGACTACCTGCAAACTGATAGTGAATCGGGAAGCCTTTCCAATTCCAGGTATCGGCTGAGCTTTTTGCTGTTAGTCGGAGAGGATGAGAAGACTTTGAGTCAGCTGTCATGGCAACGAGTAACGATACAGATCAATCAAACTCACTAGCTTTATTGTGCCAGGAACCTTCAAAGCAGGTTTCTCGGTGGACTTAGCGATTGGGGCCTAGGCACTGAGTGAGCAAACCTAAGGCTGCCTCTATACGCTCTAGCCGGTCAAGCAAAGATTTGGTTGTCCTCACCTGGCGTCGGATGTTGAGGCTCAACGGTCAGGTTGCCACTTATTTCTAAGATAGCGGCCTTAACTTCCGAGAGATGGTCAAACCCTTGGCGGCGCAAGCTGGTTCAGAATTACGCTTCCGTAATGCCTTCTGCCACTAAGGGTTCTGCGTAATGCCTTCTGCCACTAAGGGTTCTGGAATAATTTGACCGTTACTGATCAAAAGGGTTGGCTTACCTTCCACCAGTTGCTGCACGCTGGGATAGCGGTAGGGAAACCGGACAACTAAATAGTCCGTTACTAATAAGGCTACCGCACCAATCATGCCGCCCAGCGGCGAGTTGTCGTTGCCAATAATCGCATTTTGCACGGCGTTGGAAAGCATCAGTAACACAACAAGATCAAAGCCATTCATTTGGCCCAGTTCTCGCTTGCCGCCCAAACGAAGGACCATCAAAAGAAAAAAATAAACCAAAATTGAGCGAACGATTTTCTCCGGCATCGATATCCCAGGCACCCACAAATGATTGAACAACTCCATTGCTTGACCTAGACGAATGAACAAATCTTCAGCTTCTCATTACCGTTAATGCTTTTGAAGCGGCCTGGATTGGATTTAAGGCAAGCTTAACTGTCCCACTTGTTTCAGGGTGAACCCCGTATTTTTGTCTATACCGCCCTGGCAAATCGGTTGAAAGAGTTTAGCAGAGGACAAAACTGGGCTGGAGTAAGAGACTACTTTTCGTTGGAGGGCTCTAGATTGGAGGCTGGGGCGTGACTGTCAAGGCAAGCTGGTAAATCTGGCGCCGTGATAGAGGGGTTTGCTGGGCTAGCTGGCGACTGGCCTGAGAGCGAGAAAGTCCCTGTTCTAGGAGATTTTCTAGCTCAGCTTTCAGGGCCGCTTCTGACAGGAGGGGCTGAATACGAGTGACACCAGCAATTACGAGGGTAAATTCTCCCTGAGGGTCGCGGTGGGTGTAGTCAGCGATCGCTGACTTGATCGGGCCACGCCAAAACTCCTCGTGCAATTTAGTCAGTTCCCGCGCCAGGACAATCGCGCGATCGTCGCCTAAAATTGCGGCCAAGTCTTGCAAGGTTTGCCGCAGCCGGTGGGGGGATTCGTAGAGGACTACCGTGCGCGACTCCGTTTGCAAAGCTTCCAAGAGATCGCGTCGGGTTTGCCCTTTTGGGGGTAAAAAGCCTTCAAAGACAAAGCGCTCCGTCGGTAAGCCAGCCGCAACCAGAGCAGTAATTACGGCACTTGGGCCTGAAATGGGAACAACGCTAATTCCTTGCTCAGTGCAGGCTTGAACAAGTTCGCCACCGGGATCAGAAATTCCCGGCATTCCGGCATCGCTCACTAAGGCAATCGACTGACCTTGACCTAGCCACTGCAACAGTTCTGGTATGCGGGTTTGACTATTATGCTCGTGGTAGCTGACTTGCGGTGTAGCGATTTGGAAGTGCTGGAGTAACTTAGCGGTGTGGCGGGTGTCTTCAGCCGCAATTCTATCTACGCTCTTTAAAACCCGAACAGCCCGGAAGCTCATGTCTTCCAGGTTGCCGATTGGGGTTCCCACAATATAAAGTGTCCCAGCTTGTACATTCATGATTGAATCCAGGTGTTTTCAGTCTCGACTAACCAGAGACGTTGAGATAGGTTAGGCAATTTTTAGACCTAGTTAATTGGAGCTTTAGTAACTTGAGGGGACTTGGGTCACGAAAGCTAGACATTTCTAGGGGTAAATTCCAAAATCAAGAAGATAATCAAGTTTTTATTGAATTTCAGCCTAAAGGGGGAAGCTTCGTGCTACTCATGGTCTAGGATTTGTGCTATTCATGTCACATAAATTATCGGGAGCGGCAGACTGTTTAAGTATTGCCTATTGTCTCACTCCTAGCCGTCTTAGTTTGTGAAGCTAATCTGGCTTAAGGTTATGTAGGCCTTCAAACTACTACAAGGTATTGTTAGCCCAAGAAGCCAATGAATGACACTTTTCAAAATCTCACCAGTCACCTCTTTCGTGTGGGTCAAGCTACTAGTGAAACCCAGTACGGGAATGGCAATTCGTTTCAGAATATCGGTAATCAACTGGGCAGGGATCTCCCCAATTTACTGTATGCAATCCTGATTCTGATCATTGGTTGGATCATCGCGATTGTTGCAGCATCAGTAGTGAAAGGAGTGCTATCCCGCACCAACATAGATAATCGTTTAGCAGCTTCGGTCACAGGTAGGCGAGACGGAGCACCCGAGATCAATGTGGAGAAATGGATCTCCACAGCAGTCTTTTGGCTGATTATGATCTTTGTCCTGGTGGCTTTCTTAAATCAACTTCAGCTTTCTGCCGTCTCGGCACCGCTGAACGATTTTCTCAGCCAGATCTTTGCCTTCCTACCTAAACTGGGTGGTGCCGCCATTTTATTGGGGGTTGCTTGGATAGTTGCGACCCTATCAAAGTTGCTGCTCGTCAGGGGGTTAAGCGCTTTTAACTTAGATGAGAAGCTGAACCAAGCCGGTAGTGGTTCAGGTAGAACGCCAGGCCAGATGGGACCGCCAGCTGGCAGTGTCCCGCCAGGAACAACTTCTAATCAGATCAACCAGCCCACGGCTGAAATATCTGGAACCCAGTATCCAGGAGCTTCACCCTCAAGCAGTGCAGGAGGCCCATCGCCGTTTCTTCTGAGTGATACGCTTGGCAATGCACTGTACTGGTTTATCTTTCTCCTCTTCCTGCCTGCGATTTTAAATGTTTTAGGGCTACAAGGTACACTCCAACCAGTCCAGGGTCTGCTGAATGAGATTTTAGGTATCCTCCCTAATATCCTGGCAGCAATATTGATTGGGGTAGCAGGTTGGTTTGTGGCCCGAATCGTCCGGATCATTGTTACCAATCTATTGATGGCAACTGGCGTAGACCAAATCGGTAGCAGATTTGGCTTAGGCCGGACAAGGGGTAGCCGGGGGCTGTCTTGGTTAATCGGCACGATTGTCTACGTCTTGATTTTGATCCCGGCAGCGATCGCCGCGCTGAATGCCCTACAGCTTGATGCTGTATCAAGACCAGCCAGCAACGTCTTACAGCAGATACTAAATGCAATTCCACTGATTTTCACCGCCGGTTTAATTCTGGCTGTTGCTTACGTGCTGGGTAAATTCGTTGCAGACTTGGTGACCAACATTCTCACCAGTGTCGGCTTTGACAATGTTTTTGCTTGGTTGGGCTTGCAAGACAGACCACGCCCCGGCATACCGCCAACGGCAGCGCCTATCACCGACCCAACAGTACCTCCCGGCTTCTCAGCAGGATCGGCCGTACCCAGCAATGGCCCTCTAGGAGGCCAGGCTCCAGGGTTTACTCAGCCGGAGTTTTCCACCGCTGCGACTCGCTCAGACATTACGGTTCCAACCAAGACACCTTCTGAGATTGCTGGCATTATTGTCCTGGTGGGCATTATGCTATTTGCCACAGTCACAGCAACTAATGTTCTTGGCTTCGCAGCCCTGACAGCAATTGTGACGGGTCTAATTGTGATCTTAGGGCGCATTTTGGCTGGTCTTGCCGTCTTTGCTGTGGGGCTTTACTTAGCCAATCTTGCCTTCCGGTTAATTGAGAGTTCTGGCACCAACCAGGCTAATATCCTGGCTCAGACAGCCCGGATTGCGATCATTGCTTTAGTGTCTGCAATGGCTCTGCAACAGATGGGGATTGCCAGTAACATTGTTAACCTGGCCTTCGGGTTATTGCTGGGGGCGATTGCCGTTGCAGTTGCTCTAGCCTTTGGTTTAGGCAGCATGGATATTGCCGCAGAACAAGTCCGTGAATGGCTAAGTGCCTTCAAGCGTAGTCGATAATTCTCCCTAGAGATGGGTCTCCGCCTTCAACCAAAAAACTTTCCCGCGCTCAAGTAAGGAAAGTTTTTTGGTTTATTGCACTACCGACTGGCTATCACACTGCTTTCAACAATGGTTGCTAACAGATCAATTGCTTGCAGGGGGTTCCACAAAACGCTGGAAACCTCCAAATTAGCAGTTAAAATAAAAAGTCAATTCAGTCTACTAAAACCCATGGAAGCTCCGCCGCTCTTGAAGTCAACAACTCGCCACATTCGTATTTTTACGGCTGAGGTTATGAATAATGAGTTTCAGCCTAGTAACCACGTCTTGACCCTGGATGTTGATCCAGACAATGAGCTGAACTGGGATGATGATACCTTGCAGCAGGTTTACCGGAAGTTTGATGACTTAGTAGAGTCCTACAGTGGTGAGGATCTGACGGACTATAACTTGAGACGAATTGGCTCTGACTTAGAGCATTTTGTGCGATCGCTCTTGCAAAAGGGTCAGATCAGCTACAACCTCAATAGCCGGGTTCGCAACTTCAGCATGGGCGTACCTAGGGTTGTTTCTGCCGATTTACCCTCATCTGACTATTAACCTATGGAATCAGAGAGTGCTTGGAGTCATAAACCCTGGTGGTGTCAGCCTTGGTCCATTTTGCTGACGGGTACGACCTTAATTGGGCTGAGTTGGCTCGGATTCCACCGGCTCTGGTTGACGGCTGTAGTTGCCGCTCCAATATTGGCCTGGATGGGTTTCTTTTTAATTATCTGGCCCCAGATTGTGGTGAGTCATAGCGTTACCCAGACTGTTAATGACCCACATCCCTAGGGAGCTGACGGGGTCGAGTTTGGATCAACTGGGGCTTGAGGCTTCTGCGGTTATTGTCGTTGGATGAGCAGCTGGCTGATAATGCCGGACCATCGTCGTGCTTGAATTTTGTTGAAACCCGAGGCCCTCGTAGAAATGCTGCTGGTAAGTAGTCACAAGATATACCCGCTCAACCCGGTTGAGGTGGGGGTGGGTCAGCATAGTTTCGACCAACTTGCGCCCTAGACCAGCACCTCGATAGCTGGGGTGAATTACTACATCCCAAATGGTTGCCCGGTAGACCCCATCTGAAGTAGCCCGCGCAAACCCGATTAGTTGGGCTTCCTGCCAGATAGTATAAACGGGCTTACTATGGGCGATCGCTATTGCTAAATCTTCTATCCGCCGATTTTCTGCCCAAAAGGCTGCTGTTTGAAACAAAGCCTGTAGTTGTTGCAGTTCGGTGAACGAGGGTTGAGCCGTTGGCTGAAGTGCTAAACCTTCATGGAATCGAAAGGGTGGATGCTCCATTCTAATGGTCAGACTAATTGCTGGAAGGAATAATTTGGATCATAAGGTGTTCAGCCTTGGACTTACTTTAAAGAGTTATCGACCTCTTAAGTGTTCATCGCTAGCCTTTGCGCCTTATTAAGCACAGAAGCGCTGCTAGAGATTCGCTAGGATAAATCAAGCGGTTAGCCATTGATCTCGTTTCCGTTCTAGTCAAGACCGCAGTAATTTCCAAGTTTCTAGCATTCTGAGCGAGCTAAACCATTCGCTAGTTGTAAGTCTTGAGCTGTCGAAATTTACTTTTCTCAACATTGTAAGGGGATAAGGATTACACTTCATTGCGAAATCAAAACTATACCAGCAGCAGATGGTAGGTTCTTATAACGGTTCCGTACACAGCTTTAGGGAAGGAGAACACTTTGCACGTGCAATCAAACCAAGTCTCAAACAAGCTTTCTCGTGAAGACTTCAGCGAGTATGTGGCTCACCTCCAGCTCCATATGACGTTACAGGCGCGCAATTTAGTCCCCACCTTGACTCGCGCTGCTGATAGCCGAGAAGAACTATTACACCAAACTCAAGCTACTTTTGAAAAGTATGTTTCTCGCCAAAGCTTATTGAAATAAGCGATTTTTATCGCCCCGTTAAAGTTTACTTCTTAAATTCTGGCCCTAGCAGGTTAATCCTCTAGGGTCATTTCTATGGTCGCGCCTAGGCGATCGCAAGCTCAAGAGTTGTGCTGAGCATGCTTGACGAGTTGAGCCAAACAAAGTTTACGATCAACCTATGCTCCTGAGTATTCAAAGTATCTAAAGATTAGCCTATGAAGTCTTACCTCGCCGCTGCAATTCAAATGACTAGCCTACCTGACCTGGAGAAGAATTTAGCTCAGGCAGAAGACTTGATCGAACTTGCGGTTCGCCAAGGAGCAGAATTAGTTGGTTTGCCCGAGAACTTCTCTTTTCTAGGGGATGAAGCGGCCAAGCTTGCTCAGGCAGAAGTCCTAGGCCGCGAAAGCGAAAAGTTTCTCAAAACAATGGCCCAAAGATTTCAGGTCACACTTTTGGGTGGTGGCTTTCCCGTACCTGCCAGCGGCGGCAAAGTTTACAATACCGCACTGCTAGTTAATGCAAATGGAGAAGAAATCGCCCGCTATAAAAAAGCGCACTTATTTGATGTCAACTTACCAGACGGCAACACCTACTCTGAGTCCCAAATGGTTTTAGCAGGAACCCAAATTCCGCCTGTGCATGGATCGGCAGAACTGGGCAATATTGGGTTATCAGTCTGTTACGATGTTCGTTTTCCAGAGCTTTATCGTTCTATGACGATCGCGGGGGCCAATGTTCTATTTGTACCAGCTACCTTCACAGCCTACACCGGCAAGGACCACTGGCAAGTATTGCTGCAGGCGCGGGCGATTGAAAATACAAGTTATGTGATTGCTCCAGCCCAAACTGGTTGGCACAACACCCGGCGGCAATCCCACGGGCATGCGATGATTGTTGACCCCTGGGGAGTCATTCTGGCAGATGCTGGTGACAAGCCAGGCGTGGCAATTGCGGCGATCGAGCCCGCTCGGCTCGAGCAAGTTCGGCGGCAGATGCCGAGTCTAGAGCATCGAGTCTTTACCTAGGCGATCGCTCTCCCAGTTTTTGGCTTGAGCCCTTATGCCAAACGTAGCTGAAAGCCTGTAGAGTAAACACCATGATTTCTTGGACAGCCATGCCCACTTTGATTTCCCCCCTGGGGTTGCCTGCTATTATCTCCCATGCTTTGACTAGGATGCCTTTAGCCACCGTTGATTCAGTAGTAACAAGGGCAGAAACGGGTCCTCTAATCTTGGCTGGGGTGTTGTTGAGTTTAGTGGTGATCTATCTAGCCAGCAAAATCGGGGGCGAAGTCTGTGCCCGCATTAGCCTGCCGCCAGTTTTAGGCGAACTCGTGGGAGGAGTGGTGGTAGGGCTTTCAGCCTGCAAGCTGTTGGTGTTTTTCGAGAGCGGCGTAGATCTCCCGGCACCACCATTGGCAACGTTTCTACAGATGACCACGGGCACAACTGCGGCCGTTGCGATCGCTGCGTTTGAAAATTACAGTCAGGTAATTTCTGTCCTAGCGGAGCTAGGGGTTGTCATTCTGTTGTTTGAAATTGGCCTAGAGTCGAATCTCAAAGAACTGATCCGGGTGGGACCGCAAGCTGCTGTCGTTGCCGTTGTGGGCGTGGTCACCCCCTTTACCGCTGCTACCCTGGGGTTGATTGCGCTATTTGGGACCCCGACAATTCCAGCTGTCTTTGCTGGGGCCGCCCTGACTGCGACCAGTATTGGAATCACTGCCAAGGTGTTAGCAGAAATCCGACAACTTAGCTCAAAGGAGGGGCAAATCATCATTGGGGCAGCGGTTCTCGATGATGTCTTGGGCATTATTGTCTTGGCCGTGGTGGCAAGTTTAGCTAAGACCGGAGAGATAGAAGTTGCAAACGTGGTCTACTTAATCCTCAGTTCCACAGCATTTTTGATTGGAACAATTATTCTCGGTCGCTGGTGCAGCCCGCTATTTGTAGCTCTAGTCAACCGATTGCAGACCCGCGGCGAACTGCTGATCAGTGCCTTAATTTTTGCGTTTGTGCTGTCCTACATTGCCGCCGCTATTCATCTAGAAGCAATTCTAGGAGCCTTTACCGCTGGCCTTGTCTTGGCAGAAACCGAGAAGCAACAGGAACTAAAAGCGCAAGTGATCCCGGTTGCCGATATGCTGGTGCCCATTTTCTTCGTCAGCGTCGGCGCCAGGACTGATCTCAGTGTTTTGAATCCGGCAATCCCCAGCAACCGTGAGGGATTAGTGATGGCTGTCTTCTTGATTGTTGTGGCAATTCTAGGGAAGGTGGTGACGGGCATAGCTGTGTTTGGTTATCCCCAGATCAATCGAGTGGCGATTGGGATAGGGATGATCCCCAGAGGGGAAGTTGGTCTAATCTTCGCCGGTGTAGGGTCCGCTAGTGGGATACTCAGTAAGCCTTTAGAGGCGGCGATCGTCGTGATGGTAATTTTAACTACCTTCATGGCTCCGCCGCTGTTGCGTGTTGCGTTCCAACGAGGTGTTACTGCTACTCCCAGCGCACCAGAATTGTCCGGAGCCAACTTTGACACTGTAATCCTACCAACCAACTTGCCGGAATCAATGGCGATCGAATCCCCAAAAGAGCCTGAGCTGAAACTTGAGTAGCCTTTTAGACGTCCTCAATCCTCAGTTGAGATATGAATAGAGCCAGACTATCTGGATCTATATATGATGTGACAATTAGCAACGGCTGAAGACATGTCATTAAAATGACTGTTGGCCTCATATAACGGAGATTCTAACTGTGGCAGCTCTGGCCTAAAGTAACTGCGCGAGGAGACATTGCTTTGAAACGACGTTGGCTACTACCCAGTCTGGGTGCTTTTTTGATTTCCTCGACTGCCTCGGCTGCCGAGTTACAATCCTGGAATTTTGATGTCAATCAAAATCGGCTAGATTTCATCACAAATGAAGGGGTTCAACCACGAGCCCAAATGATTGTGAATCCCACCCGATTAGTTATTGATCTGCCGGGTGTGACGCTAGGACGACCCGCCATCCGGCAAAGTCTGGGTAGAACGATTCGTTCGATGCGGATTGGCCAATTTGACAACCAAACGACCCGGCTGGTGATTGAGCTAGCTTCTGGATATACCCTCGACCCCCAGCAGGTTAAAGTTCAAGGAGAATCACCGACGCGTTGGTCCGTTCAGATACCGCAACCGCAGCTCCTGGGCTTGGCATCACCTCCTGCTCAGCTAGCTCGTGCTCCACAGCCAAGCCGCAAACCATCTTTTAATTCGTTGACTCGTGAGCTGCCCCCGAGCAACAAAGCATTTTTAGCTACTGCCAGTACCCAGATTGATAATGTCCGCGTCACCCCTGATGGATTGTTTATCAATACTAGGGGTGTTGCTCCTGAGAAGGTGGAGGTAACCCGCAGCCGCGATCGCCAACAGATCACGATTGACCTGAAGGGAGCAGCCCTGTTTTACCGTTTAGCAGGCACAGCCTTTTCAGTTAATCAGTTGGGCGTAGGCCGGTTGCGAGCCACCCAGCAGACCTTACCCCCAACGGCCCGGTTTACCCTAGAGGTTGCCAAAAACAGCCCGGATTGGCAAGCCAGCGTTAGCCGAGGGGGGGTCATTGTCTTACCAAAAGGCAGAGTTACCTCTCCAGGGGGGCTGGAACGGCGTGCCAGCTTTAGCTTACTGCCCGCCTCATCAAATCAATCTGTTCAGTTGCCCGCCCGTCTCCCTCAGCCACAGGGATCAACGACGGCAATCGCTGCTAGGGTGGACACCCAGCGTCCGGTCATCCTGCCCAACAGGCCACCCAGAATAATCCGAGCACCGATTCCTGCTCCAGCACCTGCTGTTATCTCACAACCCCAGCAGCAGCCTTTAATTGCCCCTGCTGTCCCTGCTCCAGCACCTGCTACTGCGCTGCCGATTGGTCAGCCCCCTGTAACACGGGCAGTGGTGGTTATTGACCCTGGCCATGGCGGCCCTGACCCTGGGGCGATTGGAATTGGTGGCTTGCAAGAAAAAAACGTGGTGTTTCCGATCGCCCTGGAGGTGGCGAGTTTGCTCGAAAAACAAGGTGTGCAGGCAGTATTAACTCGCACCGACGACATCCGCGATGTCGATTTACCGCCCCGCGTCGCGCTGGCTGAGCAAGTGAATGCTGCTGCCTTTGTCAGTATTCATGCCAACGCGATCAACCTCAGCCGTACAGATATTAGTGGTCTGGAAACCTACTATTACTCCAATGGAGGGCGCCTGGCCCAAATCATCCATGCTAATATCCTCCAAGGTACGGGCACCCGCGATCGCAGTGTCCGACGGGCCCGGTTTTATGTATTGCGCAAGACTTCAATGCCTGCAGTTTTAGTTGAAACGGGGTTTGTCACCGGGGCAGAAGATGCTCCTAGGCTGGGTAATCCTGATTTTCAGCGCCAGATGGCGGCTGCGATCGCCAGAGGGATTCTTCAGTACTTACAGAACCGCTAACCCTAGGGGTTAAAGCTGGATCAATCAGCAACCATTTGGCAATAAACCCAGCTTAGGGAATAATTCTAGGGAGCCTTTCTGAAGGAAAATGCTGCTTCAGTGTCTAATTTGGTGGTGGGGGAGAACTTGTGTCTAGTTTTGATTTGAACTTGTTGGAGCCGTCACCCGTTCCAGGCTCTATTCAGCCATCACCTATTGGCGTGTTTGACAGTGGTGTTGGGGGGTTAACAGTTCTCAAAGAACTCCACCGCAAACTGCCTGGCGAATCTATCCTTTACTTTGGCGATACCGCCAATTTGCCCTACGGTACCCGCTCTCAGCCTGAGATTCTTTTCTTTGTGCGCCAGATTCTTACCTGGATGGTCCAAGAGATGGGCGTGAAAATGGCAATCATGGCTTGCAACACTAGCTCAGCCCTAGCCTTAGAGATTATGCGGCATGAATACAATATCCCCATCCTGGGTGTGGTTCTACCTGGGGCACGGGCTGCGGTTCAGCAAGGCAAGCGGATTGGCGTGATTGCCACTCCCGCTACGGTGCACAGCAATAGTTACCGGCGAGCGATTCAAGAAATCGACCCCAGTGCTGAGGTTTGGCAGGTAGGTTGCCCAGAATTTGTTCCCTTGATTGAAACAAATCGGGTTCATGACCCGTACACTGTGCAGGTGGCACGGGAATACCTTCACCCTTTACTCCAGCAACAGATTGATACGCTGATTTATGGCTGTACCCACTATCCTCACTTGGCCCCCATCATCCAAACGATACTGCCGCGATCAGTGCAGCAAATCAACCCGGCAGTTCATGTTGTCGCCTCTGCTGCCCAGAGGCTACAGTTGCTTGGCATCCCTAGCCAGCGAGCGGCTCAGCCAACTACGTTTTACGTTAGTGGGTGCCCAGAACAGTTTGCCCAGTTATCACTGCGGTGGTTAGGTTATATCCCTGAGGTGCAACGTGTAACCTTCCCTGCTCCGCCAGGATGTTCTCCCCTGGTAAAACCGGAAAGTATAGTGCGTAACACTTGAGAGTTTATTCGCTGGGGTAGCCTAAACTATTGGCTATAACGTGGCAAAAGGACTGGCAGCATGAACGTCGCAGACCGTCGCATCGGCCTAGAACAAGAGTTCTTCCTGGTGGATGAAGCAGGTGTACTCTCAGACCGTGCTGACGAGGTTCTCCAGCGGTGCCAATTGATTGCGGAGACAGAAGGTTACAACCCTGCCTGCTTTGCCCCGGAATGGGTTAAGGGTATTGTTGAAATTAATACCCCTCCGGCTCACACGATCAAGGAGCTGGCCGATGCTTACCTGAGTCATTTAGCGATCGCCCTTGAGGCTGGGAAAGTATTGGGGTTAAAGCTTTATCCACTGTCAAGCTACCCTTTGCCGGTGATGCCCGCGATGCGAGACCAGTTGTGGTACCAAGTTCAAGTCCGCACGGTTGGTTATGAGCGTTTCCTACACGCGGGCAGGTGTACAGGCACCCACTTACACCTGGATCTACCCCAGGGGACCATTGATCGCCGGGTCGGGGTGTCCTACACCGCTAGCCGGGAAGCGCGCTCAGAACTGCTGAATATTTACAACCTGGCGACTGCTTTAGATGCTGCCCTGATTGCTTTGTCCCGCGCCTGCCCTTTTTATGAAGGCAAGGCAACCGGGCTGGCGGCGCGGACGGTTTTTTACCGGGGTGGCGATCGCTTTGGCTGGGATGGGGTTTACACCAAGCTCCAGCCTGTAGGAGGGCTTCAGCCTTACGCCGAGGATATCGAAACCTTAGTTGAGCAGCAATTTAGCCGCTACTACGCCTGGCTAGAGGCAATGGACCAAGCGGGAGTGGAACGTCACCTGTTTCAAGCGCCTGGCGGCGGTCTATTAAAGGCAGCTTGGAACCCAGTGCGCCTAAACAAGATCGGTACGGTTGAACTGCGCCAGACAGACAGTAATTACCCAGAGGTAATTCTGGCGATCGCTACCCTAGTCTATAATGCCGCAGACCGAGTAAGGCAAGAGAACTTAACCGTCACCCCCGTTGCTGGAGTACAGCGGTTTGAATTAGATGGCAATCGCCTTTTGGTGCCTGAGTTCCATTACCTGAGTGGAGATCTACTATCTGCTGCGGCCAGCGAAGGTATAAGCAATGCTCAAGTCAGCGGTTATGTAGACTCGATCCGCCAGTTTGCTATTCAAGAGGAGAGTGAAGGCCAGGAGTACTTACAGACATTCAGCCAAGACTTCAGTCATTACCAGAGTACAGAGACAGCAATCCGAAAAGAATTTTCCACTCCTACGGGGCAGATTTCTCAGGAGGATGGCTTGCGCCTGGTCCGCGAATCCTGTGACAAACTAGCCGCCCAGCTGGCCACCCTTTCTGATCAGCGGCCGGTGATGCAATTCTCCCACTGAAGCTGATTGCTGTATGCTCAACACGTGGTTCCACAAATTCCGTAGCTATTGCTAGCTATCTTCAATCGGTGAAGCAGTCGCTTCCCTAACCCCTTGTGCAGCAAGATGCTGGCACAATGCTTCAACCTTCTGCGTATCTAGATAGGCATGGATTTCAACAATACGGTTCCAGCGGAACCGAATAATATGCACTCCTTCATTCAGGTAGGGCTGACCATCTTGAGTCGTGAATGTATCAATCCACTCTACAGCTAGAACGCTGTTCCAAGGCGAACCTTGAACAAGAATGTCCTGAATCTCAAAATGTAGTCCAGGGGAGAGCAAAAACAACCGTTCAAACCAACGTCGCATACTTTCTATAGTGTGACGGGTTCCTCCCAGGGCATGACTTCCTGAAAAGGTATGGGTGAACTTCGGTGCGAGTGCCTTGAGGGTTGCTTCGTAGTTGCCACTGTTGAGTTGTTCAAACGCTCTGCGTGCCATACGTCGAAAAATTAGTTGATACATTGTTCACCTCTTTGGTTGGTTCTTGTTGATCTAGGAGATATGCTTAGCAGAATTGATCAATGCTACGTTTAGCGATCGCCACAGTGGCTCAGCTCAGAGAGTAATAACGCTTGCTCTCTCATATGCTTAGTTGCCCATCCGCATGTTTACACTGGCAACATAAGCTTAGTCCCGGATGTTTACAACGTCAACATGCTGGTACTAACATGGCCTCAAGAAATATCAACAAACAATGACACATTCAGAAACTTACCATCATGGAGATCTACGCCAAGCTTTGATTGACGCGGCACTAGAGTTAGTCTCCGAAAAAGAGGTTGGCAGTTTGTCCCTCCGAGAGGTTGCCCGGCGAGTGGGAGTTTCCCATGCAGCTCCCTATCGCCACTTTGCAGATAAGGATGCGCTGTTAGCAGCAATGGCAACGGAGGGCTTTCAGATGCTCGGTCGTCAGATGACGGCGGCAAAGCAGAAGGCACCTCCTGATCCTGTTGAGCAATTACAGGCTAGCGGCATTGCTTATGTGCATTATGCCCTTGAGCATCCATCCTGCTATCGCGTCATGTTTGGCGCTTATGGAGCAGATCATGGACAAAAGCACCCCGCCTTAGCAGACGCAGCAACACAGACATTTATGGTGTTAGTTGACGAAATTATTGCCGGGCAAAAAGCAGGTGTGATTCGTTTAGATGACGCCAAGCAACTGGGGTGGGCTGCTTGGGCACTGGTTCATGGATTGGCAATGTTAATGATTGATGGCCAGATCCCAATCTCCGAGAACCAAACGGTTACTTCTTTGTCAGGTTTCATCACTCGCGTCATGGTTGAGGGATTGGTTCGCTAACTTTCCCAGACCTCGTATGTACATCAATCTTGTAAACTCTTAATTCCCAGGCCGCCAGGTACCATGAAAGCTGATCGGGATAATCTGGGGTAGTTCCAGTACAGCTACGGGTCCAGCATCCAGTTGTTGGGCATTGTAGATCTGCAAGGTACTGCGATCGCGGTTGCCATCAAAGACAACCGTGAGAATCCAGCCTTGATTAGGAGTAAAGCGATCAGGGGCGTAAATTGGCTCCGACGGGTAACAGCCCAGTCCAGGCTGAGCTAGAGAAACACCTCCCGTCTGGAAATCCAAGCAGGCAATACTGTTATACATCTCTGCAGTTTTCTCGGCCCAGCTAGCGTCAGCATCAGCAGCCAGATAGAGGCGATTAGGCTTGGTTCCACCTTGTAAGGCAGGTCCTATCGGAAAATCACAATCTAGCTCCCACTGTTGGGTATTTTCCAGTACCTTGCCGGTCTCAGGAACCAATCGCAACCGCCAGAGTTTGCCTGGCGTGGATGCCAGCGGATGGCCTGTCGGCACTTCTGCTAGCCATTGGTTGATCTGGAAATCAGGGTAGCGAATGTAGTCAACGACTACCGACCCATCCTGATCAACGTAGCCGTTGCCAAAATGCCACTGGAACCAGGGGTCCGTATCATAGCGGCTGACTTCCTGGAGGGTTTGGCGGTCAACCACAATGATTTGTGTTCCCTGATCAGGTTGCCACTGGAGGGCATCACTATAACTACGAAAGCCAAGCAGTAGGGGTAGGGCTTGCAGTTGTAGCGGTGGCACGAAAAAGACTAGGTAGGGCCCTGCTAGGCAAACATCGTGCACCAATGACAATCGGGGTAAGGGCACTTCACCAACTTGTTGAATTTGGCCCGTCGAATCACACCGAAACAAGTTAAGCTTGGCGGTTTTGCCGTAGGTAACACCAAAGTTGTAAATATCGCCCGCCTCTGGGGCTCGTTTCGGGTGAGCGGAGAAAGGCTGGTTATTGGCTAAAGCCCCCAGGTTATCAATCCCAATAGTTTCTAGCGTTTCTAGGTCTAAAGCATGAGGACTGCCCCCTTCCCATAAAGCCAGCAGCTTGTCCGGCAGGGCAATCACAGAAGTATTAGCTGTATTTTTGGTTGGTTTGCCCCAGCGTTGCCAGAAGGGTCCTGGCGCTAGTTGGCCATAGCCGGAGTAGAGATATTCTCCAGACTGCGACTCCGCCTGAAAACCGGTAGTCTGGATGTAACGGTAAAGCCCTATTGCCCCAGCATCCATCAAGTGAACGGCCAGAATTGCTCCGTCTCCATCAAACCAGTGGGGGACCCGTTCTCCACCCCGCTCTAGACGACCGGGGCCGTTGCGATAGAGGGTACCGCGTAAGCCAACGGGTACTTCACCGCTAAGGAGCCGGAGGTCAATCGGGCCAAATTCCTGGCCTGGTTCAGCTAGAGCTTTTATCCACAGAGGCTGCGTTTGGGTAGCTTTCTGGTAGGAGGATGGCTGGTGGATCATGATGGTTCCTGGCTTACGCTTCTAACTCAGAGTGGGTTGGTTCCAGGTCAGAGACAGCTTGTACCTCGCGCTGGGAGGCACTGGATAAGGCAGCCACGATCGCGTCAAACACCTTGGCCACACTGATAATCTCTAAACCTAGGTTAGGAAATGTTTGACCTTTAGGGATGATCGCCCGCTTGAAACCCAACTTTGCCGCTTCTTTGAGGCGCAACTCCATTTGCGAGACAGAGCGCACCTGCCCGCCCAAGCCAACTTCACCAATGATCACTGTACCCGGATCAACTATGCGATCGCGGAAGCTGGCCACTACGGCTACCGCCACGCCCAGATCCGCTGCTGGTTCGCCCACATTCAAGCCTCCAGAGGAGGCGACATAGGCATCGAGTTTGGACAAGGGAATTCCCAGGCGCTTTTCTAACACTGCCAAAATTTGCAGCAACCGGTTGTACTCCACCCCAGTCGTCGAGCGGCGGGGGGAACTATAACTGGTAGGACTAATCAGCGCCTGCAACTCTACCACAATCGGTCGAGTGCCTTCGCAGGCAACAATTGTCGCTGTTCCTGGAGCTGCTTCCGCGCGATCGCCTAAGAAAAGCACTGAAGGGTTAGCGACTTCCGCTAGCCCCCGCTCCACCATCTCAAACACCCCAATTTCATGGGTCGCCCCAAACCGATTTTTGACCGAACGCAGCAGGCGATGGCTGGCAAAGCGATCGCCCTCAAAGTACAAGACGGTATCTACCAGGTGTTCCAGAACTTTCGGTCCCGCGATCGCCCCTTCTTTCGTCACGTGACCAACAATAAATAGCGTAATATTTTCGCGCTTAGCGACGCGCATTAAAGCAGAAGTACACTCTCGCACTTGAGCGACGGAACCAGGAGCGGAAGTAAGAGCGGCAAAGTATAGGGCCTGGATACTATCAATAATCGCCACATGGGGTTTTAAAGACTCCAACTCAATCACAACCGCCTCTAAATCCGTTTCCGGCAATAGGTACAAGTTGTCCCTTTGGACAGCTGGAGAGACTTCTAGCCGTTGGGCCCGCAATTTCACCTGTTGACCGGACTCCTCAGCACAGACGTAGAGGGTACGGTACTGGGTTGATAGTTGATTCACCGTTTGCAACAACAGGGTAGACTTACCAATGCCGGGATCACCGCCAATTAACACTAGGGAGCCGGGGACAATTCCCCCACCCAAAACTCGATCTAGCTCCGAATAGCCGGAGGAAAAGCGAAACCCGGTAGAATCAGCAATTTGATCGAGTGTGAGCGCCGCAGTAGCCGCTGCTGGTGCTGAGGAGCGGCCATTTTTTGGTCTAGCGGTAATCCGAGCTATCTCTGGATAGCCTTTGCTAGACGCTGGGGATGGAGGGGCAACTTGCTCTACCAGAGTATTCCAGCTATTACAGGTTGGACACTTACCAAAATACTGGGGAGACTCGGCTCCACAGTCCTGGCAAGTGTATTGGGTTCGCAGTTTTGGCATGGCTTAAGAAAACTCAAAGTAACGCTGGCAGCTTCAAAAACTGACTGGATAAGAACTACAGCCCCCTAAAGGGTTTAAGGAACCCAAAGACTTGATGATAAAGTATAAGAAAATCAAACTTTAAACATCCAAAGCTATATCAAGGAGCTGAAGTTGGAGAATCACAAGGAAAAAATCTTAGTCGTCGATGACGAGGCCAGTATCCGGCGGATCTTGGAAACGCGGCTGTCAATGATTGGCTATGATGTCGTCACAGCTGCTGATGGTGAAGAGGCAATTGATAGCTTTCACCATGAAATACCTGATCTAGTAGTTTTGGATGTCATGATGCCGAAGCTCGATGGCTATGGTGTTTGTCAGGAACTGCGCAAGGAATCTGACGTGCCAATTATTATGCTAACAGCTTTGGGCGATGTCGCCGACCGGATTACCGGCCTGGAACTGGGGGCTGATGACTATGTGGTTAAACCCTTTTCTCCCAAGGAACTCGAAGCACGGATTCGTTCAGTTCTACGACGAGTTGACAAGGTTAGTGGCGCTGGTATTCCGAGCTCTGGCGTCATTCAGGTTGCCACCCTGCGCATCGATACCAACAAGCGCCAAGTTTATAAAGGAGATGAGCGCATCCGGCTAACAGGCATGGAATTTAGTCTACTGGAACTCCTCGTAGGGCGTTCCGGTGAAGCTTTTTCTCGCTCGGAGATTCTCCAGGAAGTTTGGGGTTATACCCCAGAGCGTCATGTTGATACGCGAGTTGTGGATGTACATATCTCGCGCCTTCGCGCCAAGCTGGAGGAAGACCCCAGTAACCCGGAGTTGATCCTGACAGCTCGGGGTACCGGTTATCTGTTTCAGCGAATTACGGAACCTGGAGAAGTTTCGGAATCGCGGCTCTAGTAGTGCCGCTTTGAGGAGTGATCAGGCTTGAATTTGACATTCAAGCCTGATCACTCCTCAACTTTTTAGACATCAACAGGGGTGGAATTAGCTCTTAAGAATAGGAAACGGATGGTTCCTCGCTTACATCCAGACACGATTGACCAGGTTCGGCACGCCGCTGACATTGTGGAGGTAGTTTCCGAGCACGTTGTTTTGCGCAAGCAAGGCAGAGATTTCACTGGATCCTGTCCTTTCCACGAAGATAAATCTCCCAGTTTTAGCGTCAGCCCCAGCAAACAATTTTATTACTGCTTTGGCTGTGGAGCTGGGGGAAACGCGATCAAGTTCTTGATGGAGTTGGGTAAGCGATCCTTTAGCGAAGTTGTGCTGGATCTAGCCCAACGATATCAAGTTCCCGTCAAAACTTTAGAAGGGTCGGAGCGCCAGGATCTACAGCGTCAGCTTTCGGTGCGAGAGCAACTTTACGAAATCTTGGCTTTAGCCACCCGCTTCTATGAACACGCCCTGCAGCAACCTCTAGGAGCAGCGGCTCTAGATTATCTCCAATCCACACGGCAGCTCCAGGCGGCCACAATTCAGCAGTTTCAACTGGGTTATGCTCCTACCGGTTGGCAAGTTTTGTACAACTATTTGGTTGACCAAAAACATTTTCCGGTTGAGCTGGTGGAACAGGCCGGGTTAATTCTGCCCCGCAAGTCTGGGGATGGCTATTATGACCGTTTTCGCGATCGCCTGATCATCCCAATCCGCGACCTCCAAGGGCGAACGATTGGGTTTGGGGGCAGAACCCTGACGGATGAACAGCCGAAGTACCTCAACTCGCCAGAAACTGAGTTATTTAATAAAGGCAAAACGCTGTTTGGCTTAGACCAGGCTCGTGCAGCAGTGGTTAAACAAGACCAGGCAGTTGTTGTGGAAGGCTACTTTGATGCGATCGCCCTGCACGCCGTTGGCATTACCAACGCTGTCGCCTCTATGGGTACAGCCCTCACCCTGGACCAGGTGCGGCAACTGCTGCGCTACACAGAGTCAAAGCAAGTCGTCCTCAATTTTGATGCCGATGCAGCAGGAACGAAAGCGGCTGAACGGGCGATCAATGAAATTCAAGATTTAGCCTACCGGGGCGAAGTTCAGTTGCGGATCCTCAATATTCCAGAGGGGAAGGACGCCGATGAATTTTTGCAGACCTATTCTGCTCAGGAGTACCAAGAGTTGCTGGCGGCAGCTCCCCTCTGGTTAGACTGGCAGATTCAACAAGCTGTGGCTGGGCAGGATTTAAAGCAGGCAGACCAGTTCCACACCGCTACTCAAGAGGTTGTGCGTCTACTAGGCAATTTGCCCAATGCCACCCTGCGAACTCACTACATTCATCATTGCGCCGAACAATTGAGCCAGGGAGATTCCCGGCTAGCCCTACAGCTAGAAGCGGATTTACGAACCCAGGTGCGTGGTCAACGCTGGCACGGGCGATCACAAAAGTGGCAGCGACCAGCGGACTACAGCCTACGAGAAGTCGCAGAAGCTCAATTATTGCGGATCTATCTCCATGCTTCCGAGTACCGTCAAGATGTTCGCGATGCCTTGGGGCAGAGGGATTTGGAGTTCGGGCTCTCTCACCACCGGTTTCTGTGGCGGCAGATTTTGGACGTTGAAGCTGAAGTCAATTCCCCTACCCTCGCGCCTCATGGAGATTTTCAGTCTAGGGCTTGGGAGCAGTCCCCGGAAGTAGATTTAATTGCGACACTGCGCGATCGCTGTACCGAATTTCCTCGAGAAATGCAGCAAGTCTATCACCTGTTTGAACTAGATGAAAAAACCAAATTAGACATCTTGCGACCAGCACTGACCATTCCGGCAGCGGCAGCTAGCCTAGAGCGTGTCATGTGTGAAAAACGCTGTCGTCACCTGTTGAAGCTATGGGAAGAAGCTAATTATTCCACGGCTCCAACTCAAAGCGAACAGGCACCGGACACTCACCTAATAGCTAGGATTGATGCTACAGCCCTCCATATTCAAGAACTGATTGATGAAGAGGCGCAGTATCGACAGCAAATTAATACCGCCTTTAACCCGGAGGCCTTGCGGTTGCAGCAGCTTTTTTATAAGGAAAAACGCTACCTCCAGCAATTGGATCAGCAGCGACATGTGACCTTCCTGGATCTAGCACAAAGCTCCCAGCCAGGCCAATCCAATTAGTCACAGTTCAGCGTTGAGCGCGTTTGGCGGTTGGTAACTGGATTTGTGCCCTGAGCAGTGGCGCAAAGCTTTTTCTGAGTGTCATAGCGCAGATCGACCCCGGTAAAATCGGCACCATTGATCGTCGCATTGTCAAACTGGGTATTGTAAGCAAAAGCTCCTTCCAGTAACGCATCTGTCAAGTTCGCTTCCGTAAATCGAGCTGAATCAAGAGTAGCATTCCGCAGATCAGCTCCTTCCAAGTTCACGGCCTCTAAGTTAGCAGCGAAAAAGCTTACCCCACGCAGGTCAGTGTGGCTAAAGTTGCTGTTCCGGAGATTGGCTTTGGTAAAACTAGAGTCGGTCAGGACACGATCAGAGAAATCAGAATTAATCAAAATTTCCTTGTTGTAGTCCTCAGCCAAGACGGGCAAAGTAGTACTAAGTACCAGTAGCAGCAAGCTCAGAAACTTAACCCAAAAACGGAAACGTCGAGGCCCAGAGCCATGAAACCAGTGATTTTGATTCATTACCTACCACTTCTCAAATCGTTTCGATCCCACCCCGAACGATTGGATCTCGGTTTATCCCATTTCAATCCTACCTGAACTTGAACTTTGCTTGCGGAAATACTCTAACCTTTTGCCTCCATCCGATTGAATGAAACATGACATTGGCCATTTAGGAGAAGACTTAGTTGCCCACTGGCTCCAAACCCAGAGCTGGGAAATCTTAGCTCGTCGTTGGCGGTGCCGTTGGGGAGAGATTGATTTAATTACCCAATTAACCTCACCCACCTATGCCAAGCATATTACTTCTCATTTGGCTTTTGTGGAAGTGAAAACTCGTAGCCCAGGTAACTGGGATGCTGATGGTCTCTTAGCACTTACCCCACAGAAGCAAGCAAAGCTTGGAAGAACGGCGCAACTTTTTTTGGCACAGCACCCAGAACTTGCAAACCTACCCTGTCGCTTCGATGTTGCGCTAGTCTGCTGCCAGCGCTCCAGAAGTATTCTGAAGGCAGAAGCATCCCTAGCCACGTTTAGCGCGATAAGCCCCCAACCCTCTATGCCACCTTTACAGCTCCAGAGTTCACAAAACCAGCTCAAAGGCTATCAATTTACCTTGCAAGCCTATCTAGAATCAGCTTTTTCTATCTGAAATCAAGCAGTTGCAATTCCCCCAGCTTTTGGCCTTAGGTCAATCAGAGCTCGATACAAAGTTCACGCTACAACTCAGGCGGACCAAGGTACTTCGCTAGGTAAGGCGAGAAGACCTCATATATCAGG
Source organism: uncultured Synechococcales cyanobacterium (assembly GCA_902806435.1). Classification (GTDB taxonomy): domain Bacteria; phylum Cyanobacteriota; class Cyanobacteriia; order Thermosynechococcales; family Thermosynechococcaceae; genus CADCWO01. The sequence continues at coordinate 46,738 of CADCWO010000165.1, read as the reverse complement.
GTTAAGGGTTGCCCATGATGCCAGAACAGGTAATGACGCCCCCAAAAAGGACCAGGGTAGTCAAAAGCCGCTTCCAAGGTACTTGAATAGCCTTGGTAGACCCCTTGAATATCACGGTAGAGTTCAGTTCTCAGTTGCGCCAAACTTGACCAAATAGGCAGGTGGCGGTTTTGCAAATACTCATCTACATGGCTAGCCTCCCACCAAGAGGTAGCGTAGGCTAAACGTTGACCAGACGCTGTTCGTAACCAAACTTGACGGCGCAGTCGTGGCCCTGGCACAACCTCGATCAGCTCTGGGGCATCATCTAGATCCATCCCAATTAAGGACATATCAATGACATCAACTTCTGTCGGCTCTCCTGTGAGTAGTTGCAGGTGACGGGTAGGGGAGCCATCTCCCAGTAACAACATCTGCCAGGCTGGAGCTAAGTGGCTATGGGGCAATCCCTGCTGGACAGTTTCATTACCACCTTTCCAGAGAGGGCTAAGCGAGTACCAAGCTGGCAGTAGGACAGGGTTAACCGACTTAAATTTTGGGCTCAAAACGCTTTACAAAACTTCTCAATATACCTGCATCATAGACATTAAATCGGTTGAAAGCAAAACAACACCATTGGCCTTGCTAAGACAACTGAGTTGAACAACACTTAATCTTGAGCAAGTATTATGACCAGGAAATAAAGCCTATAGTCATCACAATTATCTTGATAACCACTAAGGGGGGTGTTGGAGTATCCGTGATTATGTGGGTTTGTCGTTCTAGATAAGGAGCACCATGTAATCTATTGCTGCTCGCTATTACTGGCAAAGCAGCTTTAGGCATCTTATCAAGGACAGCCTTTAAGAGGCAGTAAGAGCCATAACCTCTGATTTCTAACAGAAGAAGCGGGTCGTTGAACTTCATTGATGGCAACAGTAAGCCCTAAGCTACTTCTAGGCATTCACTCAGGTAGAAGCTTCATTAGGCATAGAGAAATTTGCTTTTACGCCTGAGTCGTGTAGAAATAGCAATAGCCTCTCAACAAAACCCCTACCAGGACTAGCTCTGTAGAGGAGACTCGATCGCAAAGGCACTACCTGCAAAATGACTGCCGGCATCAGTTAAACCCCTTCAAGTAAAAAAAACTATTTTGTTGCACTAACTTCATCAATGAAACTCGTTTTTTCTAATCAACTTCAGCGCAGCTTCACGTCTTGTTTAAAGTCGACAAAGGTTTTGCAGAAATACTATGTAGTCCTCCGAGAGTTTAAACACTTTCAAGGCATTGCAATCTTAGCTGTAGTGTTCTCGTTGCTTGCAGCAACACTTGAGGGAGTTGGGATTGGTTTGATCTTGACTTTTTTGCAAGGCTTAACTAACCCCAACGCAACACCCATACAAACAGGAATTAGCTGGTTTGATATCTGGCTGCTTGGCATTCATGCCTCTACAACTAGCCGACTTTATCGACTATCTGCTTTAATTTTGGTAGCTACTGCGCTCCGCGTGTTCTTTAGTTATCTGGCAGGCGTTTACACAGGTCACGCTCAGCATCATTTAATTGATCAGTTGCGCAAACGACTGTTTGAGCAGTTTCAGGCCTTAGATTTAAGTTATTTTTCCCGTACCCGTTCTGGAGAATTAATCAACAGCATTACAACTGAAATTCAGCAACTGGCTTTCGTTTTTAGTTCAGTCGCACTTTTCATCACGCAAGGTTCTGTGATACCTGTTTATATCGTTTCTATGTTGCTGCTGTCATGGAAGCTCTCGATCATTGCCGTCTTCCTGTTCACACTATTAACCGTAGCGCTGACAACCCTGATCAAACGCGTGCGAGAGGCCAGCTTTGAAACTTCAGCAGCTCGGGGCCAATTTACTTCAATCGCTGTAGAATTCCTGAATGGTATTCGCACCGTTCATGCCTTTGCAACTCAGGATTTCGAGCGTCAGCGATTTTATGAAGCAAGCTCTAGGGTTAGGATTGCTTCTGATAAAGCAACCTCGGCTTCTGCCCTCACTGGACCGATTGCAGAAGGAATGGCAACCACTATTCTGATCATTATTGTTATTTTGGGAGTTGCTGCTCTAAAACTACCAGTAGCTGCGTTATTAACGTTTTTATTCGTCTTAATCCGCCTCGCGCCAGTTGTGAGGTTACTCAATTCAACTAGAGCAAACATTGCCAACCTACAAGGATCGATCAGCAACATTAAAGAGCTGCTGAGGGCTGACAATAAAACCTATTTTCAGGATGGTCAAACTCCGTTTAATGGGTTGAAACAAGCCATTGAGTTTATTGCCGTAGATTTTGGTTATGGTGATACTTCCCTGGTCTTGCAAGACATAAACCTAGAAATTGAAAAAGGGCAGACAACGGCGTTAGTTGGAGGCTCCGGAGCCGGCAAATCAACCTTGGCTGCTTTAATTTCAAGGTTCTATGAACCAACGCAGGGCCAGATTTTAGTAGATGGAATTGATATCCGAGACTTCAAGATCAAGTCTTTGCGACAGAAGATGGCTGTGGTAAGCCAAGATACATTCATTTTCAATACAACCGTTGAACAAAACATTGCTTACGGTTCAGAAGAAGCTGATCAATTAGCAATCTGGGAGGCAGCGCGCCTAGCGAATGCCTTAGAGTTTATCCAGGAGATGCCTGAAGGGTTTGAGACGCAGCTCGGAGACCGGGGAGTTAGGTTGTCCGGTGGTCAACGTCAGCGGATTGCGATCGCTCGGGCCCTGCTACGTGATCCAGAGATTTTGATTCTTGATGAAGCAACTAGTGCACTTGATTCGATGTCTGAGCGCTTAATCCAAGAGTCTTTAGAACGGCTATCGGTCGGTCGAACAGTGATTGCAATTGCCCATCGTCTCTCAACGATTGTGCGCGCAGATAAAATCGTAGTACTGGAGCAGGGACGGATTGTTGAGCAAGGGAAATATCAGGAGCTACTGGAGCAACGCGGCAAGCTTTGGCAGTACCATCAAATTCAATACGAACTCGGTTTGGCTAAGTAAGGTCAACTATTCTGTATAACCTAGCTACCAGCTAAGCTAGTCAGGCGTTATCCTACTTGCCGGAGGCTTCACCAGGTATCACTACAATCTTGGGTGGCTTTTGACGCTAAGCGGCTAATTCAATCACAATGAAGGCAGATGGCAACTGCCATTACCAAGGTCTTTGAAACAAGCGCACTCTTCCATGAATCAACCTTCGCTGGACTCTTCTGAGCTATCTGTTGCCACGATAGCCGGAGGCGCAGCCGCTCCTCAGGCAGCACATCAATTGCAGACTATCACCCTGGAGGTCAGCGGAATGAAGTGTGCAGGCTGTGTGCAAGCGGTAGAGAAACAGCTAACCAACCATCCTGGAGTGGTTTCCGCTTCGGTCAATCTCGCAACAAACGTAGCAACGGTAGAGTGTACGAATAGTGTTGCCTCTAAAAACCTGGCAGACACAGTAACTAGAGCAGGTTTTCCTAGTCAAGTTTATACTCACCAAGCTTCTCAAGGCGCCAGCGATCGTCAAACCGAGCAGAACCAGTCTCAGAAATATCCTGCCTACCGAATGCCTTTAGCCTTGGCAGCGCTGCTGATTTTACTCTCTGGCATGGGTCACTTGGGGCAGCTTGGCGGTATTTCATTGCCCGGCTTCAGCAATATGTGGTTCCACGGGGGATTGGCAACCTTAGCCCTCTTGGGTCCGGGCCGCTCAATGCTGATCGATGGTTGGCGAGGATTACGGCGCAATGCTCCTAACATGAACACATTGGTCAGCCTGGGTACGCTGACGGCTTATACAGCAAGCTTGGTGGCTCTCCTCTTCCCCAGCTTGAACTGGGAGTGCTTTTTTGATGAGCCAGTGATGATCGTCGGGCTGATTCTTCTAGGTCGTGCTTTAGAGCAGCGTGCTAGAAGTAGAGCAGTAGCATCCTTTCAGGCTTTGCTGGCGCTGCAACCCGCGATCGCCCGCTGGATTCCCAACCCTAATGTTAATGCCACCAGTATTGAGGTTGACATCGATCAAATTGCGGTTGGTGCCTGGTTGCAGGTCCTTCCCGGCGATCAATTTCCGGTAGATGGGGAAGTCTTGGCCGGACAAACACTAGTAGACGAGTCAATGTTGACCGGTGAATCATTGCCGGTTATCAAAGGCCCCGGCGATCAGGTAACGGGCGGCACCCTAAACAAGTCTGGTGCTGTGACAATCCAAGCCACCCGTACTGGCCAAGATACAACCCTAGCGCGGATTGTAACGTTAGTAGAAGCGGCGCAGACCCGCAAAGCACCGGTGCAACGCTTAGCAGATGTTGTAGCTGGTTACTTTACCTACGGGGTAATGGCGATCGCCGCTCTTACCTTTGTGTTTTGGTACTTTGTCGGCACCCACCTTTGGCCGGAACTCGCTGTGACGGTAGCGGTTGCCTCCCATCATAGTGGTGCAATGTCTGCCATATCCCATCCCTTACTATTGAGCTTAAAGCTGGCGATCGCTGTTTTAGTTGTTGCCTGTCCCTGCGCTTTAGGGCTGGCGACACCGACAGCGATTCTAGTAGGTACTAGTCTGGGGGCGGAGCGAGGGTTACTGATTCGCGGTGGCGATGTGCTAGAGCAGGTGCAGCACCTGGATACCATCATTTTTGATAAAACAGGTACTCTGACTACAGGCCAGCCAACGGTCACAGATTGTTGGTTAGCTGATACCAACAATCCAACCCTCACCCCAGAGAAGCTACTCCAAATTGCAGCCACGGTTGAGAGTGGGGTCCGCCATCCCCTAGCACAAGCAATTCAGCAAAGCGCGAAAAATCAGGGATTATCTCTGCTCACCGCCCACAACTTTCAGACCTCACCGGGCTTGGGGGTATCTGCCCTAGTTGAAGATCAACCAGTTTACTTGGGGAATTTAGACTGGTTAACTCAGCAGGAAATTGTGGTAAGCGACAATGCTCAATATCAGGTGATGCAGCTGGCAGAGGCTGGAAAAACGCCTGTTTATGCTGCGATGTCCGGAGTGTTGATTGGAGTAATTGCAGTTGCTGATACCCTGAAACCGGATGCGGAAGAGACAGTTGCTTGCTTGCGCTCCATGGGGCTGCAAGTGATGGTCTTAACAGGTGACCAACCACAAGTTGCTGAAGCTATCCTACGACCGCTCAGCCTCCCTGCCTCAAGTGTTTTAGCAGGAGTGCGGCCCAGCGAGAAGGCAGCGGCGATTAGCCAAATGCAATCCCAAGGACACTGCGTTGCCATGGTCGGTGATGGTAGTAACGATGCCCCAGCCCTAGCCCAAGCGGATGTTGGGATTGCCTTACAGTCAGGGACAGATGTTGCGGTTGAGACCGCTCAGATTGTTTTGATGCGTAATGCTATTCAAGGAGATAGCTCAACGTCGTACTTGATGGATGTTGTGGAAGCGATTCGTTTGAGCCGTGGCACTTTTAGAAAAATTCAACAAAATTTGTTTTGGGCTTTTGCCTATAATGCTTTAGGAATTCCAGTGGCTGCTGGGGCACTACTACCAACGCTCGGTGTTATCTTAAACCCGGCTGCAGCAGGAGCTATGATGGCATTTAGCTCTGTGAGTGTCGTCACAAATTCCCTACTGTTACGGCGGTCCTTCCGGCCTTTGAGTTAAAAACTTTTGGGGGTTGAACCCGCTCCCTCTCACACTGAAATCAGTACCTTAAATCCAAAACTTAAGAGGCTTCTAAGCCAGCAACGCTCTCAACCAATTCCCAATGTTCGTTATCCTCAAGGGCACGGCTGACACGGTCGTACATTTGGTAACAGTGGTTGTTGGCCTGGAGGGGAAGTTCTTCGTTTTTAATCACGAAGTTGAGGTGGGTCTCATCGTGACTAGTTGTGGAGTTGTCAATTAAAACTTCTACAGTGACTAACTTTGGGAAGGGAATCTCCCCTGGTGTCTCACGAGCCATCAGATAATCATCAGTTGTATAAATAGTTTCGAAGTTACAGGACTGTAAGGTACTGACTAGCAATGGTTGAAGGTAATCCGCTGGAGCTGTAACTTTGAGTGAACGCGTGTAACGAGCCATACAAAAACCTAGGTATGCAACAGCAAATCAGTCGATGGGAGTGAAGCAGTAACAAACGACGAGCTTGACCTTCTTCTCAACTCTATTTTCTCCAGGCGTGCCCGTCGAATCGAATAAAGCTACTGAAAAACTAAAAAAGTAAGTATTATAAAAGCCATTAACTAAAAGTAAGAACTCATAGGGAATTTATTCAAAATCTTTAGATTTATTCAACAATGTGGGGAAAGTTAATCGTTTTTGAAGGAAGTGAGGGGTCGGGCAAAACAACGCAACTCTTACGCTCTCGCTCCTGGCTGATCGAGAGCGGCTGGGCGACCCAGTTGCCCGCGGCAAGTATGCAGTCTGAACAAAAGGTAATTGTGACTCGCGAACCGGGGGGAACAGCGCTTGGTGTGAAGTTGCGCAACCTATTGCTCGGGACGACTACTGAGGAGTTAGCGATGCATGAGCGGGCTGAATTACTACTGTATGCTGCCGATCGCGTCCAGCACGTGGAAGGTTTTCTCAAACCTCATTTAGCCCAAGGGGCGGTAGTTTTGTGCGATCGCTATACAGATTCAACAGTTGCTTATCAAGGCTATGGTCGAGGTTTGAGCCTTGACTTAATCGACCAGGTTAACGAGATCGCCACGGGGGGTTTAACCAGCGATCTCACCTTATGGCTGGATCTCGATGTAGAAGTAGGCTTAACCAGAATTCAAAAGCGTGATCAGGTTCCGAACTATTCCTCAGAGGGGAACGTCCCAGAGGTGAGACAGGGACCAGTACTGGATCGCATAGAACAGATTGATCTAGGCTTTCACCAGCGGGTGCGTCAGGGATTTAGCGTCTTAGCCCAGCAATACCCCGAGCGGATCGTGCGGATTGATGCTAGTCAAAGTGAAGCAGCAGTCACTCAACAAATTCAAACAATTCTTAGCCAGCGGCTCCCCGAATGGTATCCAACGCTTTCCCCGGCTTAGTTGGGCAAACCCAAGCCGTTCAACTCTTGAGTTGGGCGATCGCCCGCCAGCGGATTGCCCCCGCCTACCTGTTTACTGGACCGGAGGGGGTTGGGCGTAGCCTTGCTGCCCGTTGCTTTCTAGAATTGTTGGTTAATGCTCAAGGTTCTAACAACCCTGTAGCGATCGCACTTCAGCAAAAGCGGCTGCGCCAGGGGAATCATCCTGATGTGCTCTGGGTCGAGCCCACTTACCTGCACCAAGGGAAGCTATTAACAGCTTCAGCAATGGCAGCGACAGCAACTCAACCGCCAAAATCTCGACCACAGATCCGGCTAGAGCAAGTTCGGGAGATAGCGCGCTTTCTTAGCCGCTCCCCTCTAGAAGCTGGACGCTCAGTTGTGGTGATTGAGCAAGCAGAAACGATGGGGGAAGCTGCTGCCAACGGCCTACTCAAGACCTTAGAAGAACCAGGACGAGCAACCTTGATCTTGATCGCGGCTAGTGGAGAAGCGTTACTGCCTACTTTAGTGTCCCGCTGCCAGCGCATTCCCTTTTCTCGATTGACCACAGACCAGATACAGCAGGTGTTACAACAAACGGACCACAGAGAGCTACTTGCTGAGCCGCGGGTGCTGGCAATGGCTCAGGGAAGCCCTGGTGAAGCAATCAAAATCTGGCAATACCTGCAAACCATTCCCCACGACCTCTTAGAGGCTACCACCCAACTGCCTTCCTCTCCCCGGGCTGCGCTGGAACTCGCGCGGCAAATCGACGCCATCTTGGATACGGAAACTCAACTGTGGCTGGTAGACTACCTCCAACACTATTACTGGCAACAACAATTACAACCTAGCCTCTTGCAACAGCTTGAACAAGCTCGCCAGCACCTGCTTGGTCATGCTCAACCTCGGTTGGTTTGGGAAGTTGCGCTGCTGGCAATGATTCATACCTCCTCATTTCCCATCTCCCCATCTTCTACTGCGGGTTACCGTCGTAGCTAATGTGATCCGATTTGTAAGCCGGAGGTTCCACGTGAATAATAATCCGGGCTGGACTGTAGCGTTTTTCTAAACGCTCTTCGACCTCCTCGGTGATCCGGTGAGCAGTTTCCACATCTGTAGCGTCTACTATCAAATGCATTTCAATAAAAACTTGGCGGCCCAACAGCCCTCGTGAGGCGATGTCATGGCAGTTGAGCACACCAGGGACCTGCGTGGCGATCGCGTGAACCGCTTCCGGGGCGATCGCCATCTCATCTACCAGCCAGGGAAGGTTCTCCCGCAAAACTGACCAGCCGCTGCGAAACACCAGCAAAGCAACGGGGAAAGCCAGCACAATATCTATCCATTGATAGCCGCTCCAGGCCCCAATCAACCCAGCAATCACAGTAATAGTAATCCAGACATCGCTCATTGTATGTTTGGCATCAGCGATCAGGATGCTGCTGCCCACTCGCTGGCCTACCTGTCGCTCGTAGAAGGTGACAATAATGTTGATACCCAGGACAATCAACATCAGCCAGAGGGCAGGAGCTGACACCTTAACTGTTCCATCCCCACTCAAGATTCGCTCTACTGCTGCTTGTAAAATCTCAAAACAGGCAATCCCCAAGAAGGCACCAATTCCTAATGCTCCAATCGCCTCAAACTTGTGATGTCCGTAGGGATGGTCGCGATCGGGTTCGGGGGAAGACAGTTGACTCGTGACCAGTCCCAAAATATTACTAGAGCTATCTGTCACACTGTGTAAGGCATCAGCTAGCAAGCTAAGGGAACCTGTCCACCAGCCTACCCCTGCTTTTAGAACCAGTACCAGCAGGTTAAGCACCAAGGTAACGACTAGAACCTTACGAACTTCAGGGCGATGATCAATAACCACGATTTCCTACTTGCCGTTAGAGCGCCAGGACATCCTGAGAGCAAAAGTTGACCCTTCACGGCTATTACGAAGTATCTATTGACATCTTTATATATCCCCATCTATAGCATTTCAGAGACTACTGCCACCGATCAAAAACCTCTAGTCGCACTACCCATTCGCTGATTGGTGGAATAAAATGCATGAGATAGGAGAGATAGCGCAGGAAATCTTCAATGGACGGCAAGCACCCTCTGATTTCAGTGATTATTCCGGCCTATAATGCTGAGGCTTTTATTACCCAGACCTTGGAGTCTGTGCTCGGCCAAACCTATCCCAATATTGAAGTGTTGGTCGTGGACGATGGCTCCCAGGATCAAACCGCAGCGATTATCCAAAGGTTCGTCCACCGCGACTCCCGGGTTACCCTCTTCCAGCAATCAAACCAGGGAGTGGCGGCAGCGCGGAATCTAGCCATTCAAAAGTCTAGAGGAGCATACATTGCCCCAATTGATGCTGATGACATTTGGTATCCTCAGTATTTAGAAAAGCAAGTCCAGTGCCTGGCAACAGCAGATGCATCTGTAGGCTTGGTTTATGCTTGGTCAGCTTACATCAATGAGAAAGGTATTCGCACTGGGGGACGTCAGGACTCTAAGCGAGAGGGAAACATTTATCCACCACTGGTGTATGGCAATCTGGTAGGGAATGCTAGCGCCTGTCTGATTCGTCGTGTTTGTTTTGAGGAGGTGGGAAACTACAACTGCCAACTCAAAGCCCAAAATGCTCAAGGATGCGAAGATTGGGCTCTCTACCTGCGGATCGCAGAAAGATATCAATTCCGGGTTGTACCAGAGATCTTGGTTGGTTACCGTCAGATGGTAGGTACGATGTCTGGCAACCACAGCGCGATGGTGAAATCCTACTGTTTAGTGATGGCAGAAGTTCAGCAACGCCACCCGGAGCTTCCTGCTAAGCTTTACCAATGGTCTTGCAGCAATTTCTACACTTACCTCGCAGAACAAAGCAGCCGCTGTGGTAACCATTGGGGTACGTTGTTCTGGTTATCCAAGGCGGTACAACTTGATTTTATGCCGCTTCTACTGCTCAGTACCTATAAAAAGTTTGGGACAAGTCTGTTGAAGTTCACACTCCAGCCAGTAACTGCTTTGATTTGGCAGGATCATCGGGCTTGGTTAGAGTTCAGGAAAAAGTTTAGGCTTAATTATTCATTTGCGATCGCCACCCTAAATAGGCAAAGCGCTCAACGTAATCGAGTTGGATTGAAATGGCGTTTGTATGAAGCTCGTCTAGCATCTGTTCAATTGCGTGCTTAAAGTTGTCCCATTAATACTCCTAGTAGGCATCGCGGAACTGCAGGGAGTAAAGCCGGGCAAAAAGTCCGTCGCGCTGGAGTAAGTGCTGGAGGCTTCCCTGTTCAACCACTTTTCCTGCCTCTAAAACAATGATTTGATCAGCTTTTTCAATTGTGGACAGGCGATGGGCAATCACAATGACGGTGCGGTTTTGGCTGAAGGTGTTGATTGCCTCTTGAATCAAGGTTTCGGAGACGCTATCGAGGGCATTAGTGGCTTCGTCCAGAATCAAGAGTTCTGCATCGCGAATAATAGCCCGCGCTAGGGCAATCCGTTGCCGTTGCCCCCCGGAAAGCCGGATACCGCGATCGCCAACTTTCGTTTCATAGCCCTGGGGTAGCTGGCGAATAAATTCATCTGCATTGGCAAGGCTTGCGGCAGCAATAATTTCCGATTCCGTTGCCTCTAATTGACCGTAGGCAATGTTTTCACGCACCGTTGTACTAAACATATGGATGTCCTGACTAACGATCGCAATTTGTCGCCGCCAAGCCGCCAATTGTAACTGTGCCAAGGGCAAACCATCGATCAGAATCTCCCCCTGGGTTGGATCATAAAACCGGCAGATCAAGTTGATCAGGGTGGATTTGCCTGCCCCGGAAGGACCAACGAGAGCTGTGGTTTGGCTCCTAGGGATAGAAAGTGAAATATTTTGCAGAGCAGGTTTTTCACCAGAATGGTAGCTAAAGGTGACCGCCTTAAACGCGATCTCGTGCTTTAGACCTTGAAAAGGGATAGTACCAGAATGAATATAGGGTTTATCAGAGCGGTCCAGAAGGGATAAAACATCTTTAACCGAAGCCGCTACAGCGAGCAGCCCCACACGAGCACTGTCGAACTGTTTCACCTGGGGTTGGAGGCGATAGAGAATAAAAATAAAAGTTAGTAAGGTTGGTAGGGTATCCCGGTCCTGCAGCCCAATCACCAGAATGCAGACTAGCATAACCGCCGCCAAGACTTCAGAAAGGGGTCCGACAGCACCAGAGACTAGTTCGAGTTTGGTAAACGTCGTCCTGACAGCCTCCGATGAGCGGTCAAAACGCTGTTGCTCATAAGGTTCATGGCTAAAGGCACGGATTACCTTCATGCCAATCAGCCCTTCCAACATCTGGTTTGTCAAGGTAGCGTTGGCCTGCACTGCCTGTTGGCCTAGATTTCTAACCTCCCGGGTAAGAAATTGAATCGTGATTGAAATCAAGACCATTGCTATTGCAACCAAAAAAGTCAGTTGCCAAGAAATGAGTAGTAGCAAAATTGTAAAAACAGCGATTGTACAAGCTGTGATTACCAGCCCTACTAAAGTAGAGAGTGCATAACTGGTTTGCCAGGTTTCGTTATTGAGGGTATTTAGCAATTGGCCGGACTGGTGAGCATCCAGAAAACTATAACTAACACTCAGGAGCTGCTTGAAGATGCCGGAGCGTAGGCGATGACTAATCTGCATATTCAGCCAGTAAGACAACATTCTGTTGCTATAGGCAAGGCAGTTTTTGAGCAGAATACTGGCGAGAATCAGTAGAGGAATAACGAAGCGCCCCTCAGCATGGGGAATAGCAGTCAAGATCTGGTTAAGCAATTCCGTCAACCTGCTGCTGGCTGCTGAGCTGGCGGTTTGATCTAAGCTTTGCAGAAACGGAATAAACAAGCTAATGCCCAATCCTTCAGACAAAGAAGACAAGATCCCCAAAGTAACAATTACTGGAATTGCCCACGGGTAAAGCTTTAGCAGCGGCAATAACGCTCTGATAGTTTTGGTTTGTTTCGTCACACTCTTACCACAACACTAGCAACCAGTTTGAACTTAGAGACTGATCGTAGGTCTGTCTCCCCGGTAGCATTGAGAAGCAACGTATTAAAGTGTATGTTCATGGCTCCTCAACTTACTCTAAATTTAGTCGAAGGTTCTGTCTCATTTAACTTTTCTGCCCAGGCAGCCCGCGACTTACAAGCAGCGATCGCCATCCTAATGGATCGCTTAAGAGCAACCACGACCAAGACAGCCCCAGGAGGTAGTGGCAAACCGGTACCCCAGAAACCAGTAGAATATCGCCACACAGGGGACGTTTTTTTAGAAGTTTTTTGCAACCCAAATATCTGGCCGAGTCCTTTTGCCGCCAAAGTGTTGATTACAGTTCGGGATGAACGGTTGCGCTTGACGACAGAGGCAGAACTACCGCAGGTCATTGAAGACATCAACCAGTATCTAGAGCGCCAAGGTTAAAGCGACTCCCCAATACTAAGGCTGGGACAGCAATCCGGCTCTCGGTAGCTAAGTGACATGCTTGGCAGTGACCACGTTCCAGTAAAATAAAGAACTAAGTTCTCACCGTACTCAATAAGCGCCTCGTCACTGGGGACTGGGAACTGGCTGACGCTATGTCTGGTCGGAGTGGGAAGCGAAGTATCGTAATTCTAAGGGAGAGGGATTGAATGTCTGCAGTATTTGCCTATTTTCTGCTTCTGGGTATTGCAACTGGTGCTGCCATCGGCTTGTTCTTCACTTTAAGAGCGATCAAGCTGATTTAGTGCAGTAACCACCTCAGATAACTAGCTCCCTTAGATTCAGCGATCGCAGGATTGGTGTTCTGTTTTAGATGCCCTCATGTCGGCGATCTAGATAGGGGTTCATATGGAGATTTGCCCTGTGAGCCTAAGTATCGATACTTAAAACAGCTCCCAACACTAGAACGTATGATGCGGAGGCTTACGAAGATCTGATTTGAGTGAAGTCTAGCAAAAACTTTGGCAGCACACCTTACTCTGATCAGCCGTGGAAGACTGTAAAATCTCCAGCACTTTCTTTGATTGATCGATGTTTGACTGGTTGAAGTTTAGGACCGATTAACCACTCCAAACGCATACCATCCTTGAGGTACTTCCGCATCTTTGCAAGAAAAGGCTTGAGGTCATCAGTAGGTAGTTCGGCTACAAAGTCAGGGCATGAGCGGCTTCTACGGAGATGCTCCGCGATCCTGAATTGCCCCTACTCTGCTCGCTCTGTATAGCCAGCTTTGACCCAACCTTCAACCTCTTCAGTTTCCAGACGAACACGCTGCCAAAGCTGATCACTACTTTCTGCTAAAACGATCACTTCTTCGTTATGAGCCACGTCACCAATCTGATTGGCATTCACGCTAGGACTATCTCTGAGTAATAGACCATCAGGAAAGACAACTCGCGCTCGGTAGCCACTGGGTTTTGAGGATGTCGAATTACCAGCAGCGGAGCCGGATTTAGTAGGCGTCTTAGTTACTTTAGCGGGAGGAGTGGTTGCCTCTACGTCGTTGGCAAAAATGGGTTTTGGTGGCGTTTGGGTCAACCGCGTTAAGAAGTAATAGCCGACTGCTGCACTCGCGCCCAGCAGAATAGAAATTCCGAGGATTGTACCCAGAAGAAACTTGACAATGCTAGACAATTTCATGAATTAGAAATTAAAAACATCAGGTGGATAGGCTGGCTCCCTATCCATCGGATTCCTAGAGTAGAGCCACAGAGCATAGCTCTTAGTCCGGCTGTTGCAACTGGCGCTGAATCCGGCAACTAAGGGAACTGTGTTTAGAGGCTAACCGTGCTTTTCCGGAGGCTGCCCAGTCTTGGAGAAACTGAACTTGGTCGTGGGCAGTGCGCGCCAGCGGCACAATCTGGCTAGCAGCCTCTAGGATGTCATCGGTTGTAAAGTCACGATTTTGACTAAAACCAATGTGCATGGCTTCAATAATCGTTTGCTCTATTTCAGCACCGGAAAAATCAGGTGTTTCATAGGCTAGACGATCAAGGTCATAACTCGACAGGTTATAAGAGCGCAACCGGGACAAGTGTACAGCAAAAATTGCCTGGCGTTCCTCTTGAGTAGGTAGGCCAACAAAAAAGATTTCGTCAAACCGGCCTTTGCGGAGCATTTCCGGGGGGAGAGTTTGAATATTGTTGGCGGTGGCAACCACAAAGACAGGAGAGGTTTTCTCAGCTAGCCAAGTGATGAAGGTACCAAATACTCGCCCGGTTGTCCCAGAATCACTTCTACCGTCTAATCCAGAAAAGGCTTTATCAATTTCATCAATCCAAAGAATGCAGGGGGCCAGAGCTTCTGCCAGCTGAATCATCTGACGAGTCCGAGATTCCGATTCCCCAACTAAACCGGCAAATAACCGACCAACATCTAGTCGCAGTAGGGGTAAATGCCAGTGGTGGGCGATCGCTTTAGCTGTTAGTGACTTTCCCGTTCCTTGGATACCAGCCAGCAATAGCCCTTTCGGATGGGGCAAGCCATACTGCCGGGCCCGCTCGGAAAAGGCACCACCTCGTCGCAGTAACCAGTCTTTGAGGTTGTCTAGCCCCCCAATATCAGAAATATTTTCCCGCGCTGGGTAGAATTCAAGGATTTGAGTTTGGCGAATCGTCTGGCGCTTTTCTTCTAAGATTAAATCCACATGCTCAGAAGTGAGTTGACCGGCGGTGGCGATCGCCCGTGCTAGAACCCGTCGAATCCGCTCCATAGATAGCCCCTGGCAAGAGCGGACCAGCTCATCGAGTGTTCGTTCTTCCAACGGTTTACCCAAGGCCGCGAGTAACCGCTCCACTTCCGTTTTAATTTCTGGTGGGGCCGGTAGCGGAAATTCCAAAATCGTCAAGACTTCGCTCAGGTCATTGGGGATGGTAATGGTACTGGCTAGCAAGACAATATTCTTCGGTTGAGATTTCAGTAACCGCGCTAGGTTACGCAGCTTGCGAGAAACCGCCACATCCTCCAAAAAGCGATAAAAGTCCCGCAGCACGAATATGGCGGGGGAAGTGGCAGGCAATTTTTCGACTAATTCAAGCGCTTGCAGAGGGTTACGCTTACCAAATCCAGCATCGTTGGGGTTGCCCTGGTAACCCTCGACAAAGTCCCAAGTATAAATGGTACGATTGCCCTGACGCTTCGCAGAGTAGGCGATCGCCGCTTCTACCCGCTCTTCTTCCCGAGTTGAGATATAGACCAGGGGGTAGCGAGCTTTCAGGAGTAGCTCAAATTCGTCGCTAAAACTCATGCTAGCCGCCGTTATGTTCCTGGAATTCGTTCTGTTTTAGGTCAGCTAAGGCAGCCCAGCGCCGATCAAGAATAGCGCCTTCCGGTTCAACCACCGGTTTAATTCCTGCACACTGCTGCTCACAAAGCTGTTTTTGGGGAATCGCCAAGCATAGTTGCTCGTAAAGCCAGACATTGGGATCAAAGTAACCCCGGGCGGGCAAGGTTTCTACTAAGTCCTCCGCGGTCAGCTCCACCTCTGTAGGTTCTGGGACCGTTGATGGGGGCGCTTCATCTAGCCAAATGATCTCGGAAGCGTTAGTGGTCAGACGATGATTATACTGCTGCAAACAGCGATCGCAAGCCAGGGTAATAATCGTCTCTGCCTGTGCTGAGACATCTAGGTAATTACCCTGATGGTTTACCCGGATTTGCCCTTGAATCGGTGTTAAGGTCTCTAAACTTGGTAAAAACTCATTGACTTCAATAACCTCAGTCTGCTCAGTCGCTTGGGTTAGTTGAGGAATATGGATCGCCTTCATAGCAAGACCTCCACAAAATAGCTATCAGTCCATTCCAGCTTAAGCTATTCCGAGGCTCCCAAACACCTATCCTTGTACAGGTCGCACAACTAAACAGCGCTGAGGCTCTTGACCACGACTGTAGGTCTCTAAGTCTGGAGCTTGCTGCAAGATCGTGTGAATCATCCGCCGCTCAACCGCCGACAGCGGTTGCATTTCCACCTCTGTACCAGTTTGCCGAACTTCGGCGGCAGCTGACTCGGCTAACTTCAACAATTCAGCTTGCCGACGCGCTCGGTGACCCGCTAACTCTAGAATGTAGTTAGTTTGTTGGTCTTCTGGTTGTCTGAGGTTTAAGGTCGTATTTGCTAGATATTGCATGGCATCCAGCGTTACCCCAGCGGCTCCCATTAACAACCCAACTTGCTCAGGGGCTAAGTTTGATTCATCAATGGTTAGCCAGTTCCCCATCTCTGCTAGGGCTGGATGGACAGGATCAGGTTGTTCTATCCGAACTGAAGTTGGAAAACCAGCCCGTTGGAGCAACTCTGTCAACCACTGTTGGCCTCGCTGTACCTGTTCGCTAGTCATAACTAAGCTGACGTCTTCTTCTTGGAGGGTTTGGGCTCAAGTTTCTTGGCACGCCCAGGTTCAAAGGGTAACGTCCCTCGTTCCTGGCTAGCTTTTTCCTCTAGCTCTACCAGTTTTTGAAGGTTTTCGGGTAAGGGTTCGCGTCCGAGGATAAATGTCTGAGCGGTCTGGAAGATATTTGCAATCAGCATATACAGCAGGACCCCTGCTGGTAAGGGGAAAAATAGGAACATCCCCGAAAATAGGACAGGCGTGATTTTATTGACCGTTGCCTGCTGAGGGTTAGCACCAGCACCCTGTTGACCGGAAAGCAGCTGGTTGACCCACAAACTGAGACCAAACCCTACCACCATCGCGATGATATCCCAGTGAATCCCTGCCCAGTGAATACGCAGGGAACCATCTACGGCAGTCTCAACGATACCGGGATCAAAAGCACCAACACGACCTAGTTTATCAATGAACAAAAATCCTTTATTCGAGGCAATGCCAGGGGCAGTTCCCTGAATGGTTGCCTCTCCTGGTTGAAGGGCCTCAATTTCTCCTTGCTCGCTCACCTTTACCCGTGCTTCACCCTTAGTCGCCTTCCAGCGAGGCATGTTATCTGTTTGAGAGTAATCTTCCAGTAGCTTCCTTAAGGGCTCACCGCTAGCAGTTTGGAACTGGACCGTTTCCTTTTGACCGACAGCTAGCCGGTTACCGCCAGGTAAAATCGCCGTGACAGGACGGTGCACCCCTTCGGTGATGTAGATATTTTGGGGCTTCGTCGTAAAAGCTTGCGGTTGGATCTGCTCAATTTGCTCCTGGGGCAAGATTTGTAAATTAAATGTGTAATTGACGTCCGAGAATGGTGACCCTCGCAATGTGGCAAACAAAGCAAACAAAATTGGCATTTGAAGCACCACAGGTAGGCAGCCAGCCAATGGATTGCCAAATTCCTTATAGACTTTGCTCATCTCCTCCTGCTGCTTGGCCGGGTCATTCTTGTATTTCTCTTGAACTTCTTTGACCCGCTTTTGCATCACTGGCTGGGCGACTTTCATGCGACGCATATTGCGGATTGAGCCAGCACTAAGCGGGTAGACCGCAAAGCGCACGACTAGAGTCAAGGCGACGATCGCCAGGCCATAGCTAGGGACGATCCCGTAAAAGAAGTCCAGGATCGGCAACATGACGTTGTTAGAAAGAAACCCAATACCAAAATCCATGTTCGGTTAATCTATCTGCTTTAGTTTGCTGAATCTAATCTATCGAATTATTTCAAATTTTTAAGCTGGCAAGCGCGGCACCGTTGAAATGCCATTGCCTTTAGTTTCTGCACAGCAGGCATCTCTTCGGCTCAGGCTACTACAATTAGGCTACTGGCCACCTAAAGCACCACTCACACTCTGGGCTGGCAATGACAGCTTGCTTTGGATGTAATCGGAGAGTTCTCGGAACTTCGGCACCGCTCGTAGTTCTAAACGATTCCCGTCCTTCAACGTAACTACCATGTCGCCCCAGCCACCCCAGCCTCTGGGAACGGTGACAATTTTTTTAATTTCTGAATAGATAATGTCTGAGCGATCGCGACCTCGCCATCCCCCCATCACAGTCAGCCGCCGATTCGTAACTCGATAGCGCAGCCACAAAGCCCTAGCGATCGCCCCCACCGTTAGCGGCAGGCAGATAATTGTGAATCCAAGCAGGATGTTGATAATCAGATCACCAGTATGCGGACCACCCTCAAAATAAACCTCTTCCTTAATGCCCACTCAGCACCTCTGCCTCTGCCAATAACTGCTTTAATTCTCTCAGAATTTCGCGGTACTCACATTGTAATGCCGAGTGCCTGACCACAAGTACCACTGACCAGCCCGGCACCAGGCTAGGCAAAAGCTGGCGACAGGCTGAGCGGATTTGCCGTTTAATGCGGTTGCGGTCAACGGCTCGTTTGCTGACTTTCTGGCTTACAACAACACCAATCCGGGTTGGTTGCCTGCTAGCACCAGAAGCACCCCTAGTTTGCAATGCCCGTAAGGCAAGACTACGGGCGGAACGGCGGACTCCACCTTGATAGATCGTAGTAAAATCCCGAGACTGTCTCAGTCGATTGGCTGGTGGCAACATGTTCCAATCTAGGTGTCAGACTCACTGTCTGGCTTAAACAGCAAGCCGGACACGCCCTTTAGTGCGCCGGGCTTTGATCACCTCTTGGCCTGTATGAGAGCGCATGCGAGCTCTAAATCCAGATGTTCTTTTGCGTTTACGACTAGTGCCGCCGAGGGTACGTTTGGTCATGATAGTTTTGAATGACTACAGCAGATTCGAAATCAACCAAGAATTCATAGTCTACAATCTTATCACTTGTGACTGCGAGACCTCGACTGCCCTTTGTCAAAGCCAGGGCAATTGGTTTGATGATGCCTGTAATATTTTTGTGCGAAAGCATATCTGTCATACGCGTCGATTAGGGAGCTTGCCCAGGGTTTACCCCGATAAGATTGGCCTTCAAGCGAGCCTAGCTTCCGGCCCCAGTCGCGTTCATTGTCTTAAGTAGGGTTTGCAATTGAGGTAAGTTGTGGAAATTTCCGTTGAAAGTCTTTGGAGCCAGGTACTTGAGCGATTGCAGCTTCAGCTAAGCCGTCCGACATTTGAAACGTGGATTAAAACCGCTAGTGCGCAGAAACTAGAGGGCGATCGCTTAGTCATTCTTACCCCCAATCCCTTCGCCCGCAACTGGCTGCAAAAGTACTACATTAAAACGATTTTTGACGTGGTACAGGATGTGCTTGGTCACCCAGTTGACATTCAAATCGTGATTGCCCAAGGGGATGACGTTGGTAACGCCACTGATCCCGGCATTATCTCCCCCCTACCCGCCAAAGCTAATACCCCAGAGAATACAAGGCCAAGCCAGCAAAAGCCGACTGACCTCAATCTCAAGTACAGCTTTTCGCGCTTCGTTGTTGGTCCCAACAACCGCATGGCCCATGCTGCCTGCTTGGCGGTGGCAGAATCTCCGGGCCGAGAATTTAATCCCCTATTTTTATGTGGTGGTGTTGGTCTAGGCAAAACCCATCTCATGCAAGCGATTGGTCATTATCGTTTGGAAATCCGTCCCGATTCGAAGATCTTCTATGTTTCTACAGAGCAATTTACCAACGACTTGATTGCAGCGATTCGCAAAGACAGTATGCAAAGCTTCCGAGAACACTACCGGGCGGTGGATGTGATGCTGGTGGATGATATCCAATTTATTGAGGGCAAAGAGTACACCCAGGAGGAGTTTTTCCACACTTTCAACACCCTGCATGAAGCAGGCAAACAGGTAGTACTAGCTTCTGACCGTCCTCCTAGCCAAATTCCGCGTCTACAGGAACGTCTCTGCTCTCGCTTCTCTATGGGTTTGATCGCTGACATTCAAGCTCCTGATCTCGAAACCCGGATGGCAATTCTGCAAAAAAAGGCTGAGTACGAAAATATCCGTTTACCCAGAGAGGTAATTGAGTACATTGCCTCCAATTACACCTCTAACATCCGAGAACTAGAGGGAGCCTTGATCCGGGCAGTAGCTTACATCTCGATTTCGGGACTACCAATGACCGTCGAGAATATTTCCCCCGTGCTGAACCCGGCGACTGAGATCATTGAAGCTTCACCAGAAACAGTGCTGACAGCCATTGTCGACATGTTTCGAGTTCCCTTAGAAGATCTTAAAAGCAGCTCCCGCCGCCGAGAAACTAGCTTGGCACGACAAATTGGCATGTATCTGATGCGCCATCATACCGGGCTAAGCTTACCGAAAATAGGAGAGGAATTTGGCGGCAAAGACCATACCACAGTGATTTACAGCTGTGAGAAGATCTCGGAATTGCAGCGTACTGATCCAAAAATGGCCCAAACTATCCGCCAACTAACCGAGCGTATTAACTCGGCTAGCCAGGCCCAAGCTTGAAGCCTTGACTTGGCAATTCAAGTAATCTTAGCTTAAAAAAACCTATCATTAATTTATAATAAATTTTGTCGTAAATATTTGTAAACCGAAGAATAGCCTGTGGAAAAATAGCCTTTTTCTGTGGAATAAGCTGTGGAAAACCTGTGGAAAACCTAAGCATTCTGGGGATAATTTTGCTAAGCTTATCTGCCCTGTGGAAAAACCCCCTACTTTCTCCACAGGTTTTCCACAGGGCAGATCTAGCTCAAAGCTTTTGGGAACAATGGTTTTAAAAAGTTTTCCACATTTTCCACAGACTCTACTACTACTATCTTTAAATTTAAAAATATTTAGAAGGAATCTTTAGCAGGCAATTGACAAGCTGACTAGCGGATTACTGGCAGGGGTGGTAGGATGTGCATCCAAGCTGAGGGTATAGCAGCTGATTAGCACCTCGGTGTTTCTAATCAGAAGTAGGCGAATTAAAGTTTGAGTAGTTGAAACTTAGTAATTAAAACTTGATGAAACTGGTTTGTGCCCAAAGCGATTTCAGTGCCAAGTTGTCTCTCCTGAGCCGAGTTGTACCTGCAAATCCTGCTCATCCAGTTCTTGCGAACGTTCTACTCACAGCTGAAGAGTCACGATTAGGTTTGACGGTTTTTGACTTAAGTCTAGGCATACAGGTGTGGATTCCGGCTCAAGTCGAGGCTAAAGGGGCAATCACACTTCCTGCGCGCTTTCTCAACGATATTGTTTCACGTCTGCCGAATACTGCGATTGAAATTAATGCCCACGAGCTAGCAGTAACATTAGCCTGTGCATCCGGCCATTACCAGATGCAAGGTATTACGGCAGAAGAGTTTCCTGGTCTACCGGAGATTCAAGATGCCCTGCCATTAGTATTGCCGGCGGCTACGCTTCTGGATGGATTGCAGGGTTCATTATTTGCCGCTAGCACCGATGAAACTAAACAGGTGCTGACCGGTCTACACCTCAGTAGCCAACTCGATTCCCTTGAATTTGCGGCAACGGATGGTCATCGTTTAGCCGTTACTACCTCAGCTCATGGGGCGGAACTGCCTGACACCTCAGTGACAATTCCCGCCAAGGCATTGCGAGAACTAGAGCGGATGATGGGCCGTACCTCAAATGATTTAGAGAAACCATTGTCCCTTAGATTTGACGTGAGCCAGATTAGCTTTGAATTTGTCAAGCCCGATGGTTCAGACCGTTTGAGTTGTCGGCTACTAGAGGGACAATATCCTAACTATCATCAACTGATTCCCCAGCAGTTTAGCTGGCAGGTGACAGTTGAGCGATCGCTTTTAGTCGCCTCTCTAGAGCGGATTGCTGTACTGGCAGCCCAAAAAAACAATGTGGTCAAATTGACGATTGACAACAACAGCCAACAACTCGCTTTGTCAGCAGAAGCGCCTGCCTTTGGCAGTGGAGAAGAGTCTTTACCAGCACAAATCTCCCACCATTCATCCCAGAGCCAAGGAGAGGCTCCTAGTTCTCTTGAGATTGCCTTTAATGTGAAGTATATGGTGGACGGATTGAAAGCGATGAGCGGTGCGCAGGTGCAACTACAGTGCAATTCCGAAACAACACCCGCGGTGCTTTCTCCCCTAGGCGGCCGAAAAATGACCTACCTGATTATGCCCATTCAAATTCGAGCTTAGACTAGGTTTCGTAAAGGATGATACGAGATGCTCTGAAGATGTTAGGTAATAATACCTAGCAAGATGTCTCTAGATCAGGTTTTATGCAAGTATTTTGTCGCCACCGAGCTGAAAAAGCTTTAGAGGCGCACTGGAAGCGACCAATCAATCGTAAAGAGAGTGCAACCCTAGTAACGGCACTGATGAACCCACAAGCAAGCGTGGCACATCTAATCTTGATGGAAAATATAGGGCTGCGGATGAACGAGGCTGTACAGATTTATCAATCCTATGCCCCCCAAGAGTGCCATTGTGATAGTGATTTAGAATCTGCTTCTCAGTTGGCAGCTTAAAGTTCACTCATGGCTCCCCGGTCTGCTTAGCACCTAGTTTGAATTTAGGTATCACCAAAGCTAATCTTGAGGTAGTCTGACTCCATTTTTGCCCCTGTTGGTTGTAGGGCGGCTAGGGCTTGCGGCAGAACTAGGTTACGTCGATGGTTGCCAATGCGAATGTTTAACTCATCGGCCGATTTGCTCAGTTCAACTTGGCTTTTAGGTATTCCTGGCAGGTAAAGTTCCAGGCTGTAGTGTCCCCCATCCTGCACCACCCGGAGTGTGGTTTCTTTGTAGTAAACCTGCGTTGGGTCTTCATCCTGGTAGAGAGTATCTTTCAAGCGTTCCAAAGCAGGTATGCCACATAGCTCTTCCGGATATAGCGGTACTTCTTTGACTGGTAATGGCTGGAAGTTTTGATGGATCTCTTGACGGTACTGCTGTTGATTTTCCTTCCAACGAGTGAAAAAAGGGTCACTGACTTCATCCGGAATAATCCGATTTGCCACAATCAAGTCAGTTGCAACATTGTACAGACTGAGGTACGCGTGGGCACGTAGTGACTCCTTAATGACCATTTTTTCAGGATTGGTGACCAGGCGCACAGAGGTTTGACTATTGTCTGTCAAGATTTTTTCCAAGGATTCAATCTGTTCATAGAACTCGTAGGGCGCATCCATGACCTCTTTATCTGGTAGAGAAAATCCGGCGATCGGTCTGAAGAAAGGTTCTACCAGTGGTCGCAGGGCAACCGACATCTTTTGCAGCGGCTTGTAGAAACGCCGCATGTACCAACCACTTACCTCTGGTAAACTTAATAGCCGTAGTGCCGTGCCTGTGGGGGCAGAGTCAATGATCAAGACATCGTACTGTTGTTCGTCGTAGTGGCGCTTCATCCTCACCAGGCTAAAGATTTCGTCCATCCCCGGTAAAATTGCCAGCTCCTCCGCTTGGATGCCTTCTAGCCCTCTTGCCTGGAGCACTTGCGTGATGTAGCGCTTCACTGCTCCCCAGTTGTCTTCTAGCTCCATCAAGGCATCAAGTTCTGCACCCCACAGATGCGATCGCACCTGGACCGGCTCGTGTCCTAGTTCCAGATCAAAGCTGTCTGCCAGAGAGTGAGCTGGGTCAGTACTTAAGACTAAGGTTCTATACCCCAGCTCTGCACAACGTAACCCAGTCGCAGCAGCAACGGAGGTTTTACCAACGCCCCCTTTCCCGGTCATTAAGATTACGCGCATAGATAACTGCCGTGAAGTGATTCAGTTATCACTATTGTGCAGTATTGGTCAGGGGGATGGGCGATAACGCAAGCGCGATCGCGCTTGCGCTGTTTCTTGGATGCTTATCGAGCCTCTGCCATTTTGCTTACCAGGACGGGTATTTGCTTGTGGCGCGAGGTGGTGCCAGTCCACTAGCGCGAGCATAGACATTAGGGCTAGCTTAATTAAGCTGTTGAGATACCGTGTCGACTTACTGTTTAGTAGTTGCTCCTTCTCACAGTCAAATTTTACTGGCGTTGTAAGATGCAAAACAAGGCCCGTGGTAAAGGGTCTAAGGTTCCCTGGTACACCGTTTCAATGACCGAGCAGACTTGGAAGTGACGGTTAAAAATCTCTTGAATCTCTTCGCCAGTAAAGCGATACGGGCCTTCTTCCCCGGGCTGCAAGTAACTAAAGCACTTCAAAAACAAGTAACCATCAGGCTTAATAAGCCGAGCAACTACCTGAACGTAATCCTGCCGCTGCTCGGGCGGAAACACATGGAAACAACCTCGGTCCCAGGCAAAATCAAAATCTTGGTCAAGCTGGCTGTTGAGGATGTTGTCCTGCTTAAAGGCGATGTCTAGCCCCTTTGCTTTAGCTCGACTCTCAGCTTTACGGATGGCGGTAGCGGAAAGATCGGTAGCCGTCACCTGAAAGCCGCGCTCGGCTAATGCTATGGCTTGGGTTCCAGGCCCAGTGCCTAGATCCAATACTGCTCCTTGATGGAGCTCTAGCCTTGTTAAGGCTTGGTCAAGCTCCGGATCAAGCTCCGGATTGAACCAAGGCATAGATTCTACTTCCTTCTCCTGGTATAACTGCTCCCAATCAGGGAGTTCACGTTGTTTAGCCATTACTCACCTGCCCCTAGCAACTCTTGATTGAGCGTCTCTTCATTCTCGCATCAAGGTTTTCTCTCTAAGAGCTGGTACAAGTTACTGCTGAAAGGGGAGCCCTACGATCACTGAAGCTAATGGTGGCAAAGAACAATATGCTGCCGAAAACGCCTGATCCGCCCCTCTCGCTCCAGCTTTTTGAGCAGCCGCGACACGGTTACTCGCGTTGTTCCAATTACGCCTGCAATCTCTTGATGGGTCAACCGCAGATCAATAAGTTGTCCTTGGTCCACCTGACGACCGAACTTCTGGGCTAACCAGCCCAATATTTGCAGCAAGCGCAGGGGGATACGTTCCTGGTGAAGAATACTCAGAAGTTCTTCTACCTGTTGCCCATGTAAAACAATAGAATCCAAAACTTGATGCCACAAGTGAGCGGGCACCAGACTGGCTTCAACACTTGTCAAGCACTCAATCTGATAGGGACTGACCCGAGACAGGGGTTGGCCGACCACGTCCCCAGGTCCCCAATAGCCTAAAGTGATCGGGGTACCCGCTTCGGTCCAGGTTACCGTGCGCACGACCCCGCGCTCTATTTTCCAGACACTGTCAGGCTGGGATGGCAGTGAACTACCACGGCTGCCAATCCAGCGTCTCAGACTGGCTAGTACGACCTTGGTCACTTAACCCCCCTAATGGTGACAAACAACATGATATCTGAAAGCTAGGTGACAGCCTACCACCAACATCCCCATCCAGCAACGGTCAATTCAGAAATGACCAGTTCAGAAATGGGAAAGTAATAATTAGGTGATAAAAACGTAAAACCGCGCGATCGCAGCTGAGCCAAAGCCGGATTTTACCTAGAAACTGATACGGCAATCGCTACCCATTGCCTGCGATCATGCCCTAAAACTTTGGTCAAGATGGAATAAGAAATAGATTTCAAGGATGCACTATGTTTCCTTTTTGGACTAATACCTGCTGGGGCGGTGAGCCTATTTCCCGCAGAAGCTATCAAGAACGTAAGCTCAAGTTCCTTCAGGCGATGCGAGATGATTTAGAGACCAGACTAGCAGGGCTTAACGCTGCAATCGAGACTATTGAGCGCCAGCTCAACCGAGAGGATACAGCTGCATAATTTCCTAGCTTTCTAGTAACTTTTGCAATCTGCACCGGGAGGGATTTATGGGCTTCAACTGTAGATTCCTTCCGGTTCTACCTTTTATAATCAAGTTATCTTGCTCCTTAAAGTAGGAGGTTAGTAATGAGGTTAAAATCCTGGGAATCGCCCAGACGACAAGGACGAAATAATAAATCCAGGCAGGCATCGGCTAGACTGCGCCAACTAAAGAAACAAACCAAAACCTGGAAGAAAAAGTTACAAGCCCCGGATGAGTCCAGGGCTTTTTTAATGTCTTAATTTGGCTGATCAAGCATGAACAGCAATATTGCCTAAACTAAAAACAAAGTATTGACAATAAGTAATAATGGTACGTCTGAAAGTTTGGCAATGGGTTGTTCTGGCCTTGCCGATCACTGCAATCCTGGGGTTTCTGACAACTGCGGCAGGATTCCAGATCCACCAGTGGGGCATCAACTGGATCTGGGCTGTGGTTGTCCTCCTATTTGCGGGTTGGCGCTGGCTGTTGGTCAAGTGGCTGCGTCCCCCAGCAATCGAGCAGGTCGAGACTGCCCTGGCTGAACTAGATGAGGCTGACCAATCTGAATCTCTACCCTCGGTAGCCGGATCTAACCTGGCGCAGCAAGCTGAGGCAGAAGTGCAGAAAGTGCTGCTTGCTGCCCGGGAAGACGTTCCCCCCTGGGAGAACTGGGCAATTTTTTCTCAGCGCTGTCAAACCCTGATTGCCGCGATCGCCAAAGTCTACTACCCACAAGTGAAGCGTCCTCTACTCAACATTTACGTTCCCCAAGCTTATGGACTGCTCCGCGACACAGTAACGGACGTTGAGCGTTGGATGCAGCAGCTATCACCCGCTTTAAACCAGATCACGATCGGCCAAGCCTACGATGCTTATGAACTTTATCAAAAACTAGAGCCTGCCACGCAAACCGCACTCAAGATTTGGAACTGGACGCAATGGCTATTGAACCCAGCTGCCGCCTTAGCAAAAACTGCAACTCAACGCTACAGCGCCACCGCAAACCAGCAACTAATTGTCAATTTGGGGCAGCTACTGCGTGAACAAGCCCTCAAAGCTCTGGGAAAACGGGCGATTGCCCTCTACAGTGGCACAGCCGCCAAGCCCTTGGAGCTATCTGAACCAAAGCTACCGCAGACTAAAACCCTGAGAGAAATCTTCAGCCAGACGGATCGGCGGAACCTAGAACAGGAGCCTGTCAACCTGCTGCTGATCGGGCGCACAGGGGCCGGTAAAAGTAGCTTAATCAATACCTTATTTAAGAGTGAGCAAGCTGCAGTTGATGTTTTGCCGAGCACAGACCGAGTGCAGGACTATCACTTAAAAACAGCGGTCGGCGAAAGCTTGATCCTGTGGGATGCCCCCGGCTATGAGCAGATTGGTCGCCCGGAACTGCGCGAGCAAGTCCTGGCTCAAGTGCAAGATGTCGATGCCCTCTTGCTGGTCACGCCTGCAACAGACCCGGCCCTGAAAATGGATTTGGATTTTCTCACTGCCGTCCAAGCGGCAGACAGCAAATTGCCTATTATTGCTGTCTTGACCCAGGTCGATCGCTTGCGTCCTGTGCGAGAGTGGCGCCCTCCCTATGACTGGCGACAAGGTAGCCAGCCGAAAGAACGCTCGATCCGGGAAGCACTCCAGTACCGGCAGGAAGTGCTCGGACCTTACTGCCAGTCGATTTTACCCTTAGTCACGGGTGATGCCATCCAAGGTCGAGTTGCCTGGGGAGTCTCAACCCTTTCCGAGGTTTTAATCAATGCGATCGCCCCAGCTAAGCAACTGCGGCTGGCCCGCTTTCTGCAGGATTTAGAGACACGCAGTTTGGCGGCGGCAAAGGTGATTGACCAGTACGCCCTCCAAATGAGTACCACTCAGGGGCTAGCTTCTTTGCTCAAAAGTCCCGTTTTGAGTTTTATTTCTACCCTGATCACCGGCTCACCCAGCTTAGCCGTCCTGCTGGCGCAAAAGATTCCTGTAGAACAAGCGCCTGTGGTGATGGGAAAACTCCAGATTGCCTATGAACTGTTTTCTCTATTGATGCCCCGTACTGATGCTGGTTCTCGTAGTTTTGATTTACAAGTGTTGTGGCCCTTACTGCTAGAAACGTCTGCCCCCGCCGCTCAAGATGCCTGGGCCTTTGGCCATGCCTTGGTCGAGTACTGGACAGGTGGACTCAGCCCGCAGCAATTGCAAAGCCGCTACCACCACTATTTGCAGCGAACACTACCATCATTGCAGTTCTAGCGATCGCTCTGCTGCTACAAGCCTGAGCTGGTAGAGTTAATGTATACGCAGCTACTAGAGTCCTGCCTGAAAGCCAGAGGTTGAACCATCTTAAGCAGGTCAGAACCACTGGGCCCAAGATTGTGAACCTTGCCTCAAAATAACGATGGCTAGGGTGGCAAACCTATCTATTGAAACCCCTGAGATTTATGCCGAGTACTAAGAAAAATGCTGTTGAAATTAATCTTAGCGATCCTCAATATTACTTCAACCGCGCCCTGAGCTGGTTAGAGTTTAACAACCGGGTTTTACAGAGAGCTTTTGACCCACAAACTCCGCTGTTGGAGCGCTTGAAGGCTATGACTGTTTTCAGCAGCAATCTGGACGAATTCTTTATGATCCGGGTTGCCGGGTTGAAGCAACAGGTTGAGGCAGAGGTGCACCAGTACAGTGCTGATGGCATGACGCCTCAAGCCCAACTAGACGCAATCAACCAGAAATTACATCCCGTAGTGGTGGAACAACATCGCTACTTTGAACACGAATTACGACCTCAACTAGGAGCTCAAGGCATTCACCTGCTCAACTTCAATGACCTGAACGCGGAGCAGCGCAGCTATATTAACCAGTACTTTGAAACTCAAATTTTTCCGGTATTAACGCCTCTAGCGGTCGATCCCTCTCACCCTTTTCCTTATATTTCTAGTCGCAGCCTTAACCTAGCTGTTTTGATTAAAGATATTGCTAACGGTGAAGAACATTTTGCCAGGGTTAAGGTACCCAATTCATTACCCCGCTTGATTCCCTTAGCTGAAAATCTTTGGTCACACAACCAGTCGCCCGCTTGGTACGGTGTACCGCTGGAGCAGGTGATCACCCACAACTTAGAATCTTTATTTCCAGGAATGACCATCCTGGAGTACCATCCGTTTCGGATTACACGCAGTGCTGATTTGGAACTTGCCAAAGAAGCCGATGATTTGCTGATCGCGATTGAGCAAGAACTGCGGCGGCAGCGCTTTGGCTCCATCGTACGGCTAGAAATTGAGGCTTCCGCCCCGCCTGAGATCCGCCAGATGCTGATGCAGGAACTGGCTTTGCAACAAAACGATATTTATGAAGTTGAGGGTCTGCTTTGCCTCAGTGATTTGATCGCGCTTAGGGATCTTCCCTTCCCTCATCTGAAAGAACCAGATTGGTCACCGGTTGTGCCGCCTCGCCTGCGCAAACTGGAGCAGCATGTTACGGGCGAAGACGATATTTTCTCGGTGATTCGCCAGGGTGATCTGCTAGTTCACTATCCTTATGAATCTTTTACGGCTTCGGTCCAGCGCTTTATCACCCAAGCTGCCGATGATCCTGATGTGCTGGCAATCAAAATGGCCCTTTACAGGACCTCTGGAGACTCTTCAATTCTCAATGCTTTAATTGCTGCGGCTGAAAACGGGAAACAAGTTGCTGTCTTGGTTGAGCTGCAAGCACGATTTGATGAGCAAAATAATATTGTCTGGGCACGCAAACTAGAAAAAGTTGGGGTTCATGTAGTCTATGGTTTGGCAAATCTGAAAACCCATACCAAGACAGCGATGGTGGTACGGCGAGAAGGCAGTCGCATTTGCCGCTACGTCCACATTGGCACCGGAGACTACAACCCTAAAACAGCTCGGCAATTCACAGATTTGGGGCTTTTTAGCTGCCGTAAAGACTTAGGCGCTGATTTAACAGATTTATTTAATTACCTGACGGGTTACTCTCGCCAGCGCGTCTATCGCAAGCTACTGGTTGCGCCAGTGAATATGCGAGATCGCATGTTGGCCTTGATTCATCGAGAAACGAAGCTGCAGCGGCAGGGGCACCAAGGTCGAATTATGATCCAAACCAATGCCTTGACGGATCAAGAATTCATCATTGCCCTTTATGAGGCGTCCCAAGCGGGGGTGCAAATTGATCTAATCGTCCGGGGGATGTGCTGTCTGCGGCCTGGAGTGTCTCAAGTTAGTGAGAATATTCGTGTGATTAGTATTATTGGGAGATTCTTAGAACATTCACGCATTTATTATTTCCACAACCAGGGACAACCAAAGGTGTTCATAGGTAGTGTGGATTGGCGATCGCGCAACTTAGACCGAAGGGTAGAAGCGATTACTCCTGTTGAAGACCCAGCGATCGCCCAGCAACTGCAAGGGATGCTGGAAATTCTGCTGGCCGATAACTGCCAAGCTTGGGAGCTCCAGTCTGACGGTCAGTACGTACAGCGTCACCCTACTAAAGGTGAACCGGAGCGGCGATCGCAGCAAGTATTTATGGACCTCGCCCTTCAGTCACTAGAATCTTAGTTCTACCTAAGGGATATCGAATCATGAATGCTGCTGTCAGGCATGATGGTTCCCGTGAGCCTTGCTTCGTTGAAGTTAATCTTATGCAGTTTAGCTCTACAAAGCCTTGCCGCTCGGAGAAATGTCGGTGCATCTACGGCAATCATTCCAAACTGCTGAGGTAGTAACAGTAACTAGGAATCTACCCAGACGAGAATACCAGCAATCTCGGTGCGGCAGTGAAGATCTAAAAGCTCTAACTTCCCGTCACGCAGTTCTAAGCAGCAGAGACCGCTGGTACCGGAAACCCAGCTTAGGTCAATTTCCAAAAACTTGATCGCACTAGATTAGGTGGATGAGTGCTTACCAACCTATATCAACATTACTGACAGCAGTGATTCTAGTCATTACAGCGATGTCACTTACGCAAGCCGTTTATCCAACGCTGCTTCCTAAGCAATACCACTACAATTACAACAAAGATTTGGCATGAAACTGTGATTGCAGCATTACTCTCATCCGCGATCAACGAGAACTTTGTCACGACTGTTGGGTTAGTTGCTGGGACATTAACAACAATCGCTTTTATACCCCAGTTAACGCAAACTTGGCAGTCCAAATCGGCTAAAGATGTTTCTCTAGGGATGTTGATTACTTTTGCAACAGGCGTCTTTTTGTGGTTAACCTATGGGCTATTCATTCATGCACTACCCGTAATTTTGGCAAATTTAGTCACTTTTGTTTTGACCTTGATTATTTTGTTGCTGAAAATTAAGTACGACTAGAAGAGGTCTTGATATTGCCAGTCACTTCTTCCACCAATCTAAATATCCTCTTCGAGAGCCTCCTCTTTTTAGTCGCTGCTACTTTATTTCTGCTGCTTGTGGGTTGGGCCTGGAGACAGTTGCAGCCCTTTAGCTTGCCGCAACCGCTACCAGCTTGGTTCAAGGGCTGGTTTTTAACCGTGCAGGTAGTGGGAGGAGTGGTGCCCCTAGCCACAATGCTGATATGGCGGGGCGACGATCGCGTATTGGCTGTGTTTGTCGCTTACTTTGCCGTGTTGAGTTGGCAAGTTTTATCTGAAGTTGTGGCGCTGCGTTGGTTTCACTCCGTGGTCTGGGTGATGATTCCCTACTTGTACGTCCCTTACCGGCTCTGGCAGATTTACCAGGGCTTGATGCTCCTGCCCCCGCAGCCTGAACTAAGGGGGGTGCGGAATTTGTTACTGCTCGAGCTTGTCCTGTGGATACTCAGTTACGGTTTAGCTCTAGCGCAACTTCCCCGGCTGTTTCGCTGGCAATTACAACCCAAAAGCGACGAGCAAGATTCCCAAAACTTTCCAGCTGAAACGCACAATGCTTCTTCAAAGTTCCCAAACTAATGCAGGTGGATTGATTAAGAATTTAGGTTGGGTTGCGAAACCGTGCCCAGATTTTGCTAGTCTAAACCTGTTGATCACCTAAGCAGTCGGTGTAATACTAATTTCTTCTTTTAGGAGTAAGGCACTATCGCGAAGGAGATCTATACTACACCTGTAATATCCGTTACATTTCAAAAGAAGATTTGTATGAAACTGATTCCTTTTAACTTACCTACCCTACGCCTCGTTCGCCTAGTCTTTGCTGTTTGCGTTTCCACTCTGCTCATTTTCTCTAGCGCTTTTCCAGCCTTTGCTGATGTCAATGGTGATCAGCCAAAAAGAGGTGGCGAGGCAAACCTGCTAGGAATTGAGCAGAAAGCAGGAGATCTCGCTAGGGAGACCCCAATGTCTCTTGAAAAAACACAAGCTGAAGCAAACCAAGGTTTAAATGAAATTCAAGGGGCTGCGGATGCCGACAAGATGAAGAACCCGGAAAATAGCTCAGCTCCTTCCGTTGAAGGAAATGTTCAAGGAAAGCTAGAGAAAGCCATTAACAAACTTCAAGGAAAGGGTTAAGGGCATTCAATTAATATAGAACTTACGCGCTTCAACTTTAGGGATGATTAAACTTAACGTCCGCTTGCCTGAAAGAATATAGTTCCAGGTAGTGGGCGTTTTTTAATGGTGCTTTACCCGAAAATTTGGCTGAGCAACTCGCGGTGAATCAAGGCCCGGTCTATTAAGGATTGAATTTGCTCTATTGCGAGCGGTTCGCCGTTGGCATAATGCTCCAGCCACCTCATGCTGATCAGGTTGGGATTTTCTGGCAGGGCTGTCAACTCGCAACCCGGTAGAGCTAACTCTGTCATCAACTGACTGACTTTCGGGTCATAACTTAGAGCAAAACAGCGGCATTCTTCAGCTGCTGCCATAATGAGTCCGTGTAAGCGCATGGCGATCGCCATCTCTACACCACGGAACACACCTTTAAGCTGCCGGGGGTCCTCCAGTATTAGAATTTTGCTGGGGCCAGGTAGCTGAGGTTGGATAGACTGGGCGATCGCTAGGTCTTGGGCCGGCTGGAAGGGTAACAATAAGATGCAGGCCTGAGTTGCGGTTTGAAAGTCAACCAAGGCATGGGTGAGGTTGGCTAAACGTTCTGGCGTAAGTTGGGGATGCGATCGCAAGGCGACTGCAACTCGTGGCGCAGGCAAGTCCCAAAGACCAGGGACAGGTTTTGATTCTAAAGCCCAGACTGGGTCAGGCGCGATCGTACAGGAAACTTGCCAGTTGTTTAACAAGGTTGCGGAGGCGTGATCGCGCACACTCACTGCTGTGCAACCTCGAAAAGTTTGCTCAGCCAGCCACCGAGTACTACTGCGCTTGAGCGGTCCGACCCCCTGGGCCCAGGCAATGGTTTGTAACTGGAGTTTTTGAGCCAATCCCATTAGGCCACCGTAGTAGAAGGGGCTGATCGCGCTGGTAGCATCCTGGATCAAGCTGCCGCCACCCCAGATAAAAGCCTGGGAAGATCTTAAAGCTTGGCTAACTGCCAGGAGTGATTTGCGATCGCACGCCTGTACTCCGTAACGCTCAGAAGTCTGAGCCGGGTTGTTTGAGAGCACTAAGGGAACCACAGATGCTGGTAGCATTTGGAGCAAGGAAGCTAGCAGGGCCTCGTCACCACCATTGTTAAACCCGTAGTAGCCACACAATACTGCTTGCATTGATCCTCCACCGCTTGCGATATACTCATCAAACTTCCCCACAGCCTCTAGGCGACACCGTTGGCCTGGGGCTTGGCTGCTCCATGCTACCAGTTGATCAAACCAGCAGCGCCTGAACTGCAAAGTTCAGCCAGCAGGTTGCAAAACCGCTGTAAGGTTGATTGTAGCGATACTGACTTCTGGCACACCTCTATGCATGCACTTTCAATTCCCACTTGGATCATCCATATCTCCAGCGTCGTGGAATGGATTACTGCGATCTGGTTAATCTGGACTTATAGTGAGGTCAGTCACAACAAAGCTTGGCGGTTACTTTCCTTTGCTATGTTGCCTGCTTTAGTGAGCGCAATGTGCGCCTGTACTTGGCACTTTTTTGATAACGCTCCTGCTCTAGAATGGTTAGTGACGCTGCAAGCCTGGACAACGATTATCGGCAACTTTACGCTTTGGGGTGCTGCCTGGTGGATTTGGCGAACGGCTCAGCGATCTCCTATAACTCAACAGCCTTTAGAAGTCACTAAAGTTGATAGTCAATAATATATTGCTAGCAGTCTCTCAAGCCTTGCGACGCTAGTGCTTGACCATTCCCTGAGTACCAATGTCTAAAGAAGTTTTATTTAGCTTATCCCTATTTCCCTACTTGGGTTTTCTTTGGTTCCTTACCCGTTCCGGCAAAACTCCACGATTAGCCTTAGCTGGTTTCTATTTCACCCTGGTTTTTGTCGCAGTTACAATTCCTGCCGCAATTTATGCCCAAACTGTATACGGGCAATCCCTATCCAATGTTGATTCGCTGCACGGGGCATCAGAAGCCTTCTTGACCCTTGCGAACACTTTCCTCGTATTAGGGTTCCGACAAGCTATTATCCAACACCAAAGCGCTCAGCGAAAGTAGTTGAGCAACAATCGATTTTCTGTTTCCACAACTAAGAGTTAAATACGACAAGATTCAGGCAGGCTGCAAGCGGCCTATTTCTACTGCCTCTGCCAATGTTCGCAGCATCTCGGTAGTTGTGGCAAAGTCAACACAGGCATCGGTAATACTTTGGCCATACACTAGGCTTGTCCTATCTTGAGGAATGGACTGCTTTCCCTCAACCAAGTGGCTTTCGACCATCACCCCAACCAGACTCTTCATGCCAGCTACGAGTTGCTCAGCAATGTCTTGTAGTACTGCTGGCTGACGGCTATAGTTCTTATCACTGTTGTCATGGCTGCAATCCACAATCATCCGCGGATTAAGCCCGTGACGGGTAAGTTCGTTTGCTGCCTGCTCAATATGGGTGGCACCGTAATTAGGTCCATGCTTACCGCCCCGCAAAACAAGGTGTCCTTGAGGGTTACCTGTAGTGGTCACAATGCTGGCCAGTCCCTGGGAATTGATGCCCAGAAAACAGTGAGGTCGGCTGGCCGCCACCATCGCATTGACTGCTGCTTGCAGGCTGCCGTCGGTGCCATTTTTGAAGCCAACCGGCATCGAAAGGCCAGAGGCCATCTCACGGTGGGTTTGGCTTTCGGTGGTCCGGGCACCAATCGCAGTCCACGAAATAATGTCAGCAATGTACTGGGGGGTAATTGGGTCCAGCAACTCAGTGGCGGCCGGCAATCCCAGGTGAGCCAACTTTAAGAGCAACTGCCGTGCTAGCCGTAGCCCCAGGTTAATGTCGTAGCTACCGTCAAGATGAGGATCGTTAATCAGGCCCTTCCAGCCAATATTTGTTCGTGGTTTCTCAAAGTAGACACGCATCACAATTTCAAGCTGATCTTTCAGCTCAGCCCGCAGCACTGACAGCTTTTCACCATACTCATAAGCGGCATTCACATCGTGGATGGAACAGGGGCCTACAACCACTAGAAGTCGCCTGTCTCGGCCTTGCAAGATATTGCAGATGCGATCGCGGGTTCCGGCAACCAAAGCGGCAGCGGCTTCCGTAATCGGCAATTCATGCTTAATCATTGCTGGGCTTAGCAGTGGTCGTGTCTCATCAACGTGCAGGTCATTCGTCTTGTGCATTGCTTGTCTTTGTAGTCCACTAATTTTCATGCTACTTCAAACCTACGGTCACAGCATAAGTATGGCCATTGCTCTGTTGAGCAATGTCTAGACGAAACTGCTGCTTGGAGCCATTAGAAGTGGCTTTAAGGCGCAACCCGGCTAAAGTAGATTGCAGCAGCAATAATTAGTCCTAAGAGCAGTAGGGGAACCCAGAGATCAGTCAAATTTACCATTGATGCTCAGCCCAGTACTGGAGGCAAACTCTATCAGCAGGCAGTGACTGCAAATAGTGACTGGTAACTTCATTTCTTTATTATCGTTACTATGAGCTGAGATGGTCGAAAGCTTAGTTCAGCTTATTGAAAGTGCCACTCAATCAACTTTGGCGGCTATAACGGCCCATCAGTTCGCCGCTATCCAAAATGTGTCCTTCCATTGCTGCCTCAACCTGCTGCTTTGTTGCACCTGATTTCAGTCCCAAAGCTTTGTCCAACGCATAAAGCTTGAAGTAGTAGCGATGGGTACCATTGGGAGGGCAAGGACCACCATAACCCAAGCGACCAAAACTAGTTTCTCCGTGTGTCCCTCCAGCTTCTAGAGTTGGTCCAACTTCCACACCTTCTGCCAGTTGACGAGTCTCAGGCGGAAGATCATAGAGAACCCAATGTACAAACGTCCCGCTCGGCGCATCTGGATCGTCCACAATCAAAACTAAACTTTGGGTTCCAATGGGTGGTGCATCCCAGCGCAAATCAGGAGAAACGTCTTCGCCATCACAGGTGTATTTAGTTGGAATCATGCCATCGGCGACAAAAGTATTACTCTCAAGTTTCATAGATGGTGACCGTACCTTAATATTGATTAGAAATTTCAAAGTCTGGCGCCGCAAATCAAGTTTTGATGTCTACGCCGTTGCATCCTGCTTGATCAGGATAAGTGTCTGCCTAGCTACCCAGACAAGCATTCCATTATCAGCACTTTAAGAGCCTAAATACCATCTATCGTCTGTCTATATATAGAAAGAAAGACAGCAGGAGATAGGTTCTCAGTCAAATTTCGTTATCTTAAAGTGTAGCCAGCAAAATTAGTTATTAAAGCTTGCAACATCTTGAAGGCATTATTGTCAAGGAAGATAAGCTTGGCTCAGGTACAGATCATTAACTCAGTTTCAAATGTAGCCGTGCCCTCGTTCCGGCAAAAACTGGGTTCATCCCTAATCAAGAAAACGATCACCGTTTTACAGGTTAATCTGGGCAGGCGTTGCAACTTGGCTTGTAACCACTGTCATGTGGAAGCGGGCCCCAAGCGGACTGAGGAGCTGTCTGAGGGAGTTAATCAGCAACTGATTCAATTGATTCAGCGATTCCCCCAGATTCAGACCGTTGACTTGACGGGTGGGGCTCCAGAAATGAACTATGGCTTTAAACCTCTGGTAGAAGCTGCACGGACGGCAGGTAAAGAAGTCATTGTTCGCTCTAACCTGACTATTTATTCCGTTAATGGCTTCTCTGACACGCCAGACTACTGTGCTAAGAACGGGGTGCGGATTGTTGCCTCTCTGCCCTGTTACCTGGAAGACAATGTGGATCGAATGCGGGGTAACGGCGTATTTGATGCTTCCATTCAGGCGTTGCAATGGTTGAACCGCCTGGGGTATGGTCAAGATCCAGCGCTAGTACTTGACCTGGTTTATAACCCCCAGTTGCCGACTTCAGAAAAGTTCTCCTTGGCACCGGACCAACAAACGTTAGAACGCGCTTATAAGGAGCACTTGCAGGAGAACTTTGGTGTTATCTTTAACAACCTGTTCACGATCACCAATATACCTATTGGCCGGACCAAGCAGTATCTGCAGCGCCAAAACCTGCATCAACCCTACTTGCGCTTTCTAGAGGAAAACTACAACGCGGATACGGTTGAGAATGTGATGTGCCGAGCTCAACTTTCGGTAGATTATTTGGGCAACATCTATGACTGCGACTTCAATCAAATGGAAAACTTACCTGCCAAAGATCGCAATGGAGAAGCGTTGACTGTTGCTAAACTACTGGAGGCTGGCAGCTTGGATGTCATTCATGAGATTCGTACTGCTCTCTTCTGCTACGGTTGTACTGCCGGATGTGGTTCTAGCTGTGGTGGTGCTTTAACCTGAGCAGTCCTATGTATGATATGCTTCCAGATTTTTTTCAGCTTTTCGCCCAAGGTGTCACTTCTGTCGGAATAACTGAACGCTAGCGGCCAATCAGCTCTAAACTTTTAATATCAGCGCTAACAGTTGACTCGCCCGGTGAAAGTAATTGGCCTGATTTCCGCTGGAGGGTAAACAACCCAGATTGCCCCTTTAGCGGGTAGTAAAGAGCTCTATCTACTGGCTTCTACTCAATGGAAGCAATATCTCGTGTGCGCTACTCGTTGCGGATCAAGAAATCTAGTCAGTGAGGTCAGTTCATTTCAGAGCCAGCGCTTGAGGATTTGGCCTGAGAGGATTTTCGATAGACAGCGATCGCCAACGTGACCTGTTTCATCAGCCAGTACAACCCCGTAATAATCACAAAAGTGACGATTATGACGACAAGCGGTCGTTTACCGACCACCTCATCTAGGACGCTACCAGCCAGGGCGTCCGGCTGGGTAATTAAATCCCAGCTATTGAAGCGCAGGAAGCGACCTAAGTAGATTCCCGCCGCACTCAGGCTATGAATCACTAGCTCAGCCCCCAGAATAAATCTACTCCAGCCGCATCGATGTAAATAATGTCCTAAATTGATCAAGGAGCCGACGTAGGCTTCAAAGCCAGCCAGGATAAACAATAGATACTGCGGCAAGAGGACCAGGGTGAGCACCCAGACTGAATCGTATCGGCGAACGTCATAAAAAAGGTGAATGATGTCTGTTAAGACATACGGAGCGTTAGGCAAAAAAGCTAGAAAAACTAGAAAGCCCAACCACCACGTAGGGGAGCGTGATGGTCCCTCTCTTTGGGCTAATGATGCAGCATGGTGACCTCTGGACTTGCCTCGCCGAAACAGCCAAACACTTAAAACTAAAGGAACAAAGGCCAAGAATAAATTCCAGGCCATCCAGCGGCTGTTACTGTGTAAAACTGCTAAAGCAACCCCAATCCATTTGAACAGTTCACCTTTCATAGGCAGCTCACCCTATAGCTCACAATCAAAAGTATTAGATTTATTGACTAAGTTCCTTAGCCTAACGGTTCCTTTAGCTTAAGCAATTCCAAATACATCTATAGAGTTCCCCATGCAGGGATTAAAAAGACCCCACACAACTATAGTTCTGGCAATCAGTGCTGATGGTAAAATCGCGGACGCCCAGCGATCGCCACCCCGGTTTGGTTCCCCTGCCGACAAAGCACATTTAGAATCCCAGGTGGCACAAGCCGATGGTGTTCTGTTTGGGGCGGCAACCCTGCGAGCTGGGGGTACAGCGATGAAGGTTGTTAACCCCGATTTGATCCAGCGACGGCTCGATCAAGGAAAACCGCCGCAGCCGGTACAAATTGTTTGTTCCGGCTCAGCCAAGATTGATCCGCAATTACGTTTCTTTCGTCAGGTGGTGCCCCGCTGGCTACTCACCACAGCCGCTGGTGCAGTTAGCTGGCAAGAGCGGCCTGAATTTGAGCAGGTTTTGGTGATTTCTGAAGAGAACTCTGCGAACCCAGCCGAGAATCAAGATGACTGGATTCCTGTCTTTGAACAGTTAGCAGAATTGGGCCTGCAGCGATTAGCTATTTTAGGCGGGGGTGAATTGATTGCTTCACTGCTGGCTGTAGACTTGGTTGATGAGCTGTGGCTAACGATTTGCCCTTTATTGTTAGGCGGAGCCAACGCACCCACTCCGGTTGATGGGGTAGGCTTTGCGGCTGAGTTTGCGCCTCGATTGGAACTCTTAAGTGCACAGCCGATTGAGCAAGAAGTATTTCTGCACTACCGCTTAAAGCACTAGGCAGCAGTAGCGTCTAGGACACGGGTGCTCCAAACAGCAGTTCCATCAGAAATCGGGGCGCAGGGAGAACAATTAACAGCAACACAACAATTGCTAATAACCCACCAAAATCGCGACGGTTGTCAAGTTCTGTGACATCATTAAGAGCTGGCTCATCCACGGCGGGCATGAAAAACAAGATGATAGCCCAGAGTAGTAGCCAGGGTTGAATTAACGCTAGCAACAGCACCAACAGCCGGGCAATCTGGCTGATTGCCGCTCCGACCCGCTGACCCAGCATGGCGTGGACAATGTGCCCGCCATCGAGTTGACCAACAGGCATTAAGTTCAGAGCAGTCACAACTAACCCAAGGCAACCAGCTACAGCTACCGGATGGAGCTTGATTGCCTCAGAGGCAGCCAGGCTGCTGCCCAGAGCTAGCTTGCTTAACAGGGCTAGTAGGATGGAAAAACCAGGGTTAAAGGCGTTGAAGTCTAGAGATGCTGCTTTTGCGGGTAGGGGCACGACCTCTGAGTTTGCCAGACCCCAGATCAACAGAGGTAATGTCGGAATTAATCCTGATAAAGGTCCGGAAAGACCTACATCAAAAAGCGTTTTGCGGTTGGGGATGGGGGAGCGCAGTTGAATGAACGCTCCAAAGGTGCCAATTGCAAACGGAACCGGAATGAAGTAGGGCAAAGTGGCACGGATCTTGTAGTATCGTGCCGTCAGGTAGTGGCCCAATTCATGAATACCCAAAATTGTAATCAGTGCTAGGGAATAGGGTAGCCCGGATAGCAATAAGGCTGGGTTAGCGACAATTTTTTCCGGTGAGATAGAAGCATCAGCAATTTCTACCCCGGCAAGGGTAGTCGTGATTAAAGTAGCAACTAACAAACCGAGGGCTAAAATAGGGCGGGTTAGCTTTGCTTGAGTTTTCGCCCGCTGCGATTGGGAGTTCGGAACGATCGCAAAAAAAGGCTTATTACCGGCTCCTAGTTGAAAAACGACTAGAAAGCGATCGCCAAAGTGGGATTGAACGTTTTCTCGTACTGTTTGATAAGCAACCTCCGGGGTGGATCGTAGCTGGCCCCGGCAAATCATCGCTTGCGGGCGATATTCAATGTTCTGGAGGTAATAGACAGACCAAGGAAAACAGTTTTGTAGCGCTGCTTCTTCAGTTTTGTTCATCGGTCGCAACACTGACTTTGGATCGGTCGTATTCTTAGCTTCCTGAGCCTTGACCTCAGCCGATGGTGTTGCGGTTGCATTCGTTGCTGTGGAGGGCCGCCCCCGTTGAACTAGCACAAAGTACAAAGTTGAGCTGAGAATAAACGACCCGATTAACAACTCTGGCGGAACAGGTTCCTGTTGAGAGTGCGTCAACGTCCAGATACTAATCGCAAAGGCGGGCAGCATGAGAACTAGCCACAGGAGCCACCAAGGCGTCTGGGTAAAGCGAACAACACTGCGTTGCACAATCAAATAAGTTGTCAGTCCAAGTAAAAGCAAAGCAAGCCAAATCATGCTAAGAATCTCAAGGGGCTAGGTGGGGTTACACTTGCGCTCAAGTGCAACACTAAAAAACTAGAACTTGACCAATTTTGGGCAAAAGGACCTCAATCATTTGTCTAAGCAAGAAGTACCTCCTAGACTGCCATCTCACTCGGATCACCAAAAGCTTACAACTAAATTACCTCGGCCTATCTTTGACTCCATCTTTGCCTTTGCGCCAAACCGCGACACTTTAGGGGGTACTGCTTACCTTATTGTAGAAAACAACTCCAATATCCTTGTTGATTGTCCAGCTTGGAATCCCAGCAATCAAGAATTTCTCCACCAGCAAGGCGGGGTGCAGTGGCTGGTCATTACCCACCGTGGGGGGATTGGAAATGTCTCCCAGCTTCAACAAGCCCTAGGCTGTCAAATTTTAATCCAAGAGCAAGAGGCGTATCTACTGCCAGGATTGGCAATCAAAACTTTTCACAATGAGTTTGAGCTGGGCGATCGCACCCAAGTAATTTGGACGCCGGGGCATTCTCCGGGAAGTGCTTGCCTGTATTACCGTTGTTTTGAAGGTGTATTATTTTCCGGGCGTCACCTCCTGCCTAATCAATCTGCTCAGCCTGTTCCCTTAAGGACTCATAAAACGTTCCATTGGTGGCGGCAGATCGACAGCTTGGAGAAGTTGATCCTGCGGTTTACACCTGAGACATTAAGTTATATCTGTCCGGGAGCAAACACTGGTTTTCTCCGAGGCCACCGGGTCATAGAGCATGCCTATGAGCGATTGAGCCAGCTAGACTTAGCTACATTGCGCCAATCTTCGCCTACTCTCTAGTAAACCCTCACATGAGAGAAACATAACAGGAAACACAGCAGGAGGACTTTCATGATGAAAAGTCGTACATTGGGTAGCCTCAGAATCCTCAGTCAAAGGAGACGTCCATGCACCGTCTAGCTGCCACCCCTGGAGGTTGGAACTCTGGTGAAGAGGGCGTCGTTTTTGTGGAGCAGACGCCGGCACCGATCGTGGTTCTCACCGCTGCCGACACTGATATTCAAACGCTGGCGCAGGCATCATCCCAATTACCTAATAACTTTCCGGCCTTCCGGGTTGCGAATCTGCTCCAACTCCAGCAGCAGTTAACGATTGACACCTATGCTGAGGATGTTTTGGAACAGGCGCAGATAATTATCCTCCGGCTGTTAGGTGGGCAATCTTACTGGTCCTACGGATTAGAAGTTGTACAGGAATTGGTTCAACGCACAGGGGCAGCCTTGATTGTCATGCCGGGTGACGATCGCCCAGACCCGAACCTGATTAGTCATTCCACCTTGGCCCTGGGAACCGTCAACCAGCTCTGGCGCTACTTCACGGAAGGAGGCGTGGATAACGCCGTTAATGCGCTGCAATTTGTTGCCGATATTTGCCTGGGGTACTCCTACAACCCCCCAGCCCCTCAAGTGATTCCCCGGTTAGGGCTTTATCCCTGGACTGCCCCGGCCTTACCGCCCCAATCTGCCAAGGTAGGAATTCTGTTCTACCGGGCTCACTACTTGGCGGGAAATACAGCTCCGATTGATGCCCTTTGCCAGGCTTTAGTGGAGCGAAACTTAGAACCTGTCCCCCTGTTTGTCTCGTCCCTCCGCGAGTTTGATCTGCAAGCAGAGCTGATGCAGCTCTTTCAACCCATGGCTGCAGCTGGAATTCAGGTATTACTGAATACCACCAGCTTTTCCTTAGCCAAGCTGGATGCCGCTGTTCCCGATTTAGAGCTATGGCAACGCCTGGATGTGCCCGTACTCCAGGTGATCCTGAGCGGTGGCACAGTAGAGCAATGGCAGTCGCAAAATGGCCTTTCCCCGCGTGACATTGCGATGAATGTCGCTTTGCCGGAAGTAGATGGGCGGATCATCAGTCGCGCAATTTCTTTCAAGAGCGTGCAAACCCATAATCCAGCTCTGGAAACGGATGTCGTAGGTTACGAGCCAGTCAGCGATCGGATTGAGTTTGTTGCTGACCTGGCGCAATCGTGGGTGCGGCTGCGCCAAACTCCCCCAGCAGAACGACGCATAGCTTTGATTCTGGCTAACTACCCTACCCGTGATGGGCGACTAGCCAATGGTGTGGGGCTGGACACTCCAGCCAGTTGTGTAGAGATTCTCAAAGCATTAGACGCAGCTGGCTACCAGGTTGAGGATTGGCCACAAACAGGAGAAGAACTGATCCAGCGCTTAACCGCAGGTGTGACCAATGACCCGGAAGGACGAGAACTGCGAGTCGTGCAGCAACAGGTGTCCCGAGAAGACTATCAGCACTACTTTGCTACCTTGCCGCCACTGGTGCAGCAGCGCATTTATGACCGTTGGGGCGAGCCCAGCAAAGGTGATCTGGCAGATTGTCCCTATGCGGTCGCAGGGCTACAACTCGGTCATGTTTTTGTGGGTATCCAACCGGCTCGCGGCTATGACCTAGATCCTGCCCTCAATTACCACGCCCCTGACTTGGAGCCACCCCATGCCTATCTCGCCTTTTACTACTGGCTGCGTCAACACTTTGCGACTCAGGCCATAGTTCATGTCGGCAAACACGGCAACTTGGAATGGTTACCAGGCAAAAGTGTAGCGCTTTCAGAAACCTGCTATCCAGAGGTGGCCCTAGGGCCACTACCGCATCTATATCCCTTTATCGTCAATGACCCAGGGGAAGGAGCTCAAGCCAAGCGCCGCGCCCAGGCCGTGATCATCGATCACCTGACGCCACCGATGACTCGGGCTGAAACCTACGGCCCCCTACAACAGTTGGAAAATCTGATTGATGAGTATTACGAAGCCCAGAGCCTTGATCCTACCCGGTTGAGTTTGATCCGCGATCGCATTGCTAGCCTCGTTCTCCAGGAAAACCTGCACCGTGATTTGGGTGTTGATCTTGATCAAGCAGGACCAGAGCAGCTAGCTGAATTTCTCAGCCGTGCGGATGGCTACCTGTGCGAATTAAAAGAAGCGCAGATCCGCGATGGACTGCACATCTTCGGCCAGTGTCCCCAAGGACGGCAATTGCGAGACTTGGTGGTAGCGATCGCTCGTCACCCAGGTACTGGTCACCGGGGGCTAACCCGTGCTTTAGCAGAGGAGCATGGATGGGATTTTGATCCGTTGACGGTAGATCCCGCCCAATCTTTTGCTCAACCGCCCTACCGGATTGCCGGCGATGCGATTGAGGCTTTAGAACAGCAGGCAGCAGCACTGGTTGAACAAGTGATTGCTGCAGAACCATCGGAGAAGGTTGGAGAAACAACGCAAGCAGAACTGGATTGGATTGGCACTCGCCTTCTCCCCGCCTTGGGGCAAACGCATCAAGAGCTTAGGCATTTGCTGTGCGGACTAGATGGGCATTACATCCCCAGTGGTCCTGCGGGGGCGCCAACCCGAGGTCGACCGGAAGTGCTGCCCACCGGCCGCAACTTCTACTCGGTGGATATTCGTGCCATTCCGACCGAAAGCGCCTGGGATGTTGGCCGCAAGGCAGCAGAAGTTTTAATCGAACGCTACGCCCAGGACAATGGGGAGTTTCCGCAAACGCTGGGCTTATCCCTGTGGGGGACTGCCACCATGCGGACTGGCGGCGATGACTTAGCGCAAGCCCTAGCTCTGTTAGGGGTGCAGCCAGTCTGGGATGGGCTGGCTCGGCGAGTGGTAGATTTTGAAGTGTTACCCCTGTCTAGCTTAGGCCGTCCGCGAGTAGATGTGACGCTGCGGATCTCAGGCTTTTTCCGGGATGCCTTCCCCAATTTAATTGATTTATTTGATCAGGCCGTGGCAGCAGTTGCAGCACTGGAGGAACCCCCGGAGCAAAATCCGCTTGCTGCGCAGATACGCCAGGAAACTCGATTCTGGCAAGTGACTGGATTAGATCACAAACAGGCAGAAGTGCGATCGCGCTATCGGATCTTTGGCTCTAAACCGGGTGCCTACGGGGCTGGACTTCAAGGCTTAATCGAAGCCCAAAACTGGAGTGATGACGCGGAC
Source organism: uncultured Synechococcales cyanobacterium (assembly GCA_902806435.1). Classification (GTDB taxonomy): domain Bacteria; phylum Cyanobacteriota; class Cyanobacteriia; order Thermosynechococcales; family Thermosynechococcaceae; genus CADCWO01. The sequence continues at coordinate 2,131 of CADCWO010000165.1, read as the reverse complement.
CTGGCCCGTGCCTACATTAACTGGAGCAGTTACGCCTACGGCGCTCAAGCAGAGGGCCGGGCTGCCCCGGAAGCGTTTGAGCAGCGCTTAAGCAACATGCAAGTCGTCCTGCACAATCAAGACAATCGGGAACACGATTTACTAGATTCGGATGACTACTATCAGTTTCAGGGTGGGCTAACGGCAGCAGTGCGGTCTGTGAGTGGACAGAATCCGCAAACTTACTTTGGCGACCATTCGATTCCAGAAAATCCGCGGGTGCGGCTACTGCGGGAGGAAATCGCGCGTGTCTATCGTTCCCGCGTCATCAACCCTAAATGGATTGCCGGGGTGATGCGGCATGGATACAAAGGTGCTTTTGAAATGGCGGCAACAGTGGATTATCTTTTTGCTTACGATGCTACCGCTCACTGTGTGGAAGACCACATGTACCAGGGGGTAACGGCGGCCTACCTGTTTGAGCCATCCGTGCAAGACTTTATCCAACAATCAAATCCCTGGGCTTTGCGAGACATGGCGGAACGCTTGCTGGAAGCCCACCAACGCGGATTATGGCAACAGGTTCAGCCTGGAACTCTAGAGGAATTGCGAGCTCTGGTTCACCAAGCAGAAGCGGTTATTGAGGCGAAATCAGAGCCTGCGAGGCCTACAAAGGTATGATTTTTGTGGAGTTCAAGCATCTCAGTCTTCTAGTAAGTGCGATCGCGTCGCAGTATTTAAGGGCGAATTGGCCTCTGTGTATAAGATAATCTTTTGCTGTGATCGCTTTCATCCTCGGCACCTTGCTATTGCCTCTCAGCGCCAAAGTGATCGCATTTTCTTGACCTGGAATCGTATCTTGCCTATCCGAGTGAAGCTATCTTTCTAACCACCACAAGGTGCGATCGCATTCTGCCAGCCCGAGATCGCTACTGCCTTGGCATAGCTTTCTACGAGAATCGCTCTTCCCACTCCAGCCAAACATAGTGCGATTGCCTTGAGATAGAAGCCGCGATCGCCTTTGGCACCTAAATTTCTTTTTTTGTTGAAAAATTCCTCAACTGTTAGCCGCGATCGCCACAATACCTTTTACCAAAAGTTCCATTGGATAGGCAACTTGCGCGAACGTACGGCATTAATCCTCTCCAGTTATGAAAGATACGAGCAGCCGGGGTAGTCTTTACCTAATTAGAGGTGTGTATTAACGATAACTAGCATGACTAACTAGCAGCAGTTTTCTGGCGTGTTGGTCGCTTACGGTCTGACTTTTTCTTCAATCCAACCGCCTGAGCCTCATTACTGTCTGATCCAAATTGCCCGCGCACGACTTCCTTCATGGCCAAGACGCTGTTATGAAACTGCCACTCAGCGAGACGAGCTGCATCAGAAGCAGCGCGATAAAGGGCTAGTTTTTCAGTTTCGCTTTGCTGCTGCACCAGCATGGTCTGATAGGCTTGTTGCAGTGTTTCTGAGGTTGCTTCGCTGCGGCTAGTTTGATAACTGGAAACGGTTTTGAGACCGTTTAAGGCATCCACATCTTGATCAATGATCTGCGGAGACAAACGGCGGTTTGGGATTGCACTTGTCATGATACACACCTAAGTCAAAGAACGTTGTCCTTAGTGTGCCCATTGCCATAGTTTATTTAACCCTTACACTTCTGAGTTGACCCGTTGCAATGCCAACGCACTGACTTACATTCATAATGTCAGGGGTAACAATGGCAATTTTAGTGGCAAATATGCCAATGTAGCATGTCACATTTGAAATGTAGGCTATTGCATTGCGATTGCATTAATAATATGAGTCAGTTTATTCCTACTAGTGATAGCGGCAAGGGCAACGACTTTAGCGATTACCTCTCTAGATAAATCTTTTGCCTGGGTCTTAGGGGTGTTGCTTGTTGTGAAGTACTGAACTTTCGAATACAGTGAACCTAAGACTTTTCAGTTTTAAGGCTGAAATATTTTAGGAAAATTGACTACCTGATTTATCAAGTAGGCGAGGTGGTTGAGGCGGCTGCATTGGTAAATGACAGATAACTACGGTAATAGAGGTGTTATCGTGCGCTAGTAATGGATAAAGACCCCAATCTTCAGAATTAACCGTCAGATGTCATGGATAATACGCTGAAATCTCGGAATTAACCCAT
>CADCWO010000164.1:2069-2619 GCA_902806435.1 uncultured Synechococcales cyanobacterium | reverse complement strand
AGATTGATCGCAGAGTGAAGATTCAGGAGCACAATGGAAGCTGAGCAATGCCAATCAAATGCTTCAGTTGCGCTGTCCCTATCTCAATAGTGGGCTTATTTCTAAGCAATTTGCACATTCGAGATGCTCCCTATGCCTGAAGTTCATCGATTCAAAGGAACGTGTAGTATAGCTAGATTACATGACTGATGATTTTGGTGTGGACATAATCAGTACCAAAGTAGAACCTTGTAGCAACTACTACTTGAGACTAAGTCAGCTTACAAGGTAGAACTTATTGAACAAGCAAAGCAAACAACTTGATAGGTGCCATAACAATTACCACGAGTATCCCTGCCAAGCTAAATCCTACCGACCAGGCTGCACCTTCGAGCTTCTCCATCCAACTTAGGTAGTTATCTGCACTTGAGCTAGCTTTATAGCAGCAAGCATTGTCTAACATAGCTTGAGCTTCAGTTGTTGTGATGCTTTGGGTGAACATGGAGTTGCCTCTAATGGTTCTGGGGTCAGGTGTTATGAGAGTTGTGTGCCTAGCTCGATATTCACGCTA
>CADCWO010000164.1:0-2059 GCA_902806435.1 uncultured Synechococcales cyanobacterium | reverse complement strand
CTATGGATGCTGCTAAGCATTCAAAACAAGGAAGACCAATCCCTTATGACTTTACCGACTTGACGTTGTTAACTGACAAAAGCGGAAATCCCTTCGGTACTAGCAGCATCCATCTTGCGTTTAGGATTGCTAGTTTGCGTGCTGTCCTTTCAGAACAGGTTGCCATTTCGAGGATCTGGTTGAGCTAGCTCAGGGGGAGTTCACTAGCCCATGTATATAGAGTAAGCTGGCGGCTCAGCCTTGTCGGTGGGCAAAGGTGAGGAAAGGTATGGCGTTCGCACGATGGTTGTGTTGCAAAAATCTGTAGAGATATAAAATTTCCTCTATTGCTTCCCACTTCAAGCAGCATCTCCTAGAATTTTTAGCGATTTGAGCTGAGTGACATTGAGGACATTTCATCTCTCAATTATGTCAAGCCCAGCATCACAGTTCAGCAACGCCAGTTAAACTTAACCTGCACTGCTGCTCAAGCTCTGGCGAGCCCTCGAAGAAACTCGATGTTCAGCTTCAGTTTCTCTCCTAGCCATAGAGCATGTTCCGTATGATCTGCTACATCGTCTCCTGTCTCAGGATGGATGAGAATATCCAACCCCTGACGATGGAGCATTAACCAGGGAACCACCTTGCCAAACTGCCCCGGCAAGAATGCAACTTGATACATCGCTTTTGGGTGGGGTCCAATCGGCTGCTCATGCCATCGCCCAAGCTGCACCAGGAACTGAGCGCTCAACCCTTCGCGGATACGTGTAGCAGTCTCACAACTGACGCTATCAAAGTAGATATGAGCGTGAAACCCAACAATTGTGATAGTAGCTTCTTCCATGACTCTCACCTGCGCTAGGTTTAGCCTAGCAAAGTAAACAGTTCAACAAGTGGCTGGCTGTAATCTCAAGGCGTGGCAGAACTATTGCTCAAACTAAGTTGCGAAGGGAAATCAGCTCCTCACTCTTTTTTGCCCTCCCGTTCCTCTTCCCCAAATAGTGCATAGAATTGCTGGTGTGCCTGCAGTTCTAGCGCCCGCTTGCTGTAGCGGGTAAAGCTTGATTCAGACTTGTGCCGGGTCAGCTGCCGCGCCAACATCGTGTCCATCCCCTTCATCACCAGCTTAGTCGCAAAGGTGTGCCGCAGCCGGTGAGGATGACAGTCCTCTACCCCTGCCAGCTCTGCTAGCTCCTCAATGAACTTGTAGATGCCCCAGTAGCTCAGTCGCTGCCCTTTGCTGTTGTTGGAGCAAGACAGAAACAGGGGTGAGTCTAGCTCAGTGGTCAGCCCTTGCCGTAGCCGCCACCCTAGATAAGCATCCAGTGCCTGTCTTGCCTGCTTGAACAGTGGAACGCTACCGACGCTGCCTGCCTTTGCCTGCTTGATGTGTAGGCAGTTGCCCTCATAATCTCCCACGTTGAGCGCGGCTACTTCTGAAGCCCTTAGCCCATGCTCCAGTACCCTCAGTAGCGCCGTATCTCTCGCCTCAGTTTCCCCTCGATACGCTAGCGCTCCGTACAGTGCTTCAACCTCTACAGCTTTCAGTTCTTGGGGTAGCAGCGGGTCAGCTTTGGGCTTCTCCAGCGTCAGCGTAGGGTTTCGGGGAATATAGTCTTTAGCCGTCAGCCACTTGAAGAAGCTCTGAAGGGCGGAAAGGGCCCGGTTGATGGTCGCGGCACTGGGCTTGCCTCCGCGAGCCGAAGGGGAAGACTGCAAATACTCCTTGTAGTGGTCGATGTCCCGGTGAGTAGCATCATGCCAAGGTTTGTCAGTCCAGCTCAAGAAGCGGCGCAGCTCTCGCTCATACGCTTTGTGTGTGTTTGCTGCCAGCTCCCGACTGCGGGAGAACTCCTCCACCCTTGCCCAGCGCAGGTCTGCGGATTTGGCTGGCCCTAGCTGTGAACGGGAGCGCTCCGGCTCCAGCACAACCAGCTTCGGTACTGGCATCGATTCCCTCATCTTCTGCCTCCTTTAGAATGTTGAGTGCCCGTAACGCCCAACTTTGTGTTCCTCTACTATATAGAACCCATTTGACATCTATGTATCATGGTGAAATAAGGCCCTACAACCCTCTCCT
>CADCWO010000163.1 GCA_902806435.1 uncultured Synechococcales cyanobacterium | reverse complement strand
GTCGAGTTTTTGAGGATGAGTATGATTTGGCAATGGCACTTATCACTAGCATTGAATCTAGAGGACAACGGGGTAGCTACCTGGTCGAGCGTTTTAAGTTTAATTAGATCCTTCTACTTAGTAGCAATATAAGTAGCAATGCTTGCACTACCGCTGTTGCCGCAAAACCATAGTACTGGAGCTGGAAACGGGCTATTTGCAGCGTGCATGGCTATTGCCGAGGAGTTGGATTAAGTAAAAAATCTAGCTAGCTATAGCCAAAGCCAGGGCCATCATAGGCAGGACCGCAACGCAAGCGGTAAGGAACAGCCATCCAGAGAAGCTATCAATCTCATCGCGATCCAAGGCAACTTTCATTCGGTTTACCGCAACTGGAAATGCTATCAGCACTGATGGAATGACAATCCCGTAGTGTAGAAGTGACATCGCTTCATTCTCTTTTTACGCTTTAACTTTTAAATGATGCTGAGCTGGCAACGCTTATGATTCTCCACTTAGGTGTATTGTTGTTCCTAATCACTCACCCTTTAGGAGGACTGGTTTTCAGGGGCTTAAGCCAGCAAAAGGCAGAGCCTCCATCACGCCTCTCTTTAAGTTTTTATAGTCTCGATAATTGGTTCCTCCTGCTGCCGGGTCAATATTTGACACTGGGTGCCAATTCGTCCTCTACGGCAGACTGCTAAAGCCACCTTTTAGAGCCAGCATAAGTAGCGGTTTCTAGTCCGGACTGAGTCAAGGATGAGCCGTTACAAATTAGCTTATTTTTGGCAACGGATAATTTTTGGTCGTTTACAGAGAGATCAGCCAGAGCTTTAGAATTCAAGTTAGAGCTAAACAGACGGAACTAGGCTAGAGATTGCTTGCACTAACGCTCTTGGTTCTATTGGCTTGGAGATGTGTTTTTGGAAGCCTGCGGCAAGTGCCTGTTGCTGATTTATCTCACCGGCATAAGCAGTCAGGGCGATCGCGGGTATCTGTCCCCCTTGCTCTGATGGTAAGGTTCTGACCTGTTGGATTAAAACATAGCCATCGACATTGGGCATCCCAATATCACTGAGCAGCACATGAGGCTTGGATCGGGTGAGCGCAACTAATGCCTCCTGTGCTGAGGATACGGCTGTCACCCGTGCCCCATACTGCTCCAACAGGAAAGCCGTCAGTTCCCGTGTATCAGTATCATCATCTACCACTAGAATCTTAATGTCACTCAAATCAAGAGACATCGCAAGCAACTGGCTATCCTGATTTGCTGTGGGTTGAGTAGGCATTAGCGGTAGCTGAATTGTAAAGGTTGCTCCCTGCCCCACACCTGGACTTTCTGCCACAACTGTTCCACCGTGCAGTTCGACTAAGTGATGCACGATCGCTAACCCTAATCCTAGTCCACCAAAGTTTCTTGTCGTAGCAGCATCCGCTTGGCGGAAGTAGTCAAACACATGGGGAAGAAAATCAGGATGAATACCTTGTCCCGTATCGCTGACGATAATTTGGGCGTGAGAACCAACAGGCTTTAATTGAATGTTTACCTGTCCTCCCTCAGGTGTGAACTTAACAGCATTCGAGAGTAAATTCCAGATTACTTGCTGTAACCGAGTGGAATCACCCGCAACCTGACCAACCTTGGGTGCGAGGAGTGCCTGCACCTGAATTGCTTTGGCTTCTGCCGCTAACCGCACCGTTTCTATTGCCGACTGAATCATAGTTGCGAGATCGACTGGACCCACGTTCAGGCTGAGCTTGCCCCGCAGAATGCGAGAAACATCCAAAAGGTCTTCAATCAGGTCTGATTGCAGCCTGGCGTTACGTTGAATGGTTGCTAGCGCTTGCGCTATCTTCGCTTCATCTAGCTTGCGCGTCTGGAGTAAACTTGACCAACCTAAGATTGGATTGAGGGGCGATCGCAACTCGTGAGACAGGACCGCCAAAAACTCATCTTTGATCCGATTTGCTGCCTCAGCTTGCTCGCGGGAAGCTTGTTCACGCGCAAGGAGTTGTTCGCGTTCGGCTTCAGCTTGTTTGCGCTCGGTGATGTTTTGTGAGATGCCAACAAACCGCCGATTCTTGCTTCCGGGGCTGCCGATAAAAACGCCCTGCGAACTGTGCCAGACGATTTCGCCACTACTCGGGTTGACTAAGCGAAATTCCTCGTCAAATTTCGTTTCTGCCGCGATCGCCTGCTGGAATTTTTCCAAGATCCTGTGGCGGTCATCCTCATGGATCAAACCGATGTTCTCAGCTATATCTTCCGGCTGTGCAAAACCCAAAACTTCCTTCGCATTGGCGGAATACCTAGCTTTATGGCTGTTTACGTCAAATTCCCATGAGTAGATTCTCGCGGCTGAGGTAGCAAGACGCATTCGTTCTTCCGACAAGCGCAACGCTTCTTCCGCCCGTTTACTGTCGCTGATGTCGATGATAAATTCCACGATTTCTGCTGCGTTGAGGCGCGATGCGGCAAATAATCCCCAGCGGCGGGAGCCGTCCTTGCAGATGTATTCCCTTTCGTAAGGAGTTGTGTACCCAATCGATTTGAACTCTTGGATCGCTTGCAGAGACTGCGGCAGCCCTTCTGGGGGCGTCATCTGATGCCACTGCACTAATCCATTAGCAAAATCCTCACGGCTGTAGCCACTCATTCGCGCAAAAGCGTCGTTAGCATAGGTAATTTCCCCTTCGCTGGTCAAGAAAATTACACCCACTGTTTCAATGGCGATCACTTTTTGCAGACGCTTTTCAGATTGGCGCAACGCATCTTCTGCCTGCTTCTGTTTGGTAATGTCGGTAAAGAGAACGGCAACTTTTCGGCTATCACACCCACCGAGCCGAAAAGCATAGACATCAAACCAACGACCATCCAGTTCTTTTGCTTGGTTGATAAAGCGCGCGGGTTCCCCAGTCAAAGCGACCTTGCCATAAGTTTCAAACCACTGTGCCTCATGATTTGGAAAAAGCTCGCGCATCCGTTTCCCCATCACTTCAGATAAGCCACTGTGTTTCTCGAACGCAGGATTTGTTTCTAAAAAGCAATAATCCTCAGGCCTGCCACCCGCGTCAAACAGTACTTCGATGACGCAAAAACCTTCGTCCATCATCTCGAACAACGTGCGATACCGATGCTCACTTTGGCGGAGGGCTGCTTCCGTGCGTTGACGTTCGCGTTGCACAATTTGCTGCTCAGTAATATCACGAGAGATGCACAACAACCGTTCAATTTGCCCATCCGCTCCCTTAATCGGGCTCACTTTACAGTCCCACCATCTCGGCTCGCCTGTCAGAGTCGGACAATTGCCTTGGAAGGAGCAAACTTTGCCTGCTTTTGCAGCATTGATCGCATTCACTGCCGCTTGCCTATCTGCTCCTTGCCAGAAGTCGCTCCAATCACGGTTGAGGAACGGCGTGATGTCTTTGATGCCTAGCAATGACTGACCGCCTGGATTCATGTATAAAACCCGTCCTGACAAATCCAACACCTTGATGCAGTCATCGCTACTATCTAGGATCTGTCGGTTGAACTCCTCGAAGTGCCGTAACGCCGCTTCGGTGCCTTTTTGCTCCGTGATATCAGTCAGCAACCCTTCCCATACAATCTCTCCTGCTGCTGTGCGAACGGCATAAGAATTACCCTGAATCCACTTGAGTTGACCGGATGGTGTGATGATCCGTCCTTCCCACCGCCACGACAGGAAGTTCTGGGCCGCATGACCCACCGACGTTTGGAACGATGGCAAATCCTCCGGGTGAATCAATGCTACTAAGCTATCGGCATCCTCCAGAATCGTTACTGGTTCTAATTCCAATAGCTCACGCGACCCACAACTGACTAAACTAAATTGATGCGGTCGATCCGTCCAGGGCAAGTAGCGATACACCATCCCTGGCACATTCGCAACCAATCTCTCGAATTGAGCTTGGCTGTGCTGGAGTGCCACACGGGTTTTCTGCTCCTGCTGCAATGCGTTTTGTGCCGTCTGACGCAGATGAAGGATACTTTGTAGTGCATAAGTGGTAAAGCCTGCCAAACTGGTCATCAGTCGCTGATCCTCACCGTCAAATCGACGTCCTACATCATGCGACAGAATCCAAAGCGTGCCCAATCGTTGATGGTTAACGCACAGCGGAATCAGCAATCCTTCAACAATCGGAAACTGCGGATGGTATAGATAGGTGAAATAGCGTTCAGGATAGGCATACAATTGCGCCTGGTTACAGTGAAGTGTGGTGCCACAAGGGCTAAAATTTCCTGGGGTGGTGGTTTGCTCTAAAACCTCCAACTCCCCTGCGATTGCAACCCAGCGGAATCTGGATTCGCCATTCGCTGCCGTTTCTAGTAAGCTGACTCCGGCGGTGTCGGCTTGGCACAGATCGAGCGCCATCCGAACCAGGCTTTTGAGCATGGACTGCGGCTCGCCCATCAGTTGTTGAGCTAAGGTGCGAAAAGCTTGGTTTTCAGCCGCTAAATCTGGCTGCCTTGCTGGTCGAGAAGTCAGTGCGTCTGTAATCAAGACATCTGCTTCGGTGACTCCCTTTGGGCTGTTTTTGGGCAACCCTTTGCCTGCAAGGGCAGCACGATCTTGGTAACCATTGGAAGACAATAAGTCGGTCATACAGTCTTCGCGTCCTCACTCTGAAAAGTATTTGGCTAACAGATCCTTGCCGCAATCGCCCATTTGCTGCAATAAGGCTTCGAGCTGCTTTACCGCTAGAGGCAAAGGCTTTGTCCGGCTGTTCTCCCAGCGATTAACGCTCTGGAACGAAACTCCTAAGATTGCTGCAAACTTAACTTGCGAAACTTCAAGACGCTGTCGCGTTTCACGCACCAACTCTGCAAGCTCTGACTGTTCGACTGCAGGCATAAATCACACGCTTAATTTCCATTACCAATCGCTATATCACCTGGTATATTAACCATTCTTCCATCAAAAGGTATAGAGGGTACAAGCTAGTACAACAATGGCAACGCCCACAGTTTTATCCAGCACTATTTTGGGCACAGGAACATCCAGCTGTTCACCGCTTTATCGACTTCTGACTGAGTGCTTTTCCTTGAACGGGTTTCGGTGCTCCTCAGCCCACTTACAAAAAACACTGTCAGGCTTAGCCATTTCTGCTGCCGTTATGGCCACTCAGGCCTTGTTATAGATAAGCAATAACCAGACTGCTGAAGGAAGAGCTTAACGAATATGGTGAATTGAGAAGATCAACCCCTTTCGCTTACCCCAGTTTAGCCAAGGCAGCATCTTCGGCTGCATAGTCAAACCTCTCAGCGCTGAAGAAGAGGCATTAAGTTTTATTCTGCCTGCTGTTGTGCCTTAATCTCGTTTAGTAGCTCCTGATCGGCGTAGGTCTCCCATTCCTCCGCTAGCTGCAGCCAAAACAAACTTCGCCTACAGCGATCGGTGTGCAAACTACCCAGTAGGTATCCGGTTGACCTTTAACTTGAGCTGCGTCCTTGTTGTCTTGGCGATCGGAAATACCGGAAAATGCCTGAACACAGGTCCAGGTAGTTCCATCTGAATCTGAGACTTCTCGCTCCATACCTAACTCCAAATTGCTGTACACCCGCAAGTTGAGAGACATTAGTGGGCCTCTATAGGACGATCTCCACCTGATGTTGCTTAATCCAATCTGCTGCCCCTTGGAACTGTACCCCGGCACGACGGGCAGCAACTTCATCTTCAGGGCGTTGGCTCAGCCTCTCCGCAGGAGATTTGCCTACGTAGTAGCTATCTTCTGGACTATTTTTGTGCCGAACCATTGCTAGCTTTAGCATTCCAGCTCCAGGTTTACGATACTGACCAGACCATTTAGTTTTACTGTGATTGTGAACATTGTGGCGAGTCACGCGGAAACACTTCTTGCCTTCAAAATCGGGGCAGAAGTAGATTTCCTTTAATTCTGGGAATAGCTCAAGCGTGTACTGCTGTTCCTTGATGCACTCTTGGATAGTCTTGTAGCCTGCAGCAACTCCGCCTTGATTGGTGATGCCGACAATGATCCAATCCTCTTTGTAGGTGCGAATTGCAACGTTGGCACCGGCAATAACTTGTTGGTCTCTAGCATGTTGGAAATATTGCTGTCCGCTGAGTGGCTCTCGAAGCGTGCCATCCAAATCCACCAGTAATAAACTCATTGTTTGTGGAAGTCTGGGTTTGCTTCGACATTTTAGGCTACTCACTATTCCCTCTCCTCTAGCTAACGGAATGTACTTGTAGGAGGTGGGGGATGGTTTGTTTTCTAAATTGTCTTTTATTTTCTTACTTCCTTAAAGACAGCTTTTGTCTATCTATCTATCAGGAGAGCCTCGTGAAGGCATTGTTAGCTACCTTGCAAATATAGAAACTGATCGCTACAGGCTGAGCATTATGGTTCATAGAGCAGATAGACCTGAACACGAAGAAAATTTTGAAGCAATCAGGCAGGAAGTCGAGGCAGAAATTCAAAATGAACTTGGGCTAGAGGGTCAATTAGGACCCGATTTAGAAGAATTAGAAGATTTAGAAACTGAGCTTGGTCTGGAGGAAGTCGATCTGGATGAAGCCGAGATCGATACACTTGCAACAGACGACACCGATGACAATCTAGATGCTGATGATGACGGTATTTACAATGAAGATAATGAAGAGATCATAGATAACCGTCCGCAAGAACTCAGCCAATCCTACGGGACAGGACTTCAAGGGAGGCCTAATGATCGCAGCGGCAGCTACTCACGTCGCAGTGAAAAACATTTTGATAACGAGGCTGATCCAATCCTGACCGGTGGCGATATAGATGCCAACTATGAGCAGGCAGCCGTGGTAGGTGATGAGGCTGTCGGTGGAACGGTTGCGACCCCTGACCAGGATATTGTTGAAGAGTTAGCTGCTGCGGTTGGTGTAGAAGTCGACGATCGCAGGCCTTTGAGAGTCCATGACATGCTAGAGCAGCGAGATGATCGGCGCTGGGAGCTCGATCCTACCTCTTCTGAAGATTATCAAAATCGCCACGGCGAGTAGGCAACTGGCTTTGGCTCTGCTAAGTTTTGCTGCCAAATTCATGTCACTTAACTTCTTCTTTAAACACTGTTAGAGAAACGTTAGAGATATTAATTATGAAAGTCCCACCAGAAGTTACCTATCGAGGAGTTGAGAAAACAGCTGCGATCGCAACCTTAATCAATGAAAAGATTGCCAAGCTAGAGCAGGTGTGCGATCACATCAGCAGTTGCCATATTGCAATTGAAAAGGAGCAAGATCGTCCCCGTGACCGTTCTCCCTATCGTGTGCGCCTCGATATTACTGTTCCTCCCGGCCATGAGGTGGCAGCGGAAAGCCATATGGGCAATCGCACACAGTACGCTGAAGTGGATGTGGTGATTCGAGATGCGTTTGACAAGGCATGGCGTCAACTCAGGGATTTGTCCAGACAGCAGAAAGAGCACGTCAAAGGGCAAGTTAATGATGGCGCAGAGGCTACAACAGCACTAGTGACTAAGCTATTTCCGGAACAGGACTATGGCTTTCTCAAAACATTGAGTGGTGAAGACATCTACTTCAATCGCAATAGTGTAGTTCATAATGACTTTGATCGTCTGGAACTTGGAACTGGTGTGCGATTTGAGGCAGTAGAAGATGAACAGGGTCTCTTGCATGCCAGCACAGTCAAGATTGTCGATAAGCCAGGGGTGCGGGCCGGTAAGTCAGATGAAACACTAATCGACGTTCCCTTAGGCTGGGAATAGTCAACCTATACTTATTCGATAATCGTCAAACCAACAAGGGATAGCTGTGCTGACACGATAGGTACACGGCTATCCCTTGATTGTTTAAATGAGCATTATCTTGTGTCACATTCCCCATACCTAAGCCACCCTTGGTTCTAGAGTTTATCGGGTGTTGGTAGAACGTTTCTGCGACTTGATTCAGAAACCAAGCTCCTTCAAACAAGCTAAGGGCCTGAGCACAAGTCTAAGTCATACCATTTGTAGTACCGCTGCCGGCTCCCTGACACTTGTCGATTCATACTGGCAACCAGCGGGTCGATTCGGAGGCAAGGACGTTACTGAGTGAACGCCTTGAGCGGGCAAATTGTACTTCTGCTGATGAAATGCTTTCAGAAATAGCCTAGGCGTACAGGCTTTTGGCACTTTAGCAAAGATTCGCTGTTGCTGGTTGACTAGAGAGAAGAGAGTACTACCAGTGCTAGCGGTTGGTGCTTCTGAACGGCCTAACACCAAGAAGCCACTATCTTTTAACCCGAAATGGAGCCGGACTAAAGCTCGAAGTTGTCCTTCAAGGTTGAAATAGATCAAGGTATTACGGCAGACCAACAAGTCCACTTTAGAAATCGGCGCATCTTGAAGCAGGTTGTGCTGGGTGAAGATGATCGGCCGCCGTAAGTCTTGACGAAAGCTATAGCGTTGATCGATTTGCTCAAAATATTTCGCGAGTAAGTCTGGCGGAATTCCCGCAACCTGATTTCGCGAGTAACTGCCCTGGCGAGCTTGATAGACAGCTTCTTGAGAGAAATCCGTGGCATAGATCTTAACTCGTTGCTTAAATTGCTCTACCCCCAAAGCTTCAATCAGTAAGAGCGCTAGCGTGTAAGCTTCCTCTCCAGTCGCACACCCAGCACTCCAGACCTTAATCAATTCATCAGATGACTTATTAGCAATAATCTGGGGAATGATTTCGGTGGCTATCTCATCCCAGACCTGTTGATCTCTAAAGAAGGCTGTACAATTGACGGGCAGCGACTCAAACAAAAGAGTGGCCTCTTCTGGAGACTTTTTGAGGTAGTTGATGTAATCGCTATAGCTCGCGATCGCAATAACCTCCATCCGCTGCTGAACTCGACGCATCAAACTAGGCCGCTTGTAGCCTGTGAAGTCAAAGCTGTAACTCTCCCACAGGTAGTTCAGAAAAGCTTCAAATTCTTGTGCCTCTTCAAACAGTATCTGCTCACTAGATGCGGTTAGTTCTAACAAGGCATTCCCTAAAGGCATTCTATTCAGCAGCAATATGTAATTTGCTCTATAGCTTGCTTGCTGTCCTTACGTTCAGGATAGTTCCAACCTGCCTCAAGCTTCTGTCCAGTATCGTGCATAAGCTTGATCTATTTTCTTAATCCGTCAGATGCTTAATTTGTTGAGAAGTAATTGCTTCCAGCAGTAGACGGTGCAGGAGATTCATCAACTGCTGTCCATCTTCCAGGTAAGCCACGTAATCGTTCTCGCCTACCTTAATGTTCTTGCCTTCGAGATCTGCTCCGAATCGCTCAGCTGTCACAACAACCGGCGTACTGCTGAGCAGTTTTGCCGTCTGGCGGATGCGCCGCCCCATATGAAGAAACTCATCTATCGACAGCTTGACCTGATTGAGCAAAATCAAGTCAGGTCGGCCCTTTTCAGTACCTGCTAGGATGATCGCGTCTTCTTCCTCTAGGGCCTCAATCACGCGGTAACCTTGGCTGCGCAGGTTATGCTTCAGCAGCGGGCGCGTATCATCATCTAGTTCAATCAGCAGGATGGTTGGTAGCGCTTTTTCCTGGCTCATTTGTTTCCTTTTGGCGCTTCTCTAGAATCATTATCCACAGACTGAGAAGAGAAATCTTACACCCTGACGATAGTTAATCTGCCCGCATCTGATGAAGAGCCTCAGCTCGCTGTATTCATTTTCTACGGCACCAGAAGAAGGGAACAATCTCTTCAGCCATCTCTGTCCTTTGTTCCAAGCAGGCGATCATATTCCTCTCTGAGCGTCATAAAACACTCGCAGGAAGTTGCTTCCAATCCCTGCTGATCCAGGACCTTCACTCGGCCTCGGTTGTACTCGATGAGATCCCTATCTTGAAGCTTTTGGGCGGCTTGGGTGACCCCAGCGCGGCGCACGCCCAGCATGTGGCTGATGAACTCCTGCGTCAGCTTAAGGTCATCCGAGTCAATCCGGTCTTGTGCCTCGAGCAGCCAGCGTGCCAAGCGTTGTTCTAGAACGTGAAGGCTATTGCAGGCGGTAGTCTGGGAGATTTGAGCGATCAGGGCTTGTGTGGAACTCAGTAGCACGTCGCGCAGCTTCTTACTGCGATCGAATTCCTCCAACAGCGGTCGTGCAGGCACCTTGATCGCACTGCCTGCAATCTGGACGATGTATTCTGTCTGCGTCGTCTCCCTTGCACCCATAATGGCATTAATGCCGCACACTTCTCGGTTACCGACCATCCCAGCCTCAGCTGTGGAGCCGTCCTTCATCGTGATGGTGATCGAAAGAAGGCAATCGAGCGGGAAATAGAGATTCTCGATTGGCTCGCCAGGATGGTGGAGTATTGTGCCCCGTTCCAGCCAGACTTCCTCCAGATAAGGAGTAAGCTTGTCATATACTTCACCTGGTAGGACGGCAAGCAGGCGGTTTCCGGTACTCATGTCAGTAGTCCCCAAAAGTCATAGGTGGCATCCCTCTTTAAGTCTATCCTCAGCAAATGCCAGGATCCTACAGAAAGCGAGCGCATTAGAACCTGTTCCCATTCTTTAAGGGATTACGCAGTTGAGATAGTAGCTAGGGTAAAACAAGGCAATGAACCCAGCCAAGGTTGATGAAACGACTAGCTTCCCTCGGGTCTGGGCTACTTAAATTTGCTCGGCTAAGGGTTGCCTCTTGCAGATTTGCCCCGTGGAAGTTGGAACCATCCAGCAAACATTCTGGACAGTGCCTGGTTTCTAGTAGCTGCCTGGCAGGAGCGGGATGTGAAGAATATCTATGTGACAAAAAGATTTTTGGTAGTGTTCTAGACATGTGGAAGGCTTCTCATACAGCTCGACCAAATTCGTAGCGGTTGATGAACAAACGGATGACGGTATCGTGCAATCAAGTGGACTTGGAGAAGCAGATGGTTTTTCGAGCTATAGGGCTTCGCCCCGCCAAAGGCGTACGTTTGATGCGAGTACGAAGGGTCAGATGTTTGCGTTCAATCTTCTGTGTATTAGTTTTGCCAACAGTATGCTGCTGTGGGTCAAGCAACCGTAGGTATGCACCCCAACTATCGGTGTAGAACTGACCAATCGAAAAGGGTGCGAGGAGTTGTTGGAGCTGCCGTTT
>CADCWO010000162.1 GCA_902806435.1 uncultured Synechococcales cyanobacterium | reverse complement strand
CTGCAGCGACAGGCTGAACCGCAGGCTAAGGAAAAGGTATCTGTCACTCAGGCTGTAATTGATGCGCCCACCCAAGAAGCTGGTGGTTTCTTGTGGGGCTTGGGAGTAAGAGGCTTCTGAGCTGGTTGAGTGGGAGCCTCAACGTTTGACTGAGGGGCCGAGGCTTGTACTAGTGTCTGCTGCTGCTTTTGAGGATGCCCCTTTGCTAAGCTAACAACTTCTTGGGTGGGCGCATCAATTACAGCCTGAGTGACAGATACCTTTTCCTTAGCCTGCGGTTCAGCCTGTCGCTGCAGCAGCTCGATGGGGTTTCGCTGGACATTGCTCTGTTGAGCTTGCGTCATCAGGAAGTCGGTGTCCTCAGCAAAGATCTTCAGCTCGTGCCGGGTGCGGCTGAGGGCAACATAGATGCTCTCCTGGTTGACCGTCTGGTCCACGGTGGAAGAAATGAAGGCTCGCTCTGCCGTCTTGCCCTGGCTGCTGTAGGTCGTGGAGACAAGCGCACAGTCTAGGTGCAACGGCTGGTCTAGATAAAGGGATTCTGTTGTGCCATCTTCTGCATACTGGATAGTGGCAGTATTCCCTTCAAACCCCGTAACGACAAATTCATCCCCGTTCGTGCGGCCTAGTTCCCGACTACCCTGCGTCCACTTGAGGCGGTCTCCCACCGCGATCGCCATCTCCTGCTGGCTGTAGACCTGCTTGCGGAACTTCATCGGGTCGATCAGCAGTTGGTTTCCTGAGACATCGCTTAGCAGCAGCTTGTCGTCCTGGATCGCTTCGACAAGATAGGGCTGAAACTTGTGCAGCCCTTTGCGTCGATATTCCCGCACCGGCTCAACTACATCCCCTATGCGGTAGTGATGGGTGTAGCGGGTCTGCACTTCGGTCAAGTCCTGCCGCTTGTGTAGCCTGATCACTTGAGCTTCATCCTGGGAAAGGGAGCCTTCAGCTTTCAGCCCAGCTCGAATCCCACCCATGATCTGGTCCTTTTCCTTGTGCGTCCCAGCGAGGATGAGCGTGTCAGCGCGCTGTTGAGGCGTGAGGTTGAGGTACTCCTGAGCCATAGTAGTGGTGCGTTCCCTTCGCTCCTTGATCGGCTGAATCCGCCCCACTCTTTCTAGGTGTTGTAGCGCCTCCAGGTGTTGCCCAGCCGCAGCTAGATCAGCCGCCTGCTTTAACTGTGGGTTTTTCTGACGCAAAGACTCATCCATATAAGCTGTTGAGATCCTAGCGTTGAGTAAGCTGCGGAAGGGGCTACCGGCTTCAACTGCGCTGTTCTGGCGGTAATCTCCTACCAGGGTGATTCGAGCACCTTCTTCCATAGCCCGCTTGAGCAGCTTGTAGCCGTCCTTAGCATTCAGTAGCCCCGCTTCATCGATGATCCACAGCTGCTTGGCCTGTACTTGCTCTGGCTGCTTGGACATCAGGAGGCTAGCAACGGTATGAGCTTCCATCTCTAGCTCTTTGCCGAGCACTTTCGTTGCGGCGCCACTAGGAGCATATCCTTCCACCCTGTAGCCTTGGGCTTTGGCAATGCTCTTCAAGAGTTGGAGGGAGTAGGTCTTGCCAGCTCCTGCGACCCCACACCAGGCAACGAACTGGTCTTGGGTGGTGGCAGCCAGTTGCACTGCCGCTTGTTGTCCTTGCGTCAGGCGCTTGCCTCCCTGAACCAGTCGCTCTAATTCTGCTCTAAGTACTTCGCCCACTTGCTCAGAGCTAGCAATCGCTGCTACCTGTCCTTTACCCTGCTGCATCAGTTGCAGAGTCGCAAGCTCTGTGTCTAGCGCTTGCTGAGTAGTGTAGCGCTCATCAAAGGTTTGAATCAGTTCAGGACTCTCAGCCATCGCACGTTGCAAGTCAGCATAATTGAAGTGCTTGATCTCAGACAGGACAAACTTCTCAATCATCTGCCGCTTGAAGGCTACTGCCCGCTCTGAACAATGTTCAATGGCAACCTTGACCGCCTCTGCTGCTTCGAGGCTAGCTTCTTCAGGTGCTTTGGCTTCCTGTGTAATTTGCTCTGGCTGAGGAGTGGGATGCTGAACTCCTAATGTCAGTGCTTCATCCTGCGCTTGCCACCAACCCGCTAGCTCATCAAGCGGTAGCTCTTTGCCTTTGGCAGGACGTTGATAAAGTGCTGCCCATTGCTTCTCCTCAGCCGTCGCATGCGGACCAACGAGCGCTTCAATATGTTGCCGCCGCTTGGAGAAGTGCTCCAACTGCTGCGGGGTGTAGCCCTTGATCTCAAACAACTCCTGGGGACGCTTCTGGATCTCGTACCCTAGCTTGCGGCACTCCTGAGCTAGCTCGTTGCGGTAGATGGCCCCTAGCAGCATCTTGTTGCGGTAGAGTTCCTCATTCGATAATGCTCGCCACCGCCCATCAGGTAGCTCAGTGGCATTGATGATGACGCAATGGGTGTGCAACTGCGGGTCTTTCTCCCGGCTGGTGGTGTGGTGGAACTGAGCAACGATCAGATTTCCGGTGTTGACCCGCTGCTGTTTCTCCCCATCCCAAACTCTCGCCTGGGCATATTGTTGTTCAATGATTTCTAGAGTCTGAGCAACTGCTTGCTTGTGAGCCTCAATGAGTTGTTCCTGCCCACCCATCAAAGCCGCGAGGCTGATACTCTTGGGCGCAGA
>CADCWO010000161.1 GCA_902806435.1 uncultured Synechococcales cyanobacterium | reverse complement strand
GGTAATCTTTTCAAGGCGATGCACATGCTACGCAAAGGACAAGTGATAGGAGTACCAAAGGGAGATGTGCTAGCGCAACGAATTGCGTGGCTCAAGTATTAGGCGTGGCTGCCTATGCTGGGTGATGAGGGTATGTCAAGAATTCTGTGTAAGCGAGTGACTTTCAGTCGGGGATGCGGCCTGGGAACTCAATAGCGAAATGACATAAGGCAGCCTTCCAGTTTGAGATCGGCATGGTCCATTTCTTGGCAATATTCCTCAGAGCCAGATATAACAACTTGAGCACAGATTCATCATTGGGGAACGAGCCCTTAGTCTTGAGAACCTTCCGCAGGGAGCGATTTAGCGATTCAATAGCATTAGTGGTATAAATTACCCGTCGGATGTCGCCAGGGTAGGTGAAGAAAGGAATAACCCGCTCCCAGTGGCGTAGCCATAGCTGACTAATAGTCGGGTAGCGACCGTCCCACTTTTGAGCAAAGGTCGTCAGTGCATCTTCAGCCTGTTCAACGGTTGTTGCCTGGTAAATCTGCTTGAGGTCAGCGGCTACCTCCCGCTGCTGTTTCCAGGGGACGTACTTAAGAGAGTTCCTCATCAGGTGGACGATGCACAACTGCACTTGAGCCTGGGGGTAGACGGCTTCAATGGCGTCAGGAAAGCCAGTCAGTCCATCGACACAGGCAATGAAGATGTCTTGTAGCCCTCGGTTTTTGAGTTCTGTCAGGACGCTCAACCAAAACTTAGCTCCCTCGGCCTGAGATAGCCATATTCCTAGTAGCTCCTTGTTTCCTTCAAGATTAACCGCTAGAGCGAGATAAACCGCCTTGTTACAGATGCGGTTACCGTCACGAACTTTGACAACCAGGGCATCTAGCCACACTATTGGGTAGACCACCTCCAGGGGCCGCGACTGCCATTGACGCACCTCCTCTATCACAACGTCAGTCACCTGGCTGATGAGCGTGGCCGATATCTCTACTCCGTAGAGGTCCTGAAGTTGAGCTTGAATGTCACGGGTGCTTGAGCCCCTGGCATACAGAGCAATGATCTTTTCTTCTAGTCCAGCTAAGCGTCGCTGGCCTTTGGGCACCAGGACTGGCTTAAAAGTGCTTTGGCGGTCGCGGGGCACTTGCAGTGGAATTTGACCCAGCTCTCCTTGCACCGTTTTAGCTGAGTAGCCGTTGCGACTGTTGCGCTCTAATGGCTCTGGCTCTGTTACTGCTAAATCAGGATTGACCTGAAGTTGCTCGTGCTCCAAATGATGGCTTAGCTCTGCTTGGAGGGCTCGCTCGACCAAGCGCTTGGTCAGTTGTTTAAGTAACCCCTCCTGGCCAAGGATAGCTTCAGGTCCCTGGTAATCTTCAAGTAGTTCATCGAGCAGTTCATCGGCTCGGGTCTTTTCAATTCGTCGTCTGGGCATGGCGGTCTCCTTGATTGTTTAAGGTACTTTAGACCGCTTACACAAATTAATTTACAGTCTCACGTATGAAAAGAATTTTTTTATCTTTACTCTTGGGAAGCCTAATTTACTACTCTGGCTTTAAGGTTTCGCAAGCTTCTCCAACAGCTTCACAATCAAAGGCTGCCCAAACTTCCCCGAAACAGATGCAGCAACACGCAGTTCAAGCATTAGAAAAGCAAATTTATTCTCCTACTATAGGCCAAGGCAAGGTGACTAAAATGGTGTTTGCCTATCCGTATGCGCTGGCTAACTGGCAACGTGGAGAGCGGCTCGAAATGGCTACACTTGTTTACACTCCTCAAGGGTGGCGAGTTATCTCTCTGGCGAACCGTGGTTGGGGAGGTTTTGATACTTTTATCAAAGAAAGAAACTTGCCACCTGATAAAGCTGCTAGGATGCTAGACCAGATCTTTCCAGATTGGAGGAAGTGGGAGAAATGAGTTTCCACTCTTTCACTGCCCTTCTTTCTATTGCATTCTTGTTGCTGCCCCAGGGGATCACTAGGGCGCAACGGGCTAATCCAGTAGCCCTTCAGCCTTGTATTCAGCAGCTTAGGACCAAGCGCAATCCGGTTAAGACAGTATTTGTTAACGCAACGTATCAAAAGGGAGCGAAAACTTATTACCTTGCCAATCTGTTTCCTGCTAAGCCCGATCTCGATGTATCAGATGCCATTTTCTCTTCTAGTCCATCTGGTTGTCAGGTTCTTTTCCGATACGCATCCGGCAAGCCCATCCCTGTAGCTGCTGCGATTCCGCTTTCTGTGGCGCAAGGACTGGTACTAAGTTTTGAGAAATCTGTAGTTTCCAAGTTTGGGGGACCGCAAAAGTATCAGTCGTTCTTAAATTCAGCTGCCCAAGATACAGGCCGCTTGTATTTAGACCCCAATGAAGTATGGGCGCTCCATCAGCTTGGGATTCGTATACTGCCTTCAATCAAGATCATTGCGCCTTCACCTCAATAGAATCAACGGAGGATTTAGTAATGGACGGGTGGTGGGAATTATTCCAGTTTTGGCTAGCAGTTTTCTTGGGCCTGTTGTGGATAAAACGGGCCAGAGGGACGGGGTTGGAGTGCAACATCTTCTCAGCGGCGATCGCTGCTGTGGTATATATGCTAATTGCCCGTGCCTTTTCCTATCCTTCTATGATGCTGAGCAGCGGGCCTTTTAATGCATTCGCCGGGTACTTTT
>CADCWO010000160.1 GCA_902806435.1 uncultured Synechococcales cyanobacterium | reverse complement strand
AATTACTACGAGCAACGGTACCACGAGCAGATTATTAAAGGTCTCCAGAAAAAGGCGAAAGCAATGGGATTTGCTCTTGTTGCTACACCCTCCACGCAAATTGTTTCTTAGGAGAGAGATTACCCTTAAACACTGCTAGCAGAATGGAATGCCGCGATCGCAGGCTACCAATCTTCCGGTTTTAGCGAGTTGCTTCTCGTAACCAGATCTAGAGGAAATAAGATCTGCTCAATCCTGTATAACTAGCTCCTAGAATTGCCTCCAAAGAAGGATTTATTGCCACTTCCTAGGACTAAGACTTAGTATCTGTGTAATTATACTTAGTGAAGCCGAGGAAGGGCGAAAGCAGACTACAAGAGGATAACCCCGTAATTCGAGCAAAAGTGAGGAGTGAGCGATGAAAACTGGAAAGCTAGGGCAGTCCTATCGGGATGAGTTGATTAAAGCAGGGGTGGAGTCTCACAGAGCAGAGCAAGCAGCTAAAAATCTGACTTGGGAGCAACTAATGCTGATCAGTGAGATTTGGTTGGAGTGGACTCCTCCATTTTCCCAATTAGAGGGCGAAAGGCTAGCCTCAATGCAGTAAGGTAACTGGCTCTAACTCAACACTGCTCAGTACCACCGCATGAGAGTTATTCAGATTATCCGTATCACGATTTTGCTGGTTGCCTTAGGTTGTGCTGTTTGGGCAATTATTCACTATAGACAAGACCACCGTTTTGCGGGTAAAGGGTTCCAGCCTACCTGGCAAGTGCTCAGTGTCCATGATGGTGACACGATTACAGTCCGGCAGGGAGATCGGAGCGAGAAAATCCGGTTTGCCTGTTTGGATGCCCCCGAACTCTCGCAACCATTAGGTAAAGCTTCCCGAGACAACCTGCGGAAGTTAATTGATCAGGCTGCCGATCGCGTCAGCTTACAGATCCTAAATACAGACCGCTATGGCAGGAAAGTGGCAGAGGTCTACACAATCCATCCCAAGCAGTTGCTTCAAGAAGCGCAAATTAAATCTGGGTTTGCCTACGTTTACCACCAGTACTTGAATAACTGCCCGGATGCCACCCTTGTTAAACGCGCAGAAGCAATTGCTCGACGAAAGGGGGCTGGGGTCTGGCATGACCCAAATTCCATTAAACCTTGGAACTACCGACACACTAAGGTTTAAACTCCCATGCTCGTAGCGCATCATCTAAAGTGTGGTTAACCGGAAGGAGCTAAGGTTTTCTGGATGTTACAGTTTCAACCACCTGGCTTTGGACAACGCTCAGTTACTACTTCCTTAGGGACAATGGTTTACTACACCCCAGTTACCATGCCCTGGGCTATCGCTGCTAACAACCCAGTAGAACTGCCATCCCTCGTCTTTCTGCACAGTTTAGGAGGCGGCTCCTCTGCCTATGAGTGGTCTAAGGTCTACCCTGCCTTTGCCGCTAGTCATCGGGTTTTAGCCCCAGACCTAATTGGCTGGGGGCAGTCGGCCCATCCCGTCAAGGACTACCAGGTTGACGACTACCTAACGATGCTGGCAGAGTTTATTCAGCAGGTTGCCCAACCACCAGTGCCTGTCGTTGCCTCTTCTCTAACGGCCGGGTTAATAATCCGTTTAGCTATTCAACAACCAGAGTTATTTCAAACCCTATTTCTTGTTGGCCCTAGTGGGTTAAACGACTTTGGTCTCGATTATGGGCGTGGTCTAGCGGCTCGTGTAGCCGGAATACCTCTATTAGATCGTCTGATCTATACTCTGGGAGCAGCAAATGAACTGGCGGTTCGTAACTTTTTGCAGCAGTTCCTCTTTGCCGAGCCAAACCGGATTTCTGCAGAGCTGGTTGCCGCTTATGTCGCCTCGGCACAACAACCGAACGCAGAATACGCTGCACTTGCCTCCTTACGGGGTGATCTCTGCTTTGACCTAGCCTTGTACATAGCCCAACTCACGGTGCCAACCATGATTGTTTGGGGGGAGCAGTCCAAGTTCACAGGTGTCAAAATTGGTAGACAGCTGGCAGGGCTCAATCCTCAGGCGATTAAAACATTTCAACCGCTATCTAATGTTGGGGTCTTGCCTCATCTAGAGCTGCCAGGAGTTGTGGTTGGCTTGCTACAACGCTATTTGCGACTCTCTTCCTAAGTGGCCGCGTCTACCCAGCAACGGTAAGAACAGCAGCACCATTAGAAATACAGGTGCTACAGTCATCATGAAAGTTAGGCTATTACTCAGGTAAGGTAGAAACCAAATGTAGCTATACCTTGAAGGAACTTTGCTGCTACTTTGAAATTCTTCATAATAGGAACCACTGTGATACCATCCATCTGGAACAGCTTAAATACTTAACGGTAGAGACAGCTTGCTCTAGGGGGTACAGAGTATTTAGAGGAGTACAAAGCAATTTATCAATGGCACAGTTAAACACTCACCTGCAACGTAATCAGCCGAAACCCGTTCGTTTGGGCGTAATTGGTGTAGGAAATATGGGTCAGCACCACACCCGCATCTTGAGCTTGCT
This sequence comes from uncultured Synechococcales cyanobacterium, assembly GCA_902806435.1. Taxonomy (GTDB): domain Bacteria; phylum Cyanobacteriota; class Cyanobacteriia; order Thermosynechococcales; family Thermosynechococcaceae; genus CADCWO01. The sequence continues at coordinate 8,663 of CADCWO010000160.1, read as the reverse complement.
GAAGGATGTCGAGCTAATCGGTGTGGCTGACATCAATGTTGAGCGAGGCATTGACACCGCTAGTAAGTATCGCGTCCAATTTTTTGAGGATTACCGGAATTTGCTGCCCCATGTTGATGCTGTCTGTGTTGCCGTGCCAACTCGCCTACATTATGACGTTGGTACAACTTGTCTCCAGGCAGGGGTGAATGTTCTGATTGAAAAACCGATCGCGGCAAGTATTGCCGAAGCTGAGTCTTTAGTCAACACAGCGGCGAAGTATCAGTCTATTTTACAGGTCGGACATATCGAGCGGTTTAATCCGGCTTTTCAGGAGCTGAGCAAGGTGCTGAAGACTGAGGAGCTACTGGCCTTAGAAGCGCACCGCATGAGCCCTTACTCTGATCGCGCTAACGATGTGTCTGTGGTGCTGGATTTGATGATCCACGACATTGACTTGCTACTAGAACTAGCCGCCGCACCTGTGGTTAAGCTGACAGCCAGTGGCAGCCGTGCTGCTGATTCTGGATACTTAGATTATGTAACGGCAACTTTAGGGTTTGCCAACGGTATCGTTGCCACTCTCACCTCTAGCAAGGTCACCCACCGTAAACTGCGTCGGATTGCCGCTCACTGCAAGAACTCCCTCACGGAAGCTGATTTTTTGAATAATGAAATTTTGATTCATCGCCAAACAACAGCAAGCTGTACCACAGAGCATGGTCAAGTGCTATATCGTCAGGATGGACTAATTGAAAAGGTTTACACCAGTAACATCGAACCTCTACATGCTGAACTAGAACATTTCGTCAGCTGTGTTCGCGGTGGCAACCAACCTTCGGTCGGCGGTGAACAAGCGCTGAAGGCTTTGCGCTTAGCCAGCTTGATTGAACAAATGGCGCTTGAGGGCCAACCATGGCAAGCGCTTGACTGGCAGCAGGATATGACACGAGCAACAACGAACGTCTTGGCGTGAACATCCTCAGGACTTGTTGATAACAGTATCTACAGAAGCCTGAGAAGTAGTAGAAAATTTAGCGTCATTCACTAAGTTTCTGACATTTTGGGTTCTAGGCTTGTGAATTGTGGTTTGGTATGTACCCGTTCCTAGGTGATAAGCACTTTGAGTGTTGACTGCCATATTCCCTTCAAAAATAGTACCGACAATACCGGCTGTATCTTTATCAGGTGATGTGGTACGGGGCGTAGTTCCTCCCCACTCCACCAAACTCCAGTAGCCCTCCCCTGACAGCCCTCCACTCCCACTTTTATGATTGGGAACAAAGGCTTCTACGGTATTTCGTCGGAATTCAACACTAAGGATACCGATGCCGTGCAAGTCTTGACCAGTAGCCGTTTTAGATTGGCGGTCTTTCTTTGCCACTTGAGCAAGCAACGCCCCGACATAAGCTGGTCCGCGATCGCTGGTATTTTTGACCAGATTATCAGCAACGAGGATATTCCAGGCAAGATTGTAGCGCCCATAGGTGTAGTGAGCTGATCGCACTAAAATGCCTTCTGAATTAATTAACTGATTGTTCGCGATCGCTACATCTACCCCACCACAGTAAAGCCAGATCCCACGGTGATTGTTTTTCAGGATATTGTCCTTGATCAGTGCGCGTGTTGTTCCTCCTTGATCAGCCCAGGCCGTGACCACATACTTACTATCTAGGCTTGGGAGAACATCCCAGACGCGGTCTACGGTCAGGGTGTTAGCAGTGCTCCCAGTCACATTGCGCCACTGCCCGGCCCCGGTCCCGTCAACGATCGCCACAATATGATTGGTTGGAATAGCCTGAAAGTTCTCATTGGCATCCTTAAGGGTGGTTGCCGAGGCTGCCGTAACCGTACCCATCATTTGTGGTTTAGGATTGCAATGCTGGCTTAAGATCGTTTCCCCATCGTTTTCGTACTCTAGGGGACCATTAATAATTTCAAACCTGTTGCCTAAGATGGCGATGCAGCTCACAGCGCTGAACTCAACGCCACCCCCCTCTTTCCCATTACCTTTATCTTGTCCGGCAGCATCGCGCTGGAACTGGTTACCTTCAACCACAATGTGATCGCCAGCCCTTCCGGCTCCAAATTCCATCCGCCCGTCATAAAAGTTGTAGGTATTGCTGCGCACCTGAACGTATCTAGAGTTCATCAGCTCAGAAATTTCTGCTTTCCCTTTTTGATCAAACCGTGAGTTAGCAATTAACAAGTTCTGGTTATCTTTCCAAACTAAGCAGTTAGCAGTGTTGGTATCAAAATGCACTCGCTGGATAAAAAGCTTCGAGTTATGCCCAACACTTCTGACGCCTCCACGCTCTAAGCGCTGATTAATAGCAATATTTTGAAGTCGTAGATCCACTAAGCCGCTGACCTTGGCATTAGAGAATCCAATCGCCCACTCTTTGCTTGGTTGTATCGCACTGCTCCATTGCAGCGTTGTCTTATCCATCCCAGCCCCTTGCAGAACTACGCTGGAAGGGATTCTCAAACCCCAGCCTGACGGCCAATCAAGCTTATAGGTGCCTGCTGGCAAGTAGACTACACCGCCACCATCTGCCTTAGCTTTAGCGATCGCCGCTTGAATCGCCTCGCGGTCATTTGCTTTACCATCTCCTTTCGCGTGGTTAGGCAGACGACGATCCGTTTTAAGGTTGTAGATATTTTTGTAGAACCTAAAGTCTGCCGCCCAAGGAACACCCAATTGCCAAGGGTCCGCTCCCCCTTGGCGCGCCACTACCGTTTCCTCCACCAGAGTTTCACCAGCAGTACCGCCGTAACCGTTGGTGACATAGATTTTGTACTTAGTGCCTGGTGCCAGTTTTGCGGGGGCCGTTACGCTCAGGCTATAAGTGTCACCAGTGGCTTTGGCGGAGAGCGAGGTTCCGGAACCCACTGGGACAAACCTAACCTGTGGAGTAACCCCTGGCAAAGCTAAGTTCCTGCCCCAGATTCTAAACTTACTACCGGGCGCTACCTGGTCATATTCCACCCAAGCCGCTCTGGCCCGGTTGATCAATACTGGTTCACTGAGTTGCCTGCCGCTCTTGACCCAAATCGCGTAGAGGCCAAAGGGCTGGTTAGTTGCAATCAAAGCTGAGACATACCTTTGCTGGCCTTTGTTCAACACCTTGAGCTTTACCTTTGGCTCAAGGGCAGAACGACCGTCCAAGCGAGCCAACCAAACTTCCGGAGCGGAACCATAGTTGGCACCTTGTAAACCAATCACTTCTCCAGGTTTGGCAGACTCAGTAGCATTGAGAACCAAAGGCCTAGTTCCTGTCGTCGTGATTCCTTGTTGGCTGCGAGCTATTGCGTTATCCCTGCCGAGCTTAGCTATGCGTCGAGGCGCCTCAGTACCACTACCACGACACATCGTGCTGCCGAAGCCTAACGTTCCCATCAACAACCCGGTCAGAACGGTTCTTCGACGCATTAATTTACTCCAGCAAGGCTACTTTTTGACGACGTTCAAGGGCATCTAGACGACCCTGCACCTATGATGTTTCTAGTTATGAGCGCTACAAAACACTGCCTAGCTTTACGGCAAACCTTAAGCCACAAGTCGGCCCCCTGACAGACGTCCTTCAAAAAGCTGGCAGCTATCAAGCAACGCTAGCAAATAGTTCCTCCATTGAGCGGCTTGGTGCCTCTGGCTGGGCAACAACTTCGACAATTTTATTTTGTGCTGCAGGCTGAAACAGGGCATCCACACAAACTTGAGCTACCTTGCTCCGGGAAATGCTGCCTTCAGACAGGGTGTCAGCAGTGGACATGACAATCGAATCATTATTTTCCTCGTTTTTCAGCCCTCCCGGCCTAACAATGGTGTAAGTTAAGCCGCTGTTTTGGATGTACTCCTCTGCTCGTTTTTTCCAAACTAAGATCAACCAAAATAGATTTAGAGGATGAAAAAACTGGGACGTGCACAAGGAAGAGACATGAACGAAATGGTTTATTCCACTGGTCTTCGCTGCATCAACAAGATTTTTAGTCCCCTCAAAGTCGACTTGATAAGGCCCTAAAGGGTTAAAGCTAGGTGCCGCCCCAGTAGCACAAATTATGACCGTACTATCTACCATGGCTGCTTTGAGAGAGCTCAGCTGTAATACATCTCCCAAAACAAGTTCTGCTTCTGTCGGTAAAACTGATTTAGCTTTGTCTAGATCTCGGACCAAAGCCTGGACTGGGATATTTCTTTTAACTAATTCTTTAACAACCTGACGGCCTGTCTGACCGGTTGCGCCGGCTACAAATACTTTCATAGAGATTTGACTTGATTAAGAGGCAATAGCCTAGCTTACTAAACGGCACTGAGATTCTCATCTTCTCAAGGAAGTAGAGAGCCCTTCTTCCAAACGGGCTCTCTGTGCCAATGCAGGTTAGTTCCTCTACAAACAAGGATTTAGAACCCTTGCTTAAAAGTGGGATTAGGGCTAGGACTCAAGCTAGAGCTAGGGCTCAGGTTGGGGCTAGGGGTGGGGTTAGAAGTAGGTCCAGAGCTGAAATTGGCATTGGGGTTGGGAACAACTGCATAGGGAGAGCTAATTGGCTCCGCCTTGCCGGCGTTGACCAATGCTTGATAGACAAAGGCTGCAACCTCAGCCCGCGTAGCATTCCGGTTTGGATTCAATAGCCCGGTTGTGGGGTAGTTCACCACGATGTTCTGGTTCGTTGCTGCTGCCACCTTAACCGTCGCGTAGGCAGGAATCTGGCCTGCATCTTGATAAAGGGAAAGTACACTCGCAGCCCCATCTGCTAACTTCAGGCCGCTGGCCAGAGAAACTAGCACTTGCACTCTGGGAATTTGTTGGTTTGGCTTAAAAATATCCCCAGGGTAGCCTGCAATAAAGCCACTCTTGGCTGCCGTTTGGATAGCATCATAACCCCAAAACCCCCTCTGAACATCCTTAAAGGTTATAGCAGGGCTCCTTTGTTCAGAGGCAAAGGCTTTTGCAACAATAGTTGCAAACTGAGCGCGGGTCACGGGCTCATTCGGGCGAAATGTGCCATCGGGAAAGCCACTAATGATATTTTTAACTGCCAGGGCACGAATATAATTTTGGGCCCAGTAGTCAGTCGGAATGTCGGAAAAGTCACCCAGTGGCCTGGTACTGACTAAGCCAATAATCCGTTTGGGATCGAGTTGGTTCCCAACTGCCAGAATCGGATTGTTGCGAGCTGAGTTATTGATATCGTAGCCACCGTTGTTGCGAAAGATGTTGTTACCTGTACTTTCGGCTGTCCCTAAGTCGGGTTGAGCCAGGGAAAAGGCAGCGATCGCCACACCATCCTGAATATTATTCTCAAACAGGTTATTCCGCAGCACAGGACGAGCAGACTCAGAGACGGTGATCCCGGCTCTATTCTCTGTGAACCGGTTGTTATCTACTAAAGGAGACGCAGTATCTCCAAAGGAAATGCCGTATCCCGTATTTTGAAACAGGTTTAAACGGATTTCCCCTCTGGCAGCTCGGACGACAGACATCCCATTGGCGCTGTTCTTGAAAAAGATATTTTCTTCAATTTTGGGTGAGCCAGTGCCAGTGACAAAAACCCCTTCACGTAAGCTATTTTGAAAAGTATTCTTGCGTACTACAGGATTGCTTGATTCAATCCACAACGCTGTGCCACGGGTATTAGGGTTGGTGAGGGTAATACCGCTAATTGTAGTATCTTCAGCCGCCCGCATTGTAATATTTTGGGTACCAAAGGTAGAACTACGGTTTGAACCACTGCCTGTAATCACGACAGACTGGCCGTTGGTTGTCTCATCTCCGCGCAGGTTAATCCCGGGCGTCAAAAGTAGCGGAAAGGTTTCGCCACTCTCAGCTGTGTAATTTCCTGGCGCTAGTTGGATAATGTTCCCCGGCTTGGCTTGCTGAATAGCGTAGGTGATGGTGCGGTAGGGGGTCACCGCAGCACGTCCGGCACTGGCAGAATCTGTTCCAGACGCAGGGTTGACGTAGAGAACAGTTTGGTTTGCAGAGGAAGCTGCTGGGAGCGAGCTAGGGGAAGTCTGGGCAAGCACAGGTATCACGCCACCGGAGCAAACCAGCAGGGCTGCCAGACTAACCTGGACAGGTCGCTTAATCTGAAAGAAACAATTCTGAAATGAGCTAAATAGTTGCGTTTGGCGCATCACCTTCCCCCTTATGATGTTTACGGCTAATGAATGACTGTATAGGCGAGACTACTTTTTTGTCTAGAGGCTTGAGATGATTTGCAATGAGCAAAGTTAAAGCCATCGACATGAAAAACTGGACTAAATCTCCTGTAATTGACCCCATCGGCTGAAGTTACAGCGTAGAAACTGGCATAGAAGACTTAGCAACGCGACGGAAGTTCCCATCAGGCTGGGGTTTAGGCAATTAGGCTCATACCCTTGTAGAATACTTACTGGAACCGAAAATATGCTTTTTCCAAACCAATTTTTTAACTTAGAACCTCCAAAAATCATGGCAGCAAAAATCCCAGTAACAGTGATTACCGGGTTTCTCGGCAGTGGCAAAACCACCTTAATCCGGCATCTGTTACAACACAACCAGGGTCGACGCATTGCTGTTCTTGTCAATGAGTTTGGTGAGTTGGGAATTGATGGTGAGCTAATCCGGTCTTGCAACGTTTGCCCTGAAGGAACTGAGGACACTGCTACATTCGCTCAAGGGGCCGCCAATGTTGTTGAGTTGACCAACGGTTGCCTGTGTTGCACCGTTCAGGAAGAATTTCTACCCACTATGGTGGAGCTGTTAAAGCGGCGAGACTCTCTGGATTGCATTTTGATTGAAACTTCCGGTTTGGCTTTACCAAAGCCACTGATCAAAGCTTTTCGCTGGCCGAACATTCGTCATGGGGCAACGGTGGATGGAGTGATCACAGTTGTGGACTGTGCAGCGGTTGCTAGGGGAGAACTTGTGGGATTGCAGGCACTAGAAGCTCAACGGCAAGCTGATCCTAGCCTAGACCACGAAACCCCCATTCAAGAACTGTTTGAAGATCAACTAGCTTGTGCTGACCTAGTTGTGCTCAATAAAACGGACTTAGTGGACACTGACACGCAGAAACAAGTAGTAGCATTTGTGCAGCAAGAGCTGCCGAGAGCCGTCAAGGTCGTTGCCAGTGCTCACGGCACGTTAGATGTAAATTTACTGTTGGGGTTTAATGCTGCTGTAGAAGACGCTCTGGCTGAGCGTCCTAGTCATCATGATACTGAGGAAGATCACGAACATGATGACCAGATTACCTCAACCCATTTTGTGTTGCCGCAATCGTTTGACCCAGATGCGCTTCAAAATACCCTTAAAGCTCTGGTGCAAAAGCAGGAAATCTACCGGATTAAAGGATTTGTTGCTGTTCCCAACAAATCTATGCGGTTAGTGTTGCAAGGGGTTGGGGCCCGGTTTGACCAATTTTATGATCGGCCCTGGCGGTCGGATGAGGTGCAGGAAACTCAATTGGTATTTATTGGCCGGGACTTAGATGCCGCACAGATTAAAACTCAACTTGCGGCGATCGCTGTTGGCCCTAGCACAGTTATGCCATTTCATCGCTAGATCTAGACTGTAGCCGCTCTGAAGCCACTCTCTGAGTTGGACACCGCTCCCCTATGCCAGATTTATCCAGTGCCCACATTTTTGTCTCCGGCAAAGTTCAGGGAGTATTTTATCGCTCCCAAGCCGATCAAACAGCTCGCCAGCTAGGGCTAACAGGCTGGGTGCAAAATTTAGCCGATGGGCGTGTAGAAGCGGTAGTTGAAGGACCTCAAGATGCAGTGGAGGCGATGATCCGCTGGTGCCATCAGGGTAGTGCTGCTGCCCAAGTTGCCAATGTGGAGGTGGAGTATATTCAACCCCAGGCGCTGCACAGGTTTGAAATTCGCTGAAGGCTATGAGCTCAAGTCTGCTGCTCACACCGCCTACGGCTCTCGCTCTGGGAGAATAACTTTTGCCATTAAGTATTCAATCGTCTGTTGATTGATCCAACCCCGTTGCACCAGCACTTCACCCAATCGCATTCCCATGGCAGATTGAGCCGCTAAAGCATCATCTACCTGTGCTTGTGTAATCAGGCCCGCTTCTACTAAGTAGCTGCCTAGACGCTTAACCTCCGCCTGATTCGTTACTGCGTCGTTTTGCTGCGTCGTTTTTGATAGAGCTTGAGCAGAATCGTCTATCCAGCCACAATAGGAACATTGCCAGTCGGTAGGGGAACTCGGCACCGAGCTAAACCGATCAAATTCCCGTTGGCATTTCGGGCAGTGGCCTGTAAAGAAAGGGTGTTTCATGATGACTTGGAGCTGCTCAGCTCGAGTCAACTGAGATAGTAGCTGCGTGAGTGGGTCGCGCTGGAGATGTTGGATCACGATCAATGAGGAACTAGGCGTCAGTAGTATTGTGCCCACTTCCTTAAGCAACAGCGTCAGCCAGGAGAATTTATCTATGATTGGCTTTGTCAACCACGACTCTACGCTCCATTACGTTTGTGATCGACCCTGCTTATCTAGAGCAATTCTCAATTAGATGCACTACAGTAGCAGCAATGGGTAAACCACCCTATGATGTCCCGATTAGTCACTGCTGCTAAAGCATCTGTGATGGCTTGGTCTAACTCGGCATAGGTACGGGCCGCTCTAGAACGCAGAAACTGCTTCACTTTAGACCAGCAGTTTTCGATGGGATTAAAGTCTG
>CADCWO010000159.1 GCA_902806435.1 uncultured Synechococcales cyanobacterium | reverse complement strand
AAACTCCAATCAGTGCAACCTGAATTGTCCGAAATCCAGCAGAGAAAAACATTTCGCCAAAGTGGAAGCGAAATGCTGTGGATACATCTAATTCTGGGTCAATGTAATGGGCATTGTGGAACCGCCAGAGAAAGCGGAAACGATGATTCGCTCGATGCCAATAGTAAAATGTCAAATCCATCAGCAAGAATGCGATGATAGACTGCACAATGCCTGACCCAGAAAGAAGGTACATTAAGCCGATCGGATGATCCGAAGTCCATTGTTGCGTTATCTGAGCTGCAGATTGGACAGCCGTGGCATTGACGGCAAACACTAATGCCGTAACCCCAACATTGCTAATCAACCGTTCAAGCAGTGGGCGATTCCGTTGTCGTAGTGGAAAATAACGTTCCAGTAAGAACAGTAGTACAAAGGTGACAGCAATGATCGCAGTTTCCCAAAGTGGCATAGTTAATGACTCAACTAACGATTCATGATGAGCTAAAAGCAGTTTTTAGAGCCACACTCGTTCCATTCACCACATATTGCACTGCCAATGCTGCCAGCAGCACTCCCACTACTTGGGTGACCACATTAATGCCAGTTTTTCCAAACGCAAAGGTTAATCGTTTAGAAGAGCGAAACAGGTTGTAAGTAATGGACAATACAACTACGATGACTGCCAAAATCACCACCAAGCCAAAGCTAGGCCATCCGTCTCACTGGTCAAAGTGAGAAGCCTGTCAAGGGCTCCCGGTTCAGAAATCAGTGGGATTGCCAACGGTAAAGTGCTGATGTCATTTCTCAAATGTGCCTCTTGTTCTTCCTCAAGTGTCTCTCGTTCCCGTTGAGCAAACACCATATCAACCGTATCTTTAGCAGCAACCCATTATTGAGCGTCGTATTCTACCATCAAGGCGCTGGGCATTCGCCCTGTACCTGCGCGAGTACGAGTCAAGGGAACCATCACAACCCAGTTACGCAGTTCATAAGGATCTATTTTTACAGGTGAGAGTAGCGTATTGGTATTCAAGAGTTCAAGTTTCCCTCAATAGATCAGCACATTAGACTTGTTTGAAATAATTCATCTGGATGTTTGCGAAATACATCTCAGTTCTCTCTTGGAGAGCGCTAGTAGATAAAGCGACTTCACTACCGGTGCCAGCAGGTTGCTGCCACTGCACCAACCTGCTGGCACCGGTAGTCCTAGCCTTTGCTGAAATTGCCACATCTCTCACTTGTAATCATCAAAGTTTTTATGCCGCCTGCGCTTGCCTGGCCTGGCTGAATAGTTCGGTCATTTCCCGGTTGAACGCCGGAATATCCCCAGGATTACGGCTCGTTACCAACCCTTTGTCTACCACCACTTCCTGGTCAACCCAGTGAGCTCCGGCGTTCTGCAGATCGGTTTTCAGAGAAGGCCAAGAGGTGAGGCTACGTCCCTCAACAGCCTTGGCCTCAATCAGGGTCCAAGGACCATGACAAATAGCAGCAACGGGCTTTCCAGCATCAAAAAATGACTTTACGAACTGAACTGCTTTATCCATAGCCCGCAGCTAATCGGGATTCGCCACCCCACCAGGAAGCAGAAGGGCATCGTAGTCTGCTGGATTTGCTTGGTCGAGGGAGACATCTACTGAGAAGAAATCTCCTTTGTCAAAATGGTTCCAACCCTGGACGTGATCGTTTTTGGGTGAAACAATTTTGGTTTGAGCGCCTGCTGCCTCAAGGGCTTGCTGAGGTTCCGTCAATTCAGCTTGCTCAAAACCATCTGCAACCAGAATCGCAACTTTTTTGTTTTCGAGTGCTTGTGTCATTTTTAGCTCTTAATAGGTACGTTCCTTCAACTTAATATTCTGTTTTGTGCCCCCTACTGCAATGTTGCTACGATGCTCCAGGCACTAGTTCCACCTTGACCCATCCTGGCTGGCGCGTATCGAAAGCTTTGTAAGCGTCAATGACTGAAGTGAGGGGCTCAACTTGGGTCAAGACTTGCTTAGGATCAACTTCACCACTGCGAACCATATCGACCAGGGTGGGAATGTATTTGCGATGGTTGCAGTTGCCCATATTGAGCGTCAGGTTCTTATTCATCGCCATGCCAATGGGAAAGAATTTGTGAGTCAGGGGATAAACGCCAATAATCGAAAGGGTTCCTGCCTTCGCCAAAGCCTGAACTGCCCAAGTTAAAGCTTGCGAGGGTGCATCCCCAGGGTGCCAATTGTCGCCCTGAGGATTGGCCTGTGGGGCAATTTGTTCCACTTCTTGCTGAAACTGCTGAGCTTGCTCGTTGCTCTGCTCTGTCGCCGGACCACTGTGGGGACGAGTTGCGTCAACACCCACCGCATCGATTGCTCGATCAACCCCGATTCCACCAGTGAGTTGTTGGATGATTTCTACAGGGTCTTCAGCATTGAAGTCGATTACCTCTGCGCCCTGTGCCCGTGCCATTTCTAACCGCGAGGGAATCGTGTCGATAGCAATGATTCTCCCGGCATTGAGCAACTGAGCACTCGCGATCGTAAACTGACCCACGGGGCCACAGCCAAAGACGGCAACTGTATCCCCTGGCGTCACCTCAGCCAGTTCAGCCCCAAAGTAGGCCGTGGGAAAGATATCAGACAACAGAATTGCCTGATCATCATCGACTGCTTCTGGCAGTTTAACTAGCCCCACATTGGCGTAGGGAATGCGGGCATATTCTGCTTGCAGACCATCAAAAGGACCACTGGGTTCTGGTCCACCAAAAAAGGCGGTGCCGGCTTGTGGTCCGTTGGGATTGGCAACGTCGCACTGGGCATAGTAACCACTGCGGCAGTAAGAGCAGGAGCCGCAACCAATGGTGGAGGGAATCACTACGCGATCGCCGACCCGCAAATTCCGCACATTCGGCCCGATTTCCTCAATAATGCCAACTCCTTCGTGACCTAAGACGGTTCCGGGTATCATGCCGGGAAAAGTGCCCCGGATCATATGCAGGTCAGTCCCACAAATGGCACTGGCAGTAATGCGCACAATCGCGTCGGTAGGTTCCTGGATTTTTGGCTCCGGTACCTCATCTAGACGAATATCGCCAATGCCGTGAAATACAACTGCTTTCATCTATATTTCTCCCTATGTTTTAAGCGTGTGACTCAATAACCTTGTGCAGTTGCCATTGCCGGCCCAAGACCTAGCGTCCAGCAACCGCATTAATTGTGTTGCCTTAGGATGGAACCTCTTAACACACTACTGATTGCGGACACGACCAAAGTGTTACGCGAGTGCAATCGCAATTAGAAATGAGATCGCGCTCCTCATATCTATTGAGGAGGTGCAGGAATAGGTCGTTCGTGCAGCGCTGTCGCGACCGCCACGAGATTTGAAGCGGCATACTCAGCCGTACTCCGCGACCAATCGTATTTATAATCAGTCTCTAGGTAGGACTCCCTAGGACCAGGTCCTTTGTTCCAATAGGTCCAGGCTTGTCCAGGAACAGTGAAACCGATATCTATCAGTGCACCCGTCATTTCATTGATCACATGGTGAGCGCCATCTTCGTTGCCCGTAACGACAAATCCGGCAACATGGTTGTACGCGATCGGCCGCCCTTGGTCGTCCGTCTCCGATAGCATGGCATCCATGCGCTCCAGCGCCCGTTTAGCCACGCTTGACGGTTGGCCCAGCCAAGTCGGACTAGCCATAACTAGAATGTCAGACGCTAAGATTTTAGAGCGAATCTGTGGCCACTCATCTCCATTTCCTTCATCAGACGAAACACCTGGACGCACGTCGTAATCAAGAACACGCAGGATTTCAGACTCAACGCCGCGCTTCTCTAGCGCTTGCATCAGCACCCGCGCTAGCGCCTCGGTATTGGATACCTGGGGCGAGGGTTTAAGTGTACAGTTGAGGACTAGAGATTTCAAACTTAAAACTGGCTCCTGATTCTGGCTTGCTGTGGCACGAACGCTATATTTATAAGAAAAACTACTGAGCCGTAACTCTACCATCAGAGAGAACTAGGTTTTGCCAACCTATGGCTACAGCTACTTGTCTGTTAATGGTTTGCTCTGCTCCTGGCAGTGCTACCGACCAATCGAGAGCGTAGTCCACCACGGCAACCGCTTGCTTCGCCTTATTCACCACTGCTCCTAAGCCAAAGACTTCCTGGGTGACCCACTATAGCTCCTTGTCCTTACGGGAAACCCGCCTGCTGCAGACGCTTAGCGTAAGAAGCTTGCCCTTCACTGAGGAGTGGGTCAATCAGCCTTTGGCATCGGAGCAAACAAAAAAGGACGTTGCTGAACAGAGGGATGAATCAAGATCGATCTACCGAGCGATAAAAAGATGCTCGCTCCTAAGCTGAGCCTAGGAGCGAGGTTGGGAACGCTGTACTCTAGCCCCTAGAAGAAAGGGATACCAGCCACAGCGATGAAACCAGCGATCGCACTTGCAGCCAGAGAAGTAAGAGCTGCGCCAAATAGCCACCAAGCAGCATCTTTAACAGCTTTTTTGGTTGTTTCAGCTTGCTTTTTCGCTTGTTCTTTGATGGCAGTCAGACGTTTTTGCGCTTCCTGCTGGATGCGTCCGGCTTGTTGCAACACGCTATCCCGCGCCGCTTCAATTTGGTCGATCGCCTTATTAGCTTGCTCCTCGGAAATATCCTCCCGTGAGCTTAGGATGGCAACCAGAGTACCACGATCAAATTGGCTGAGGCGATCGCGCAATGCCTCAAATCCCACTTGGGGATCGTCAAACACCTTCTGAAAGTCTTGCTTAACACCTTCGTAGTTGAGTTCAGGACGTTCTAAGGAGTTGAGATAGTTGCGGATACTGGCAAAAACCCCGTCGATTGCTGATTGCACCCTTTGCTGGAGCTGCTGAACTTGCTCCACAATTGAGTTGCGTACGGATTCAATTCGATCAGCAATCTGGTTGGCTTCCTCTTCAGAAATATCCTCCCGTTGGGACAGCAAAGCCACAATTGTAGAACGGTCAAACTTGGCGAGGCGATCAGCTAAACTCCCTACTCCTGCGCGTGGATCGTTAAGGAGTAACTGCAGATCGCGCTTAATTCCTTCTGGGTTAAGTTCTTCTTTATTGGTGTGACGCAAGTAGTTTTCCAGATTAGCTTCAAACTCTAAAACCCGTTGAGTCGTTCGGCTTGCCAGGCGTTGCGGTGCTCTGACAATGTTTTGAATAGCCTCTTGCAGCCGATCAATGATGCGATTAACTTGCTCCTCACTCAAGTCTCCCCGCTGACTCAGAAGTTTAACCAAAGTTTCCCGATCTACCTGTGACAGGCGATCGCGTAGTGCTAAAGCTCCTTCTCTAGGATCTGCCAACAACTTGGTCAAATCTTGCTGAATACCTTCTGGATCGAGTTCTTCCAGGTTGGTATTGCCCAGATACTCAGCGATTGCACTCTTAGTTTGCTCGTACTGCTGTTGTGCCCTATCCGCTGCTTTTTGTGGTGCTTGCAATATGCTATCCCGGACCGCTTCCAACTGATCGAGGGTTTTATTGACCTGCTCCTGGCTCAAATCTTCTCGCTGTGACAACAACTCCACCAGCGTATCGCGGTCAAATTGTGATAACCTTGCTCGTAAAGCGTAGATGCCTGAGAGCGGGTCTTCTAGTAGTATTCTAAAATCGCGCTCAATCCCTTCTGGATTAAGTTCTTCTTTATTAGTCTTGTGTAGATAGTCTTCTACCTTTTGCCGTAGCTCTTGAGCTTTTGCTCTTGTTTGTTCCTGCAGTTCCCTAGCTCGATCTAAAACAGCATCGCGGGAGTGTTCAAGTTGGTTAACGATGTTGTTAGCTTCCTCTTCATTGATATCTTCCCGTTGCTGTAGCAGCTGAACTAAGGTATCGCGGTCAAATTCTGAGAAGCGATCACGCAAATCTTCAAAACCAGTTTCAGGATCTTCCAGCAGCTTACTAAAGTCTCGCTCAATCCCTTCTGGATTTAATTCTTCTTTTGCAGTTGAGCGCAGATAGTTTTCAATTTTGTTACGCAGATCTTGCGACTTTTCTCTTGCTTCCGCCTGACGCACAATTTCTAAAACTTCTTGGCGAATGCTTTCCATATATCCAGCTGTTTCGTCGCATGTCGCTGGAGTAAGGTCACCCCGTTGTCTCAGCAAGTTAGTGAAATACTCCTGGTTGAGTTCATCCAGTTGCCGTCTAACGCTTCCGGGTTCCGCCTTTGGATCGTAGATAACTTCTCTAAACTCATCTTTGACTGTGATGCGGTTGAAGTGCCAAGGCAACGAGTTCAGTATGTAGTTTTCTATATCCGCCTTAGCGGCGTTGTAGGGCAGCCCTGGGAATCTTTCAGCTATTTTTTCAGTGGCTTGCTCTTTAAGCTGTTGTAGCTGGTGGGTAATTTTATCGACATCTACTGCCTGAACTTTATCTTTGAGCTGTTGCAGTTGATGGGTAATTTTATCCAACTCAATATCGGAGAGGTCTACTCGCTCCAACGCTGCCGGTACAGCAGCATCAAGGCCATACTGGATTGCTTGTTTCGCCAAGCCGTTGCTCTGCTTGCTATTACCTGCTCCGACTGTAACTAGTTCCTGAATTCGTTCTCCTATATCTTCCGACTCCAGTTCGTCTGAGGTGGCTGCTTTGAGCAAATTGATCACTTGCTCCGTTACATTTTTCGGGCGGTTTAAGCCTTGCTGCCAAGCAGCTTCAAGTGTATCAGCGATACGATTGATATCTGCCTTAGAGAAATCTGTACGATCGCTGATTAAATCTACAAATGTCTGACGATTGATACTTTTCAGCAGGTCGCTGTCAGCGATATCCTTCAAATCTGTATCATTGATGATCTTGTCAAATTGTCTCCGAATTTCTGTCAGGTCTAGCTTGGGTAGTTGGATAGAACTCAAAGAACCTTGGAGGGTTCTCTGGATGCTATCAGGATCTAAACCTGAAGTAAGTTCTCTACGGACTGCGGCTGTAATTTCCTCAGCGGAAGAAACCATCTGATTTCTAGCAACATTAGCGCCAATTGCTGTAGTGGCTGTACCCATCAGTCCTTGCAAGCTAGAAGTCGCAGTCTTGACAACAGAACCAATTAAGGCGCCTACTACTGATGAACCTAACCACATTAGCAAACAGAAGTAGGTAGACCAGATAACTACACCAATAATTGTGCCAAGTAGCGCACTTTCGATTAAGCTAAGCTTTACCGCTAGAAAACAGGCGCTGAATAAGCCAAGGCTAGCCGTTATTAGGGCCCAAAGACCAACTTTGGCTTCAACCTGGCGAATCTGACCGCCTATGGTTTCTTTATCGTCATCAGCTAAGTCTATTCCTGAAGAAATTCCTAAGGCAACTGTAAAGTTTGTTAATAGTAACTGGAAGGCAAATGCCATTACTACACCAGCCAGCAATGCCACCAAGAGTTTGGGACCAGAGAAGACAAGTGATACTTCTTCGGGACTTAAAACTTCTTGAGCTACTGGAATTTGTGCTAACACTAAGTTTGCCAAGCACGAGTGCACGGCGGTTTTTGCTATTAGAAGCATATAATTTCCTCAATTAAGCTAAATCGAAAGTAAATCTATTCACTCACCAACCTAGCCATCAGCTAAGTTTAATACTCCTCAACTTAGAGAATGAATTCTTCTATCTAACAGCGGATCCTTGACGATCCAAAACCAGAGCTTGTGGCGCTTGGAGCCGGACAAAGGCTTCGCACCTCAGCGACTTCAGCAACTTCTGAAATATCTTGTTGGTTTTTCAACCACCGCACTCACCAGAGCTCAATCCAATTGAGCGTCCTTGGCAACAACTTACTAACCAGAGCGAGAAGTAGTTAACACTTCAAGCTGCAGCATAAGCGACATGTTTTTCTCGGAAATAGTTTTGGATGATGTGTGGGTAGCGCTGGGTGCTATGTAAGTAGGAACGGAGATTGTCCATCATCTGTGTCAAAGTCTTGGGCCGTTGCCGCCCAATCGCATTGGCTTTGACATCATGATTGAGTAGCTCATCCGGATTGAGCTGAGGGCTATAAGAGGGCAACAAGAAGAGGCGGATCTGTTGTTGATGTTGCTCTAGCCACTGAGCCACCCGCTTAGTGCGATGCACCGGATGACGATCCACAATCAGGAAGACCTTCTGAGGGCTGCAGCGAATCAAGCGGCGCAGAAACTCCAGCATCACTTCAGCACTAAAACTTTGCTTGAAGAGCTTGAAGGATAACTTGCCCCGGTTGGTAATCGTCAAGGAAGTTTTGCGGGGGAATCCTCCCCCGCACAGCTTCCGCGAGATCATGTTGCAGCCAAAGCGTTGTCCTGTAGCCGCAACAACAGGGGTTTGGCCTTTGAGGCTATAAGAACACCCGGCTTGATCGTCCGAACGCACTCCCATCTCATCGCCCCAATGGATGACTGCTTTGTCTTGCTTTGCTTGAGTGCAGATGGCTGGGTACTCTTGCTCTAGCCAGCGTTGTACCGCCTGGGGGTCCTGTTCATAAGCACGCCGCAGCGGCTTTGAGGGGTGAGGCCCCACTGTTTGAGATAGCGCCCCACTGTCCACACCGATACCGATAGCTCAAAGCGTTCTGCCAGCAGTTGGCCTACCGCTTCCCGAGTCCACAAGCAAAAGGGCAGTCCCAACTCATCAGGGGACTGTTGAGTCATCAGTGCCATAACTGCTTCGGCTTGACCCCCAAGTAACGCTGCTTGCCTCGGCCGCCCTTGGGGCTTGGCCTTCAATGCCTCTACTCCTCCTTGAGCTACAGCTGTGCATCATTGGAGCAAAGCTGTGCGCGAGATACTGAACACACGAGCTGCTTCGGCCTTGCTCATCCCCTCTTGAACTGCTTTAACCACTCTATAGCGCAGTGCTTCTTGAGCAGAAGCAGAAAGCGCGCGAGCATCTTGAGGTTGCATACGCCTTATCAAATATAGCGACTGCCTCTATGTTAACTACTTCCTGCTCTAGTTAGTAAGATAATCAGATTCGGATAAAAGCCTCGTGTCAGGGCCAGACCAGTAAAACCATCGTAGGCAACACTGATTTGGTGGCTTGACGGCTATATACCTCCCGCAGGTATACTGTGACCTGTTCATCGATCTAGCAATGGGTATGGATAGCCTATGTTATCTGCTTCCATTGCCCTATTGACAGCATCACGATTAAGGCATGAAGTACTGCATCCTTAAACTCCCGGCAAAAGCAAAACAGGACTTTTAGAGTGGTGGAAATGGGCAGCTCCTTAACTTGGAGTTGGAGGTCTGGTTGATTGAGGGTGGAAGGGGATGTGCAAGCCCAAAAAAACTTCATGGCCGAAATTCTTGGGGTCGCGGCTTAAGCTTCTGGCTTAACTGCAAAATTTGGTTTCTCTCTCATTTTAACAACACAACCTCTCTACCAACTTTTACTCTGGTGGGTGCAACCCGTAAACTAGGACATTGAGTTAGAAAGCTATTGATGCCAACTCCTACAACCCCTAATAGCAAAACTCGGTGGCGTATTCCTGCTGTACTTGCCGCAACTGTCTTTATTAACTATTTGGACCGGAATAACCTATCCCTGGCGATACCTCGTCTTGCTCAAGACTTCGGCTGGAGCGATCGTGAAGTGGGTGCAAAGGGTGAATTATTATTAGCTGCCTTCTTTCTATCGTATGCGTTGTCTAACATGCTGCTGAGCCCTGTTGCTGAGCGGTTTGGCCCTAAACGTAGTGTGATGATAGCAATTGCAGCCTTCTCAGTCGTTACGATTTTGAGTGCGCCCTTGGGATATTCTTTTACGTCTTTGATTGTCTTGCGTCTGCTCTTGGGGCTTGGGGAAGGAGTCCATATTCCGATGTCAAGTGCCATTACCAGTCGCTGGTTTTTGGCCGGCGAGCGATCGCGTGCCAATGCAATTTGGGGAAGTGGTATTTTACTGTCTACAGCAATCGCACCGCTGATTGTTGTTCCGTTAATCCAGGTGTGGGGTTGGCGTCCGACCTTTGCCGTTTTGGGTGTTGGTGGCATGCTGCTCTCGATCCCCTTGGTTTACTTTCTGGTACCGGATGAGTTGCCTCGCGAAGGTCCGCAAGCTTTTCTCCCCATAGCGACTCACGATAAAAGGGAGAGAAAGCCTCGAATCGGCTATAGTCGAGACCGCCGGTTTTGGCTTGCTGTTGTAGGAGGTAGCCTGAATGCCTTTTGTGCATTTGGTTTGCTGAACTGGTTGCCGACCTACTTTAATCGTGCAAAGGAAATCGATTTTGAGCAATTAGGATGGCCCCTTGCTCTGGTTTTTGCAGCAGGGATCGCCGGCATTGCCCTGATGGCTTATTTGGGCGACAAGTTACAACAGAGAACGCAACTCGCAGGGGTTGGTTTTCTGATAGCAGGGGGGATGGTCTATATTGCCTCCACTACAAACAGGTTGGAACTTCTGGTACTATTTTTTGCGATCGCGGTTTTCTGCCAAAGTGCCTATGGCGCACAGGAATATGCCATTATTCAACACATCTTGCCAGGTGATCGGGTTGGTGCAGGAACGGGGCTTTATAACGGGTTATCTATCTTATTGGGAGGGGTTGGTGGCTCTTTGATTCCAGGGTCAATTGTGGCAGCAACTGGCAGTTTTGATACTGCTATCCTCAGCATTGTTGTAGGTGCATGGCTGGCATCAATCGTAATGTTTTTGTTGGCGCGACTAATCAGGTATTGACAGAGGTAAGCTGCATAAACCCGTTGTGTTTCCAAAAAAACATTGTCTTTGTTGGCACGGCTTGAAGGCCTAATGATTCGTCTAGGTTCTGCACTTTCAAAGACCAATTCAGCATAATGCTTGATGCTGTTGATACTACGGCAATACACTGTGCAAGCGGCAGGCGACCAAAGCTCTGGTTTTGATACTCGGCAGCCACTGCAAGATTGTCAATATGAAAGGTTCCCGCAGGTGAGCTGTGCTGCAAATGCCGGTGGATTGAACGTTGCACTAGTTTTAACCAGAGCTGTCGGCTAAAGTTGAGGGGCTCGCGATAGTCGATTCGACCGAGGAGTGCAAAGACTTTGCACGGAACTAGCTGACAGTGTCAGGACTTACGCAAGGGACATTTGAATGGATGGATGCTTGAGTTGCTCAATCAAGTAGTCCGACAGCATTCCATGCTTGATCTGATAAATGGTTTTGCCGGTCTGGTAAGCACTCAACTTAAGGCGAGTCCAAACCAGCAAAGCACAGGCAATGTGATTGCGTTGAATGCGCACTTTGCGACATTGACAGGCTTCAACTCCGGTTAACTGTTTTAACTCGCGGTGAAACTCCTCAACCTTCCAACGGATACCGCACACCTCTTGCACAGCATCAGTAGAAGCTTGAGAATCGTCGTTGGTAGCGATAAACTCCGTCCTGTTGGTAGAAACAGTGACCCGGAATAGGTTC
>CADCWO010000158.1 GCA_902806435.1 uncultured Synechococcales cyanobacterium | reverse complement strand
TTGGCCACGGGAGCAAAGGTCTCAAGGAAGTCCACTCCCGCAACTTGAGAAAATCCCTTTGCCACCAATCTTGCCTTGTGGCGTACAACTCCACCCGAAGCGTCCTTCTTCGTGCGAAACACCCACTTGCATCCAACGCTCTTGCGACCCTTTGGAAGTGGGGCCAACTCCCACGTTCCATTTGCCATGAGTGAGTCGTACTCCTCTTGCATGGCCGCCTCCCACTTGCTCGCATCCTCCGATCGCATGGCTTCACACACATTCAATGGATCATCGAGAGTGGCCACGTTGGCCCTCTCCACTTCTTGATGTGGCAAGATGTGGTTCTTCCACCACTCTCCTGGTGGTCGTCGTTCTCTTCTTGGATAGCGAGGCTCTTGTGTGCTTGCCTCTTCATCTCCTTCACTTGGTGTAGATGTTGGTGAATGCGCTACATCTTCCTCCTCATTCTTGTAACCACCATCATCACTTGAATGTGTGGGAGTTGGTTTGGAAGATTCGTCCACCAAAACCGACGAAGGCGTCTCACTACTCCCACTTGGACTCATCTCCAAACCATGACCAACGCTAGTGCTATCCTCATCAAACACTACGTCACGGCTCCTAATAATCTTCCTTGATTCAACACACATGAGGCGATATGCCTTGGTACCCTCACAATAACCAAGAAACAAACACTTGGTTCCTTTTGCATCGAGCTTACCTCGCTTTGCATCCGGCACCTTTGCATAAGCAATGCATCCAAACACACGCATGTGTGCAATGCATGGCTTTCGACCGCTCCAAGCCTCTTGCGGTGTCATTGTGACAAGCGCCCTTGTCGGACACCGATTGCGGATGTACACCGCATTGGACACCGCTTCCGCCCAAAACGAGAGTTTGAGGCGTTGAGCATGAATCATGCTTCTTGCCATCTCCACAATGGTGCGGTTTGCACGCTCCGCCACTCCGTTTTGCTCCGGCGTGTATGGTGTTGATGGTTGCCTCTCGATGCCGCACTTCTTCAAGAAGTGTCGAAAAGCCTTGGATATGAACTCCCCACCATTGTCCGACCGAAACGCCTTGATCTTGTGCTCCGATTGTGTCTCCGCAATTGCCTTGAACTCCTTGAACTTCTCGAGGCACTCCCCCTTCGTCTTTAACGTGTACAACCACACCCTCCTTGAAAAGTCATCAATGAAGGTCACAAAGTACCTTGCACCACCAATGGAGGTGGTCCTCATGGGGCCGCACACATCCGAATGCACAATCTCCAAAGGTTTGGTAGCACGTGTGCCTCCATCCTTTGGAAATGGCACTCTATGTTGTTTGCCTTGCACACATCCTTCACAAAATGGCATGGATGATTCATCCTTGCCAAGGGTCATGCCGCTTACCATGCTTTCAAGGAATCGCACACTTCTCACATTCAAATGACCAAGTCGACGATGCCAAAGCTCCGTTGCACCCTTCTTTGTTGATGATTGTGCTAGGTTGGCCGCATCCGCTACATTGACCTTCGTAAAGGTCACTTGGTACAAGTTGTCTTCACGAGGGGCTACCGCAAGCACATCGCCATTTGGTGCCCTCAATGTGCACCCACCCACATTGAATTGCACCTTCAAACCACTTGACACTAGCTTGCTCACCGAGAGCAAGTTTGCTTGCAACTTGGGCACATGAAGGACGTCCTTGATTGTCATCTTCTTCATGTGACCCCTCACAACTACTTCCACAACAATGGAACCTATTCCAACGGCGTCCACAATACTATCATCACCCAAATGCACGTTGCGTGGACTAATTACCTCATACGTGTTGAATGTCATTCGATGAGGAGTCATGTGCTTCGTGGCGCCCGAATCCATGATCCACTTGCACGAGGACTTGGAATGAGGTCCATCTTGAGTAGCAAATGCGTAGTCATCATCGTCCTTGACATGGTTGGCATTCTCCTTCTCCTTTGCTTGGTTTGCGTTGTCGCGCTCCCACTTCTTCGGTTTGGAGCAATTTCGTGCAAGGTGGCCCGGCTTGCCACAATTGTAACATGACCTCAATTCTCCACGTGAAGATGAGCTTCCACCTTTGTTTTGCCTTGAAAATAAGGCCGCATCATCACCATGGCTCTCCTTCTCCTTGCGCTTGGTCACTTCGTGCATCATACGTGCCGTTACAAACTCCATGGTGAGGTCCTCTAATCGTAAGGTTTCCAAGGCAATGATCAAGTTCTCAAATGAAGGCGGCAAGCTCTCAAGCAAAGTCATCACAATATCTTCTTCACGCACGGGAACCTCGAACGAAGTAAGTTGATCCGCAAGCTCCTTCACATGGTTGATGTGGGCCATCAAGTCATCACCTTCTTGCATCTTGATGGTGAAGAACTTGCGGCGAACAAAGAGGATGTTGGACAAGCTCTTTGTTTCGTGGATGTTGCACAATGCCTTCCATGCTTCCGCGGGTCCTTTGCAACTCTTGATGTGGGCAAGTTGGCTATTCACCAAACTCAACCCAATGACGGACATGGCCTTCTTCACACGCCGATTGTAGTCCTTTACCACCTTGGGATCATCATCCTTGAATGGAGGTTCCTCGGTATCCTCCACAATCTCCCAAAGATCCATTGATGACAACACCATCTCCATACGGAACTTCCAAAGGCCAAAGTCTTTTCCATCAAACTTATCAATGTTCCTAGCACTTTCACTCTCATATGTGGCCATGATGACACTCTAGTAGGCGAAATCAGCCCCTCCAAGCTTCTAA
>CADCWO010000157.1 GCA_902806435.1 uncultured Synechococcales cyanobacterium | reverse complement strand
AAGGGCAGAAATTCTTTGGGTAGCAAGTTCATCAGGAGAAATCAAACAACGCTGTCCTGATCTTGCTACCTTTCCTCCTCTTCAAAATGGATAAAGTCGAGTTAAGAGGATATTCAAAAATAGGGAGAGGCTTGAAAAAGCACAGTCTTGCGGCAATATTTCCAAAGTGGCGTTCACGGTACTTGGCCACCGCTGCTAGCTCCTCTTACAAGCATCAGCTAGCAGGACGAGTCGATTCAGGAACTAAAAGTATCTCTACCTGAAAATTCTAAGAAGGCTACCATCACCATCAAGATTGGGGAGAAGCGCTCGATGTTTCAGTCTTCCAGGGGTGCGCTAGGGAGTTAATCATCCTCGAGCATAGATACAGACCAGGACCACTGCCGTCTAATTGCTGTGCTCGGCATTTTGTTAAGTCGGTTAGTAGCAGCCCTAATTCAAGTTATCCAGTTGTACATAACCTAAATTAGGGCTAGCTGGTTATTTTTATAGGTTAAGCGCAGATATGGCAGACAGTAACAGACAACAAGAGCAAGAAGTTATTGGACTGCTACCAGCAGCAGGGCAAGCAACGCGAATTTCTCCCTTACCCGTTAGTAAAGAGTTATATCCAATTGGATTTCGTTCTCTGCCAGATGGTAGCTTGCGGCCCAAGGTTGTTTGTCATTACTTGCTTGAGAAAATGCAACTGGCGGGCATTTCTAAAGCCTTTGTTTTGTTGCGTCCAGGGAAATGGGACATTCCTGCCTATCTAGGAGATGGCACAATGCTAGATATGCATTTGGGATACCTCGTTGTACAGTTACTTCACGGAGTTCCCTATACCTTGGATCAAGCCTATCCCTTCGTGAAAAATGCTGTGATAGCGATCGGTTTTCCCGATATTCTCTTTCAGCCCGAAGATGCTTATAAGCGTTTACTTACCCGTCTTCGGGCAAGTACTGCAAATGTTGTGATTGGAGCCGTTCCTTTTGAGCAGTCCTATAAAGGAGGGATGGTTAATTTTAACTCAGAGGGCCAGGTCAGTCAGGTGGTTGAAAAACCTTTGCACAGCAACTTGCAATATAGCTGGTGTACTGCGGTCTGGACACCTGTATTTACAGAGTTTTTACATCAGTACCTGAGAGCGGTTGCAGATGAGCGATCGTGCAGTGATGCTGGCAACCAACAGGCACAGCCACAAGAGATACCAATTGGAAACGTTATTCAGGCTGCTATTGACAGCGGCATGCAGGTTGAAGCAGAGGTGCTTGCTGATGGTGCTTACCTAGATATTGGTACTCCAGAAGATCTAGTTCGAGCAGTTCGCCACTTTGCTGCTCAAGAAGTTTAGGAGGATATACAGAGATTTCTAAAAATAGTAAATTCTGCTGTAGTGCGTGTAATGAATGTTTTCCTGGACGTACTGCCACTCCGTTGCCAGCAATTCGTATAAAAAAAGGGCAAAGCATATCACCCCACGCACTTGTTGCAGCCACAAGATATTGCTGAGGTAGTGATCAATGTACTGAGACTACCTCGAAGTGCTGAAATCTCTGACCTAAAATTAGACCTTACAAGAAATCTGGAAGTGGTAAGGGTTATAAACAGTATCAGGAGCTATAGATTCCTGGTGTACATCTAGCTAATGTACGCCTATAGCCTGTAAAACCGCATGCTTTTGCCTGTCGATTAATGCATGACTTTGTGTAGTTGAGCTATTGATATTAATTCTATATACAGACGGTGAAGCAGAGCTCTATGGTTCAAACTTAGCTGTGCTCTCTAGACTAACTTCCAAAGGTCTAGAAAACTATCTGTTAAGCAGGCTGAAAATTAATTTATGAAGAGATCATCCAAGGAGAACTAAATTGAATTCAGAAGCTCGAAACGAACGTGAGGGTTACGTCAGGTATAACCCAGGGGCCATTAAACGTCCTACCTTCTACATGACAGAAGAGCTATTGGCAGCAATTAAAGTCAAGGCACGCCAAGAGCACACGTCTTGTTCTGGTTTTGTTGTTGGATTACTGAGCTTTCTATTATTGTCGCCAACTGGCCAGCAACTACAAAAGAATGCTCTGGCAAACAACCGGACCCTGGCTCAGGAGTTAGAGCAGTTTTGCTTGCTCCTTCACGAGCAAGTAGTCCTAGAAGAAGCTAACCAGCTTGCAACTCTCTCACAGGGATTTCCGCCTCAGATACTTAACCACCTACTGCTACTAGGATTGCAAGACTACTAAGAGCCTAATCCTCTGCCACAGCTAACTCTAATTAGCAGTAGTGCGCTTAGCTTGCTCATATAGGTAGTAAAAATGAGTGATTCAGTTATGTTCGACGCAGCAGGGAACCAAATAGCACCTTAAATTGTCCATACAGGTAGTAAAAACGGTTAATTCGGATATTAATATGCTTTTATTCAGAAACTAGTATAGAATTCATCAGAGTGTTTATTAGCAGATACCTCTTTTACTCAATGTCGCCTAATGTAGTACTTACATTTACCTTGATAGTGCTTCACCATCCCCAGTCACCTTGTAAAGCTAAAGGAGAAACGCTTGTGATATCAGGAAAATTTTAGCTTGCTTGCTAACTACAGCCCCTTAGGTTGGAAATCCTAGCACCTATCTAAAAGCTGCTAGAAGGTCATTTAGGTTCGTATTGCTACTGCCCGCATACTTATCAATTGCTTAGAGTGAAAGGTTTTTAATGTCTCATAGGCGTAGTAAACGTAAAAAAAGCCCGAACTTCTACTGTGCTCGCTGCCAGGAACGACTTTGGCGGCTGGGCAGCCCGAAGCACTTTCTATTTTATCAAGAAGCATCGGATATTAGAGTTAACCTGAAAGTACCACGTAAAAATGCACTGTTACTAGCTGCTAAAGGCATCTGTGTTGATCAGAAAGCTTGGATTGAAGAACTATTTTGCAGTGAGCATGGTAAGGTCTGGATGCTAATTCGCAAGCAAGATGACGGGACCTTCACAACCATTCCCGCCAAAAGCAAGGATTGGGAGCGGACTACTAAAACGCTTGACCCAGATGTTCCCAACCCATCGGTAAGTGAGTTCACATACCGCATGAGTCGTCGTGCTGGCAAACAATCAACAAACTTGCGTACAAGTCAGGTATGGGAGAGCTAGCTTGACTAGTTTATACCTTTATACCAACCCTGAGTTACCTGTGGAGAGGTGATGTTTATAAGCTGCATGAGCAGTGTGGAACCACTCGAAGAGCTGATCAAGATCCATACAGAGAGCAGCTATATTCAGAGCTTTTACATCCCAGTAGCTGTTAAGGAACTCTTCTAAAAAAGCTTTAGTTGCATGTAAACATAAGTGGGCAATATCACGTAGGCACTTAAAATCAGGAACAGGTTCAGTCCGATCATGCAAGATGCTAGGTGATGACTTCGAGTAATTGAATTGTAAGTCTAGCCAGCTTGCTGGTGTAATCCTCAAGCGTACTGAGCGGGCCGGATCAAGTATCAAACCTAGCCCCATGGCAGCTCCACGCTTGGCTGTGGTATTTAACCCCTGACCTTCCCAGAAATTGTTGGCTTCTTTAAAGTTAGGAATCGATGGAACTGCCTCAGAGCGGTTCTGCTGGCTGATACAGGCTCGCAGCTTGTCCCTAAGCTTTAACAAACTTGAATCGTCAGGAGATGTGCGTAGTTTAGCTTCCACATCACTCAATAACTGATAAACTTGATACCCTGAAGCCACAACGTACTCTGAAAAAATAGTTTCATCTGCTTCTTCAAGCAGATAGATCAGTGTGATCGTAGTTTCACATAAATGCTCAATTAAAAACTGGCTCCCTACTTCATCGTAGTGAAGTTGCAGTAAGAAGGCCGAATAAAAGTGACAGCGCAACTTCGAAAATAGACCTAGGGCAACTGTATTGAACGGGTCATTCGTAAAGTCTTCATTGGCTGATACATCTCGCTCAATCTGTTTAAGATACTGAGAAAGAATGTAACCCACCTGCAAAAAACTATCACTATAGGCTTGCCAGGAACCTTCAATAGCGGAGATGTCCGGCAAACTCATCTTGTGCTGATTGAGTGATAATCTCAGCTGTGTCAATAGTTAACCCCCCACCTACGCGACCTAAAGTAATGCTAGCATTCACAGCGATATAGTCATTTGTTGTCAGCAGCCATCTTGTCAAGGCCTGCAAGACTCATTTATTTATAACATAGCCCGCCGAACCATATTGAGAGACTACAAACGATAAACTTTGTCCAAAAACTCGCAGTAGCCCTCAAGATATACGAATAGAAAGAGAGACGTTGATACTTTTAACGAAATGTCACAAAGTTTGTTAGGTCCTGGCTAGCTGAAATCTAGGGCATTAAAATCCTCGTAGTGAAGCAGTTCCCTCATTTCAATTGGACGGCTGCAACATCCTATCAAGTTTAAACCAGTTCCGAATTAGCCACTGTTGTATGTAAGCGCTCGCTTTAATCCTTTCCCTTTGCAAAGGAACACTTTTCTTGCAAAGAAGTTTGCTTGAACCTTGCCTAGCAGCATCTGAAATCCCCTCATTAATCTTGCTCGATCAACAATCAAGGATAATTCCTCTCCCCTGTTCTAGATCGCTTTGAGTTATTTGATCTATCCCGATATCTAGTGTATTGACATCTTCTAGTAGTTCTTCTGGTAATCGGGAAGTCTCAAACTCAATAAACCATACTTGTCATGACAGCTAGGGCAAACGCCTTCATGCTGGTCTTCATCGCTCACTTCGCTTTTTGAACAGTAGTTTGCAGGATGGATGTTGACCTGGAGAGACATCGAAGCTTCTGGAAACTACACCAGGTGATTGTGATCAATAGACGAGTACAACTGGGGATAGGCAGGCAGAGGAGGCTAAAGAGCAAAGGAACTCTTCGTGTCCGCACCCAAACATTACTACCGCTGTCATCGCAAAAGTTATCAAGGTCGAGAGATTCCCGATTCCTGGCCTAGCTACCAGGCAAGGGCAGGGCTCGACAGGTGCTTCTTCCCTATCTGGCGTATTTTTATCTTCTCTGCGGTGCCTTTGAGGGTGGTCCAAACAGTGATAGCGGCATCACAGCGCTTGGAGTCGGGATCAGCGCAGAAGAAGCGGCACTCTAGCCGTTCGATGAGCGGCAGGATGGCAGGATCAGGAAGAAAGGATAGAGCAACAGTGTCTCCCGCCGCGGTATAGAGCTGAATATACCGTTCCATGATCTCCCGTAGCAGAGTTAGGTCCTGATCCTCTTGGTAAGGAGTAAAGGCGGAGGCTGCCGAAATTGCATTTTGGGGAACTAACTGGGGCCAATCTCCCCGGCTAGGTGGGGAGATTGGCAACAACGCAAATTTTTGCGGCAGCAGCTTTTGGAAATCTGCTGAAGTAGCAGCACCATAATAGAGGTAGTTATCATTTCCAATCTTCCACAACTCTCCATTAGCAACCTGCTTTGGAGTAATTAATGAGGGCTGCTGTTCTCTAACCCGTGACCGTTTTGCAGGTGTGGGAACTTTTAGGTTAGTCGTTGGATGAGAAGGGGTTTGAATGGCAAGTGGTGGAAGCTGGCTCTGAGGCTCAGGTTGTCGTTCAGGTAATGTAGCTGGGGCGTAAGATTGGGATGGCTGAGCGTCTGGTTGAAACCTAGCCTGTGGCTCTAGTATCAGTGAATTATATTTATCCTTTAACTCTCACCCCCCTGTATAAGTAATCTTCCTGCCTGTCTCAGCTTGGGCAATAGCTTCGGCAAAGACTTCCGGTGGCGTCGAGGGAGCTGCCAGAATATAGGCAGCAGAGGTAGAGATCTCTAAATCCGTGAATTTCACGTTTTTGAATTTTTCTGCAACCTGCATGAACTCTTAGAAGATATGAGATCAGGCACATGATCACCAAATGACAAGTTCAAGACATGGCAAGAGAAGCTGTTCAGCAGCGGATGAAATTTATCGAGCTAATCTTTCGCACCTCAAGTGCGACATGAATGGAGTGGCTGCCTGAGTTGCTCCTTTGCCACAGGGTTTTTACAACCTTGACCATATTTTGCAACACAACTCCACAAGTTAAATAGACGATTATGCTGTTCATACTACCTGCTACTGCAACCGCCACTCCTGGCATCACCAAAATTGCGGAAGACCCATAATCTAAGCCCAAAATTCTCTTGTTTGCAAGCCTTAAAAATTAGCATTGCAAGCCACTGTAACTATCTGGCGACTTTTAGTGCGCGTATTACAGCTTTACATACAGCGCTTCTCAATTGTTTTGCAACCCAACCCATAACCCTGACTGTGGGGGCCTGTTTGGTTTCAGGTATTTCTGGCCGCAGGGTAGCTTGATGTAGGTTGGTACAGTTAAGCCCAGGGAAAGATTTAGTCTCCAACGAAGTGAACTACATCTGAAATAAGGTACTTCAGTGACGCACGCAAGCAGGACTGCAATGGGGACAATCTACGGTAATTCACAAGGTCTAAAGTCCAGCCAGCTCAAGCAACTCCAAAAGCTTTACGAGCAATGGCAGCCGGGCAATTCTTCTACAGAGACACTTGGCGATCGCTTCATCACTCATGAGTTCGCTCAACAGCTTGCCGCCGTTAGTCATGACATTCATCAGCCAGTTTGCCTTTATATTAATCGTCGAGGACAGGTAGTGCGCGTGGGTGTTGGTACTCCAGCCCAAACTCAACTTTCTCCCTCTGATCTGCCTCGCCAGAGCGCAGAACGCTTGAGCGGTGTTCGCTGCTTGGCAGTTCAATCGCATCCACCAGATACCGCTTCTCTAGTGGCAATGGTGCGTCAGCGGCTCGACGCTCTAGTGGTTCTGGTGGATGGAGGATCGGGTCATTCCAGGAACGGAGCCGCAAAAATCCAAGCTGCTTATCTGGCTCATGTTGTACCCGATATCGACCATCCCTGGACAGTTTCTCCCCTCAGCCTAGATGAATTGGCCGCAGAAGATTTTGATGATCTGGTTCATGACTGGGAAACGGAACTGCGCGAAGCGAGATTTGACCTCAGCCAACTCCAGCCCGCTGCCTCGGATCACGATCGCGTCCTGCTGGTAGGGCTGAAGACCGAGAAGATGACAGATCAGCAGTTCCAGGAGGGGTTGATGGAACTGGAGCGTCTGGTGGATAGTGCTGGGGGAGAAGTTGTAGGCACCATCCAGCAAAAGCGATCGCAGCCTCATCCTCAGACCGTGGTGGGGCAGGGCAAGATAGAAGAAATTGCCCTGCAAGCGCAATCGCTGAGAGCCAATGTGATTGCCTTTGACCGCGATATCTCCGCCTCGCAAGCCCGCAACCTGGAGGAAGCGATCGGTGTGCGGGTGGTTGATCGCACTGAGGTAATTTTAGACATCTTCGCCCAGCGGGCCCAGTCCCAGGCAGGTAAATTGCAGGTCGAACTAGCACAGCTGGAGTATCAGTTACCGCGACTCCGCGGGCGCGGGCAGGCGATGTCCCGTTTAGGGGCAGGCATCGGTACCCGTGGGCCCGGTGAAACTAAATTGGAAACAGAACGTCGCACAATTCAGCGTCGTATCGCCCAACTTCAGCAGGAAGTGAACCAGCTTCAGGCCCATCGCTCCCGCTTGCGACAGCAGCGTGAACAGCAAGCCATACCCGTGATTGCACTAGCCGGTTATACCAACGCTGGAAAATCAACTCTGCTGAATGTTCTCACCCAGGCGGAAGTCTACACTGCCGATCAGCTCTTTGCCACCCTTGATCCCACCACCCGCCGGCTCAGCATCCCTGACCCGGAAACTGGAGTGCGGCAGGATATTTTGCTCACCGATACCGTTGGTTTCATTCACCATCTTCCCCCGGCTTTGATGGATGCCTTTCGCGCCACCTTAGAAGAAGTGACGGAAGCGAATGCCTTGTTGCATCTGGTCGATCTGTCCCATCCGGCTTGGGCAGAGCACATCCGATCCGTGGAAGGGATTTTGGCAGAACTCCCGGCAATGCCTGGCACAGCATTGCTCGCCTTCAACAAGATTGATTGCGTTGATTCCCAGACGTTGACACAGGCACAGCAAGAATACCCCAACGCCCTCTTTATCTCTGCCACCAAACGGCTAGGGCTCGATACTCTCAAGCAGCGGTTGCTTCAACTCAGTGGCGTTGCTGCCGTGCAACGATAACTTATGTCAATTCCTCACCGGATCCAGACGACTACTACTACAGCCATGGCCACTAATCCTCTTTGCCTGCCCCCATTTGACGACGATGCCGAGACCGAGACGCTCCACGTGATCATCGACTCTCCCAAGGGCAGCCGCAATAAGTTTGAGTGGGATCAAAAGCATGGGCTGTATAAGTTGAGCGGTGTGCTGGCCGCAGGCATGTTTTTTCCGTACGACTTTGGTTTCGTACCCTCGACGCTGGCTGGTGACGGCGACCCAATCGACGTACTGGTCCTGATGGAGGAGCCAGCCTTTGTCGGCTGCCTCGTCCCGTCGCGGCTGATCGGTGGCTTTTACGCAGAGCAGACTGAGGCAAGCACCACTGAACGCAACGACCGCCTGCTTGCCGTCGCTGCCAACTCCCGTAACCATCGTGACGTGCAAACGCTCGCCGATCTAAACCAGAACCTCGTTCACGAGATCGAGCACTTCTTTGTGTCCTACAACGACGCCAAGGGCAAAAGGTTTGAACCCCAAGGCCGTTTTGGGCCAGACCAAGCCCGACAGCTTGTACAGGAGGCCGCAGAGGGTTTTCATGGCGAGAGGGAGTAAGCAACAAAGGGGGGTCCTGCCTGCTCGCCCCAACTATCCCGAACGGTGCTGGCTCGCGCTTGCAAACGAAGGGAGGACAATCCCTACAGGCTTTCTAGCTAGTGACAGGGCTATAACCAAAGGAGTGGTTACTTGGGAATCCCTCCCTAGTTAGACGAGTAGCAATGGTGATTGGCCTAGCTTGTATGTAATGGAGGCAGCAGGATGAGGCAGAACACCGACTTCCGTCTCACACGCCGGTCTCTACTCCAATTGGGGGTGGTAGGTATTGTTCTACCGATCGCGGTCTCTGAAGTATCCAGTTGCCAGCAGCAAAATGAATTAATCATGGAAAGCTCAAAGCGGGCTCATGCATCGGCCGCCCAAGGACAGTTGTTGTCCCGCCCAACTCACCCCACAGCGACCGGTGCTCCCGGATTACACCCGTTGGGTCTGGATGGACAGCGAGATGGTTTCGTCTATGTCCCTAAGACTTATCGAGCAACCCGCCCTGCCCCCCTGGTGCTAATGTTGCATGGAGCTGGCGGCGACGCTGAGGGTGGATTGAAGGTCCTGCAGAACCTGGCTGATTCCTTTGGCACAATTCTGTTGGCAGTAGACTCACGTCAGCAAACCTGGGATATTCTTCGGGGGCGTTATGGTCCCGACATCACCTTCATGGACCGGGCCCTGGCACAGACCTTTAGCCGTTACGTTATCGATTTAAACCGGGTGGCGATCGCAGGCTTTTCTGATGGTGCTTCCTACGCCTTATCAGTGGGCATTACCAATGGCGACCTGTTCAGCCACATTATTGCCTTCTCACCGGGATTTATGGCACCTGCCGCCCAGGAGGGAAAACCACGCCTGTTCATCTCCCATGGCAAAGGGGACACAGTGCTGCCAATTGAGCGGTGCAGTCGTCGGATTGTGCCACAGTTGCAACGGGCCGGCTACGATGTGCAGTACCGCGAGTTCAATGGACCCCATACCGTTCCCAGGGAAATTGCGCGTGAAGCCCTCAACTGGTTCATGCCACCTCCCCCATAATCCAGGATTGGTCTAGCCAGTGTACCTTGAGCGGATAGTTGGCCCTCGCCACTGGAGCGATAAGCTCACGAGTATTCAAGTTGCCTAATTAAAAGGTCGTCTTGCCGGCCTTTACCCACGAAAACCTCTAACAATAACAACTAGCGGCTTCTAGATCAATTATCAGGGTAGAAGAACTAATAAGCTGAGACAACAGAGCGTGACACAAGAAAAAGCAGGTTTTGGAGAACAGGCAGTCAACAAACTGATCGAGGTGGTACTGGCAAGGCTGGTAGATGCAGAACATCTGCAGGTACGCATCAAGGCCAATCTCAAGAACCTAGCTGGTGGGGAAGTGGATGCGATCGCTATTCAAATGTGGAATGTCCTGCTACGACCCAACCTGCGAGTTGCCCATTTCCAGTTTGATATTGA
Source organism: uncultured Synechococcales cyanobacterium (assembly GCA_902806435.1). Taxonomy (GTDB): domain Bacteria; phylum Cyanobacteriota; class Cyanobacteriia; order Thermosynechococcales; family Thermosynechococcaceae; genus CADCWO01. Next base: position 1,294 of record CADCWO010000157.1, on the reverse strand, counting down.
TTCTGCTGTTGTTAGTATCCAGAGCGCCATGTTCCGCAAGAAGATTGAATTGCTCCGCCCCGCAACAGGCCTACTAAAGATTGTGATCAATCAACAGCAGTTGAGCGCTTCACTCAATGCGGAATCCTTATGTCCATCGAATCATAAGCAGGATAAGGTTCAGCAGGTGAGCTGTGAGTTACAAGCAGAGGGTGCGATCTCGTTCCATTTCAGTCAGCCTCAGGCAGCAGCGGGGTTTGGAACTTGTACAACGATGCCTCGAATTGAGCCAGATAATACAGTTGTGCTTGAGAAACAGGGTGTTCAGACAGAGCCACCAAGCGAATTTGTAAATTCTGCCATTACTCACATCAGCAACATTTTGAGCCTGGTAGATCTAGCCAATCAGGGAGCGACATTTCACATCCAAAAACTTGATGTCAAAGCAGGTAGCATAACCGTCCAGGCTAGCGCCCACATTGAGCAATTCCCATCAGCCTGAACTGTCTATCCATGGCCCACTACTTTGTAGGCTATCAGAAGGCTGCTGCTCGACTACTCTGGCCCTATATATCCGTAAACTACAAAATTTGAACGATAGGATGAAGCGGCGACAAAAGTGAGGAGTGCCGCATCCGACTATCAAAAATGGGATTGACTTTGGATATAGTGGTCTTTCTGAAATGCTGATTCCACAACTTTCAACACAGCGCCTGATTCTGCGGAGGTTTCGGGAAGAAGACGTAGATGCCTATGCCGAGATGTGCGCTGACCCCGAAGTGATGCGCTATATTGCCAACGGACAGCCTCTATCCCGTTCGGAGTCTTGGCGCAATATGGCAATGATTCTAGGGCACTGGCAGTTGCGAGGTTATGGATTGTGGGCGGTTGAGGAGCGCTCTAGTGGTGAAATGATAGGGCGCATTGGCTGCTGGCAACCAGAGGGCTGGCCTGGATTGGAAGTTGGCTGGACGTTGCGGCGGGCTTATTGGGGACGTGGCTATGCCACAGAAGCGGCGAGGCTATCGATGGACTATGCCTTTGAGAAGCTAGGCGCATCCCGTGTCATTAGCCTAATTCGTCCAGACAATGCTGCTTCAAGGCAGGTGGCACAGAAGTTGGGAGAAAAGCCGGAGGGGAAGGTAGAACTCTTTGGCAGTGAAGCATTAGTTTATGCTATCAGGCGGGAAGATTGGCAAAGTATGCCCTAATTCCCATATTCCACGATTATTTGAAGCAGCACCGGAATATTACAGTTGTAGATAGCCTAAACTGTATTTACAAGTAAACACAGTTTAGCAATGCTAGATACATC
>CADCWO010000156.1 GCA_902806435.1 uncultured Synechococcales cyanobacterium | reverse complement strand
ACAAAACAGGCTTTCTGGTAGGGTAGGAGATTCTTGGCTGTAGAATCACGCCTCTATGTCTAAATCTCACCTGTTCAAGTGGCGGTTACTGGTCGCTGTCGATCAGTGAAATAATCAAGGGAAAGCCAAACGCTTCTTTATAAAAGCATTAAAGTCCTCCTACCCTTGCTAGCAAGGGTACTCAAGGTAGACAAGAAGGCTTCGGATAGTTTTCAAGGAAAACTAAATAGGTGTGGCTAGAAAAGCATGGGTTTGACCATCAATCGTGCCTGTGCCAACTATCTGCCCCAGGTCATTGATGGCATTGGCAGACTCTAGCTTCCAACCGGAGTTAGCCGGAATCAGGCTGTTAAGATTTTGCCTTGTTCCACCCTGATATAAGAAGGGCTGATACATCTGGTCAGCGATTTCTGAATAGCCAACAACCTGACCTAACTTGTTGATGTCATTGGCAGAGCTGTCTCCCTCTAGCGGATCAAGGTCTTGGATAGTCCCATCATCGTCCCACAGGACGGCAGTCGTCTCTGAGCCATCATAGGAATCGCCAACAACCTGGCCTAGGTCATTAATCCCCCTAGCAGAGGTGTAGTCCTGGTTGGTCAGCCCAGCTAACTTCGTCGCTCCACCATTCTTACTCCAACGGTATGCCTGAGCGCCATACTGGTCACTCGAGCTTCCCGCCACCTGGCCGGAGTTGTTGATATCCCTCACATTGTCGTACTTGTAGTCGCTGCTCGGAAAATCAATGGTAGTGAAACCTGTATTGTTCTCCCAGATAAAAGGGTCGGCAGAAGCCTCATAAACCTGCTGGCCAGACTCGTCGAAATAGATAGTTAATGAATTGCCTACCACTTGACCTTGATCATTGATTCCTACACCGGTGGTATCAAAGGCAGCAGGGTTTTCGCCCTTGGGTACGCCTAGGTTTTTCATACCCGTATTCTTACTCCATAGGAACGCGCGATTGCGCCCGCTTGAAGTTTCTGCCACACCCGTGACCTGACCTTCATTGTTGATCGCATTAGCTTCGCTGGAGTCACCGCCAAGGGTACCAAGCTCCTGTTTGCCTGTGCTCTTTTCCCAGATAAAAGCCTGAGCATTGGTATCTTCCCCAGGTGGGTCTGAGTGTCCAACCACCTGGCCAGCGTTGTTGATGTCTGTGACAGACCCATACTCACCAACCATACCGATGTCAGTGATCGCATAGCGATCAAAAGGATCGTTGTCCACGATTTCTAAAGTGGCTGTCTTTTGTTCGCCAATCGCTGCCCCGCTACTGGGGGCCTCTAAGCTTAACTGGATCGTCTCTGGTCCCTCAATCAATTGGTCATCAATCAGAGGAATCTGGATGGTTTGTTCTACCTCCCCTTTAGCAAATTTAACGCTCACTGGCTTTTGCCGGTAATCGGCTAGCGTTGCACTGCCCTCTGACAGAGTGATCTTGGCGCTGGCAGTGCTATCACTGCGACCGCTGCGAGTCACTGTGACGGCGGCAATTGGGGTGTCATCTTCGCGCACACTGAAGTTGGCAGCGCTAAACTCCAAGGTACCGCCAGTCAGAAAATTGGCCTTGGTGATGGTGCTGCGCTCAATGCCTGGCAAAATTGCCAAGAACTGCCCAGTCAGCTTGTCTGTGATAATGGTGTCAGCAACTTTGTCTCCCTTGCCTTGAGCAACCTTTAAGCTACTCAGGTTGATCCCCTTTGCTAACTCCAGCCAGTCTTCGCCCTCTAAGTCTGTGATGACATCTGCTGTAGCCAAGGTAGTGTTGCTAATGCTACTTGAGAGCACAAAGCGATCTCGACCCTCACCCCCTGTGAGGATATCCCGTCCACTACCTCCTAAAAGTCTGTCTCTACCATCGCCGCCTTTCAAGCTGTCAGCGCCAGCCTTACCTTTAAGTTGATCGTTGCCTGTGCCACCTTTTAAGCGGTCATTGCCGCTACCACCTTGCAATCGGTCACTGCCTTGATTGCCATAGAGCTGGTCATCACCATCCCTGCCTAAAATATAATCATTGCCACTACCCCCTTTGAGGGTGTCATTGCCAGCAGTGCCTTCAATCGTTGCCATAACTTCAATTCCTTATCTTATGTATACTCTTCCCGCCGTTTCCAAACCAGGGAGAACGACAAAAAGAGACCACACTGTGGCCTGCTGTTCCCCCGCACATTATGTATACGAGAAGCCTCAATTCCTTATGCTTGCCTAGGCTTTTGTCTTTGAGTAAGGTGCAGCCATGTCCTAACTGGCTTGCCTACAGGAACCCAAGCCAGATACTCAGCTCCCTCAACCAGAGAGATTGTTGTATTAATTGATGCTTTAGAGCTACGCAGGCTAGACAACCTTAAAGCTAGAACTGGAACCATCGGGCTGCTTGATCTCAGTTGGGCTAGTGCATCCATAACAGACACATGGAGTTATCCTGAGAACTAGCTGAAGGCATAAGAGGCAAAGAGATTTGAGTACAGAGGACTATCTGCAAAAGCAGGGCCAATTTTACCAGGCACTTGGGACTGTTGAAGCGGTGTTCCTTCCTGGCGATTCCCCTGCTCGAGGAGAACTTGTGATGCAGGGGCAGCACTTCACAGCCTGGGTCAGAGGCGTTATGCTCAAGCATCTGTGCCCTGGAGAAGCACAACGCCTGCGGGTCTACCCTCGCTTCCACAAGGCTGAGAGCCAATGGTCCTTTACAATCATTGCCCTCGACAATGACCAGCAAAGCACTCCAGGAGAGTTCCTCTTGAAGGGGAACTGGCTGC
>CADCWO010000155.1 GCA_902806435.1 uncultured Synechococcales cyanobacterium | reverse complement strand
TGCCTGAGCTCATCTTGCTTAATGTCCGTTGGTACTGCCGCTACCCATTGAGCTATCGAGATTTAGAGGAAATGATGGTTGAGCGAGGCATCGAGGTGGATCATTCGACAAGATACTGACTTGAAATACTTGTCCAGTTAGGTAACTGAAGCAGATTGAGATTGAAGTGTCACTTGATAACCCAGGTGTTCCAATCGCTTGACCAGTTTCTTGGTCGTTTTCTCTGGCTGTTGTTGGTCAAAATAATTAGCCCCTAGCTCACGATAAGGTTCTCGGCGTTGAATGATGTGATACGCAATCACCAAAATAGAGTGAGCTACGGCCATCGTTGCCCGTTTCTTTCCCCGTCTGGCTGCAATGCGCCGGTACTGAGCAGCTAAATAGGTGTGAGAACGGGAAGCAACATGGGCCGATTGCATTAACCCAGCCCGCAAGGTTTGATTGCCTTTGCGCGTCTTTCCTGAGAGCGTCTTGCCTGCACTTTCATAATTCCCTGGAGCCAGTCCTGCCCAAGCGGATAAGTGAGCAGCCGAAGGAAACCGGCTCATATCGATGCCAATTTCTGCCACCAACATTTCTGCGGTCTGCCGTCCTACACCTGGAACCGTATCGAGCAGCTCAATGACGGCTTCAAACGGCTCACTGTAAACCTCAATCTGCTGATTAAAGCGAGCAATCGTTTCTTCTAAACTGTCGAGTTGACACAACAGTTGTGCCAGAATAAAGCGCTGATGGGGCTGCACTCGTCCCTCTAGTGCCTCAATCAGCTGTTCTCGTTTGTTGCATAGCTTTCCCTTGGCTAATGATGCCATGACCAGTGGGTCAGTTTCTCCGGCAACAATCGCATCAAGCATGGCACGTCCAGACATCCCCATAATATCGGAGGCAACCGACGCCAGCTTGATGTTGGCTCCCTCTAACAGCTTCTGAATTCGGTTGACCAGGTTGACTCGTTCACGAATGAAGCTGGTGCGATAACGCGTTAAATCTCGCAGGTTTCGCTGAGCAATTGGTGGAATAAAACTGGGTCGTAGCAACCCATGCTGCAACAGTTCAGCAATCCACTGTGCATCTTTGACGTCGGTTTTGCGCCCAGGCACTGCTTTGATGTGCTGAGCATTGACCAACATTACCTCAAAGCTCGATTCGAGAATGTTGAAAATCGGCTTCCAATATTCGCCCGTGCTTTCCATTGCCACATGGGTACATCCCTTGCTGATTAACCAATCTGACAACTTGAGCAACTGACCAGTCATGGTAGTAAAGGTTTGAATCTCCTTGTGCCACCCGCCTTTAGGTACAGGTGTAATCACACATGCCACGACGGTCTTCTTGTGAACATCTAATCCAGCACAGTAAGGGTGAATCACGTCCATACGTCCCTCCAGTGTGAAACGGAAACGGCTGGAGTAGACACCGAGAAATCAAATTCTGACTTGCGTGCTTCCTACGAATATTAGGAGCGACAGTGAGTGGTGCTTGTAGGTGTCTGGGTTAGACTGTTGGGCAGGCTCAAAGCACCAAGGATCCTTAACCTCAGTTCCAGCCTTAGCGCGAATCTACCACATTTCATTTGTGCTGGTGCACACAGTTCATGAGGACTGTTGGCGAATTACGAGATTAGCCCAGAGCGTTCCTCTTAAGGAAGCGCCGGCTTAAGTGCAGCAAAGCGAGAGACACGTGTGCATGCTTTGGGTAACTGATTCCACCAACTTCCTAATCGCACTAGGTTCATGGCTGTAGCAGTGATGATATGTTGCAACTGCATTTTGACCTTACCTCAAAAAAGTGGACAGGTAAGTTAAGCTGCCATCGGGTGATCTAGAGTGCTGCAGTAATTTTCTTCAAATTGAACGGGGGTTAGGTATCCCATTGTCGAGTGTAACCTCTGGCGGTTATAGAATACCTCGATCCATTCCGCAATGACTGTCCGGGCGATGGCTCTTGTAGAGAAGAGCCTAGGATAAATCAACTCTGTCTTGAGGGTACCCAAAAAGCTTTCCGCAACCGCATTATCCCAGCAATTCGCCCTACGGCTCATACTGCAGGTTATGCCAGCGCGGTGCAGCGCAGCTTGGTAGTCTCCACTGGCATATTGACTTCCCCGGTCAGAATGAAAGGTCAAGCCAGTCTGTGATGGAACACGTTGCCCTAACGCAGCCTTTAACGCTTCAAGGCCAATTCTGTACGCATGTGCTCAGCCATTGACCAGCCCACCACCCGTCGGGAGAATAGATCAATAATGACGGCTAGGTAAAGCCATCCTTCTGTTGTCCAGATATAAGTCATATCGGCAACCCAAGCCTGATCGGGTTCTAGGGCCATAAAGTCTCTATCGAGAACGTTCTGTGCAATGGGCAAGTCATGCTCAGAATCAGTTGTGGCCTTAAATTTACGCTTCCTTCGAGCGCAGATGTCCAGCTTTTCCATTAATCGAACCACCCGTTGGCGGCCGACCTGAAACCCTTTGGCAACCAGAGCTGCGTGAATTCGAGGGGAACCATAGGTTTGGCGACTGGCTTGATGAATCTGTTGAATTTCTTGTGACAAGATTTGATTCTCCTGGGTTCTAGGGGATGGTTTGCGTTGCAACCAGGCGTAATAGCCACTCCTGGCTAGTTTCAGGGCCTTGCACATCAGGGCAATGGGGAAATTTGCCTTCTCTGCATGAATCAGCTCATAGGGTCTGAGCTTTCCTTGGCAAAGAAGGTCGCTGCCTTTTTTAGGAAATCTCGTTCCATTTGAACCCGTTTGAGTTCGCG
>CADCWO010000154.1 GCA_902806435.1 uncultured Synechococcales cyanobacterium | reverse complement strand
TTATCACTAGCATTGAATCTAGAGGACAACGGGGTAGCTACCTGGTCGAGCGTTTTAAGTTTAATTAGATCCTTCTACTTAGAATGGTTTTTCAAGCTCATCGAAGCATATTCAGAACACTAGGCAACTTTTCACTAGCTGCGTTGTGTATATTAGTAATCATTTCTCTTCAACTTTCCCGATTAAAAAAATTGCAGCCCAAACAACGTCTTCTGAAAATCTTAGGAAGGAAGAAGCATTAGTAAAATTACTCTTGATTCCTTAAAGAAAATTCCTTCTTTTGGCTTCAGTAACTTGATCGCAGATTGGGTTTTTCTTGGATTTCTCCAATATTTTGGAGATGGCCAGGTTCGTCAACAAACAGGCTACTCCTTGGTCCCTGAGTATTTTGAAATCATTGTTAATCGAGATCCGCGGTTTATAAAATCGTATCTCTTTTTCTCAGTCGCTAGCTCTATCTATGCAGGCAGGCCAGACCGAACTGTTACCCTAATGAATCAGGGATTAAAGTCGCTTTCACCTGATATGCCACAGGCCTATTACATTTGGCTTTATAAAGGCACTGATGAATTACTGTTTTTAGGGGACACTGAAGCAGCCCAGCACTCTCACGAGATGGCGGCACGCTGGGCCAGCATGAGTAACGAGTCAGATGGAAAAAGGATAGCAGCATTGTCTAACCAATCTGCCCAATTTCTAGCTCGTAATCCTGATAGTAAAAAAGCTCAAGTGAACTCTTGGACAATGATTTTAGTTAATGCCGTTGACGGTCGCACCCGCCAACTTGCCATTGATCGAATCGAAGCCTTAGGAGGACAAGTGTCTATCTCACCTAAAGGCGAAGTGAAGATTGCACCTCCGAAGCAAGATTAATATTACGATCTCACTTCTGGGTGCTTAAAACTTTTGGCCCTTCGCCACCACCTCTACTGAACTAACCTAGTGTAGTTGCTTTAAATTAGATTTAGGGCTCACAAGCGCGATCGCTAAGCATGATTTCAGAGATACGATCGCAGCGGCAGCATTGCTGATAATTTTCTGTGTTCATCTTTGTACAGCGATAAACCTCTATACCAGAGCACTACAAGGCAGTTTTGGCTGAAGCGACTGCTTAGCCTTTAGGGATTTGAAAGAGCAATACTGTTTGGGCTTGAGTGCGATCGCACAAAGCTAGACGTTTAATTTCAACTGGTGTTAAGCGATCGCCATGCCCAGTATTACAACCCGTAGACAGCGATCGTAAATGGCACTACTGCTTACCTGTAGCGCGATCGCATCTTTGAGTTGATTGAAAGATAGTTACCCCTAGTTCATCAAACCAACGGCGATTAGCGGCAATTTTCTAACCAGGCTACTAACTCTGCTGGATCTGAAAAATCTAGTAGTGCCTCGCCTAAGTCCTCTAACTGAGATAGAGATAACTTACGAATTTTTACTTCTAATTCAGAACTAACAGTACCAACTTGACGAGTCAATAGCCGCAAGATGAGTGCCAGTTCTCCTTCCCGCAGCCCTTGTTGCAGCCCTTGTTGCAGCCCTTGTTGCAGCCCTTGTTGCAGCCCTTGTTGCAGCCCTTGTTGCAGCCCTTGTTGCAGCCCTTCCTCTAACCAACTTGTCACAATCTGCATCACGCCTTCCTGCTCCTCTGGTTCAATCCTATCAAGCTCTACTCTGAATCGCTGTTCTTCTTCTGTGCTCAAGCGCAGATAGGTATCGACAAACCCTGAAATTAACTGCATCCGAGCTGGGTCGAGCCGCAGCGTCGCTAACAGTCTTAGACATTCCAGCTTGACCCTGGGGCGTTCCTCCGGGGCTACGTTCATCTTAGCCATGAGTGCGCTTGCTACAGGATTGCTCTGACGAACAAAATCTCGCCAGCTGAGCCGATTAAGCTGGATGACTTCATAGTTAAATTGCAAAACAACTTTATTGGGAAATTCTACCCAATGAGAACGTGGCTCTTCCCGTTGAGGTGAATCGTAAGAGAAGATGACCACCGGATATACAGGTAAGCTGTATTTGTTATACAAACGGGCAAAATAGCGAAACATGCGCTGGCTAAAAGCGGCTTGATGTTGGGCCTGGCTTTCCACATGAATCAGAAAAAACGAGGCTTGCCCTCTAAACTGGGCTTTGACTACCAAGTCAGCTTCATGCCGTTCACCAGAGGTGACATCGGTAAATAACTCCTTGTCTAGAAAAACCAGAGAGTCTCGCTCTAAATAACTCAGTACATCTGGCAAAAACAGCTCCACAAACTCTAAGAAGAACGTGGAGAGCAATTCTTTGAATAGACGGTCATGATCGATCATGAAATCTTATTGTGCACTATCTAAGCTCACTCAAGAAAGACGTAGTGCTCAAACAATAGGATTTCTACCAATGCGATCGCAGCGGTTGCATTATTTAGTAAGCTTGAGTGCGATCGCCCAAAGCTAGATTTAATTTTCCACTGATATTAAGCGATCGCCATGTCTGGTGTTACAACCCTTAGACAGCGATCGTAAAGGTGAGGACGATCAAATGCATCGAAGCCTTAGCAGCCCAAGTGTCTATCTCACCTCAAGGCGAAGTGAAGATTGCACCTGCGAAGCAAGATTAAGATTGAAACTTATAACTGCGTTGGGTCAATATCAAGTTCTCGCAGCTTAGCTGCAAGACGTTCCGCCCGTTGGTGCTCTTGCTCAGCGCGTTGGTGCTCTTGCTCGGCGCGTTGACGTTCTTGCTCGGCGTGTTGGTGCTCTTTCTGGGCGTATTGGCGTTCTTGCTCGGCCTGCTGTTGAGCCATTTGAGCTAATTCCACTTGTCTAGCAGCTTCTTCTTGCGGTGTGGGAACTAGCTCTCCTTCTGGTGTAAAAAAGCGTAATTGCTCGTTGTGAATTCCTAGATATAGCTCTAACTGCTGGCTCCATAACCACCCCTGTTCGCTTGGTGAGATGGGTTCGTAAACACTTTTGCTTAAGTGAAACCCAGCAAACTCTAAAGTGTAAGGGTCAAACCAGAAGTACTCAGGGGTACGGAAAATATTTTGATAAAGCTGCTTTTTCAATCCCCGGTCATTGGCAGCCGTGCTATCAGACAGAATCTCCAGAATAAAGTTGGGGTACTTGCCACCTTCTTCCCAGACTACCCAGCTTTTACGCTCTTTACGCTCAGTGTCAAGAACAACAAAGAAGTCAGGCCCTCGGAAATCTTTAGTCTTAAGCTGTTGCAGGTTATAGTAAATACTCAGGTTGCCAGCTGCAAAAAAGTCATTCCGCTCTTGCCAGCACCACTCCAAGCAGGATAAGAACAGCAAGATTTGAACCAGGTGGCGGTAAGTTTCCAAAGGTGGCTCATCACTTAGGAGTTCTCTAGGCGGAACAAGAGGAAAATCGGGTTGTTGGATAAAGACCATGCTGTTTGGTCTGGATTAGCGTATCCCTATTCTACCCGGTGGCAAAGTATTTCCTAGTATGATTACGATATCCTGGTGTGCGCCTAGCCTTGAAATGATCAGAACGTAGCTCTTCTGATGGCGCTGTGTCGTCAGAGCTACGGCGTCAGAGAATATAACCACAGGATATCCTGTTGCGATCGCATAGGCAGTACTGGTTAGTCTTGATATCTAGCGTAGAGTCGCGATCGTTGCCTCGCAAAATCTTCAGCAGCACTTTAAATTTATAACCCCTACATCCACTAATTTTGAATGTTACTTGAAGCGAGCCTTAATAATTAATTAAGGTAATGACGATTGTTGAGAACATAGGATGAGTGAATATCTTGCTTGATCGCTTCTGACGGCAAGATAGATCCCAAAAAGAATAAGCTAGTAAGAAGCTGATTGCTAAGCAACCGAGTCAACATCCCTAATGCTCAGGACTCTTTTTAGAGCTTTTCAGTCATCTTAGGTATTCTTGTACCGTAAGTTAACTTACAGCTTTTCTATAAACGGAAGTAGCCGCATGAACCAGCGCAGTGCTGTAAACCCATCCCCGGTTGATCTCACGAATTGCGATCGCGAGCCAATTCATATTCCGGGTTTAATTCAGCCCCACGGGCTACTTTTAGTCCTCAAGGAACCCCAGCTAGAAATTATCCAGCTCAGCAATAACACCTTCCAATTTCTGAAGCTGCACCCTCAGCAGTTGCTTAACCGTCCCTTAAAAGACTTGCTAGGCTCCGAGCAAATTGAATATTTAGAAAAATGTTTATTGAAAGACTTTGAAAGCGTCAACCCTTTAAAACTCACCATTGAAACTACAGAGCAAAATTTGGCGTTTGATGGAATTATTCATCGCTCAGATGGGGTACTCATTTTAGAGTTAGAGCCGACACAACTTGAGCAAGAAGCTAACTTCTTTAGCTTTTACCATCTGGTCAAAAGTCCAACGGCCAAGATGCAAAACGCTTCTAGCGTCCAGGCGTTGAGTGAAGTCATTGTCCAGCAAGTGCGAAACCTGACTGGCTTTGATCGGGTAATGCTCTATCGATTCAATCCTGAAGGGGCAGGCGCAGTAATTGCGGAAGATAAGTTAGAAGGCCCAAGCCCCTACCTAGGTCTGCACTACCCTGCTTCTGATATTCCTAAGCAAGCAAGCCAACTCTATACCCTCAACCGGCTGCGGTTAATTCCCCATGTTAGCTACCAGCCCGTAGAACTAATACCGCTCAACAATCCAGTTACCGATCGTCCCCTTGACTTAAGCTTTTCCGTGCTGCGGAGTGTTTCCCCGATTCACATTGAATACCTCACCAATATGGGGGTAGCAGCTTCAATGTCTATTTCCTTGGTGAAAGATAAACAGCTCTGGGGCTTGATTGCCTGTCATCACCAGTCAGCGAAGTATCTTAGTTACGAGGTGCGGACTGCTTGCGAGTTTTTGGGGCAAGTGATGTCCCTAGAACTGGCGGCGAAACAAGACAATGAAGACCTAGACTACCGGATGAAATTGAAGTTAATCCAGTCACAATTTGTCGCATCCATTCCGCAGTCCGAAGATTTTATTGAGGGTTTAGCTAAGTCCGAATCCAACCTGCTCAACTTAGCCAGTGCCCAAGGCGTGGCCCTGAGTTCCGGTGATGACTTAGTACTGATTGGCAAAACGCCGCCAGAAGCTGAGATCAAAGCTTTGATTGAATGGCTAGGCACCAAAATTCAGCAGGATGTATTTTCAACTGATGCTTTGCCTAAAATTTACCCGCCAGCCGAGAAGTTCAAAGCGGTTGCCAGTGGGTTGTTGGCCCTGGCTATTTCTAAAACCCAACACAATTACGTTTTGTGGTTCCGTCCAGAAGTGATCCAAACGGTGAACTGGGGTGGCAATCCTGAAAAACCCGTGGAGATTGCCCCGGATGGCAGTTTGCATCTTTCGCCCCGTAAATCCTTTGAGCTGTGGCAAGAAACCGTGCGTTGCAAGTCCTTAGCTTGGAAACCGTGCGAAATTGAGGCAGCCTTGGAGCTCAAAAGCGCAGTTATTGGCATTGTGCTACGCAAGGCAGATGAACTAGCGAGAATCAATATCGAACTAGAGCGAAGCAACAGTGAATTGGATGCCTTTGCCTATATTGCTTCCCATGACTTGAAAGAGCCGCTGCGGGGAATCCACAACTACTCTAGTTTCCTGATTGAAGATTATGCTGAGGTGCTCAACGAAGAGGGCAACTCCAAACTGCAAACTTTGGTTCGCCTCACCCAGCGGATGGAAGACTTAATTGATTCGCTTTTGCATTTTTCTCGCCTAGGTCGGGTGGAACTGACGATGCAGCGGACTAACCTCAACGAATTAGTTCAGAATGTTGTCGATGTCTTGCAGATCAGCTGGAAAGAGGCAGCAGTAGATATTCGCATTCCACAGCCCTTACCAATCGTGCGCTGTGATCCGGTGCAAGTCAGTGAGGTATTCAGTAATTTAATTAGTAATGCGATTAAATACAACGACAAGACAGACAAGCAAGTAGAAATCGGCTGGCTCGTAGACGCGGCCCCACCAGAGCATCCTCAGGCTGAAGAAGAGGCAGGCGAGCCGTTGCTCATTTTCTATATCCGCGACAACGGTATTGGGATTCGCGAGAAACACCTGGATACCATTTTTCGGATCTTCAAGCGTCTACATACTGCTAACAAGTATGGGGGCGGAACGGGTGCTGGCCTAACTATCGCCAAAAAAATTGTGGAGCGACATGGCGGGAAGCTCTGGGTTGAGTCTACCTACGGTACAGGCAGCACTTTTTATTTCACATTGCGCCGAGGTGAGTAAATGGCAGGTGACCCAACTCAGCCCTTACTGGTGATTGAAGACAGTGATGAAGATTTTGAAGCTTTGGGACGCATGATGCAGAAGGCATCCATTGCTAACCCAATTTATCGCTGTACCGATGGTGATGATGCTTTAGACTTTCTCCGCCGGGCTGGTAATTACGATGGGCTGCCCAACATACCGCGACCCGCTATTATTTTGCTCGACCTCAACTTGCCAGGCACAGATGGACGGGAGGTGCTTGAGCAGATCAAGCAAGACAACGATCTCAAGGTTATTCCGGTTGTCGTGTTCACAACCTCCTCTAACCCTAAAGATGTTGAGGTCTGTTACCGGTATGGCGTTAATGGGTACATTGTTAAGCCAATCAATATTGATAAATTGATGAGAACGATTCAAATCCTGGCTGACTACTGGTTTGAAGCCGTCATTCTTCCCAATACGTTGAGGAGACCGTGATGAGCCCACAGCGAACGGTTCTGATCATTGATGACTCTGCGGAAGACCGGGAAACCTACCGCCGCTTCTTGCTTCAGGATGCCAACTACACGTACACCATTCTGGAGGAAGAGTACGGGGAAAGCGGGCTGGACTTGTGCCAACTGGTTAAGCCGGATGTCATTCTGCTAGACTTTTTGCTTCCCGATATTGATGGGCTGGAATTCTTACACGAGTTGCAAACCCAAAGCGGTAGAACGCACCTACCGGTAGTTATGCTCACCGGTCAAGGAAATGAGGCGATCGCAGTTGCCGCGATGAAAGGTGGCGCCCAGGACTATTTGATCAAAGGAAATACAACTTCTGAAAGTCTGCGACTGGCCATTCACAATGTGGTTGAACGCGATCGTCTCCAACGTTTACTTGAGCAGGGCGAAGAACGATTTCGGACTTCCGTAGAGAACCTACTTGACTGCTTTGGCATCTACACCTGCGTTCGTGACGCATCAAACCGGATTGTCGACTTCACGATTGAGTATGTCAACGCGGCGGCTTGCGCGAACAATCGCCTCAGCCAAGCCGAACAGGTGGGCAAGCATCTGTTTGAGTTACTACCCGGACACCAGCAAACGGGACTATTTGAGGCATACTGCCAAGTGGTTGAAACGGGTGAACCCTTTTTCAAAGAAGTATTAATTTATGGAGCTGACAAGCAGTCTTTGACCAGTGCGCTTGACGTTCGCGCTGCTAAGTTGGGCGATGGTTTTGTTGTTGCCTGGCGTGACATTACTGAACGAAAGCAAACTGAAGCAGTTTTGCGAGAGCGCACCAGAGAAACGCTGCTACGGATTAGTAAGGCCGTCGAGAGCACGAGCGATGCGATTGGCATGACTGACATGGCTGGGCGCTCAATTTACCACAATCCGGCGTTCATTGAGTTATACAGCTATAAAGTTGACGAGCTGAATGCGGCGGGTGGTCTGTCAGCAATATTTACCGAGGCTGAGATTGCCAAGCAGGCGTTCGAAGCAATTCGAAATGGCCGTGCCTGGAATGGTGAGGTCGAACTGAAGAGCAAGCACGGTGGCATTGTATCTACGCTATTGCGGGCTGACTGCATTGTGGATGAGTTCGGCAACCAGATTGGTCTGATTGCGGTTTGCACCGATATCACTGATCGCAAGCAAACGAAACAAAAGTTGCGGGAACAAGCTGCCCTGCTTGATGTAGCGACAGATGCTATTTTTGTTCGAGATCTAGAGGACCAAATTTTGTTTTGGAACAAAGGCGCTGAGCATCTGTACGGTTGGCGGGCGGCGGAGGCTTGCGGTGAGTATGCTCACCAGCTGCTATACCAGGATTCGGCACAACTTGAAACCGCGTTGAGGAGCGTTATTGAGCAGGGTGAGTGGCAAGGTGAGTTACCTAACCTGACTAAACACGGCAAAAATATCATTGTTACAAGCCGGTGGGCACTGGTACGCGATGACGCTGGACAACCAAAATCAGTCCTCACCGTTGATACTGACATTACGCAGAAGAAGCAACTTGAAGCGCAGTACCTACGCACCCAACGATTAGAGAGCCTTGGTACCCTTGCCAGTGGCATTGCCCACGACCTCAACAATATCTTGACTCCCATTCTGGCGGCCGCTCAACTGTTGCCGTTAAAACTTCCTCACGTTGATGAGCAAAGTCAGAAGATCCTTGAGATCCTGGAGGCAAGTGCTAGGCGGGGTACGGCATTAGTCAAGCAAGTGCTGTCCTTTGCCCGGGGTGTGGAAGGCAAGCGCACAGTTATTCAAGTCAGGCATCTGATTGGGGAAGTGAAGCAGATCGTCAAACAGACCTTTCCTAAAACCATTGAAGTCTCTACAGACCTAGCACCAGACCTATGGCCTGTCTTTGGAGATGCCACTCACCTGCATCAGGTGCTGATGAATCTGGCGGTCAATGCTCGTGACGCCATGCCAGAAGGAGGTAGGCTGAGTTTCTGTGCTGAAAACCTCATCATAGATGCCCACTATGCTCAAATGCATCTGGATGCCCAAGTTGGCCCTCACATTGCAATTAGCGTTGCGGATACTGGAGCTGGTATACCCCCTGAGGTAATTGATAAAATCTTTGAGCCGTTCTTCACCACCAAAGAGGTGGGCAAAGGAACAGGGCTAGGGCTTTCAACCGTGATTGGCATCATCAAAAGCCACGGCGGTTTTATCAACGTTTATAGTGAGTTTGGGAGGGGCGCTCAATTTAAGGTCTACCTACCCGCATCTGAAGGAGTTGAAACACAGAAAGAGCCAGATATGCAAATCTCTTTAGGGGGCGGGGAGTTGATTTTGGTTGTGGATGATGAAGCTCCGATTCGGGAAGTTACCAAAACAACGCTGGAGATATACAATCACAGGGTTCTCACTGCTAGCGATGGCATTGAGGCGATCGCCCTGTATGCTCAGCATCAGGCTGAAATTGCGGTGGTACTGGTGGACATGATGATGCCGGCAATGGACGGTACCACAACTATTCGCACCTTGCGTCAAATGAACCCCCAGGTGAAGATTATTGCTGCCAGTGGGTTGATGACCAACAATCAACTAGCGCAATCCCTTAGCATTCAGGCATTTTTGGCTAAGCCTTACACAGCCAAGGATTTATTGAACACTTTATACGAGGTTCTTGACAAGCAATAGAGAACTTCCAAACATCGGTTTTTCACCGGGCAAACCGTTTGAAAGTGTCATCATAGAAAGGCAGTTATCTCGATGCCTGCCCCATGGTTCAAGCTCCCACTAAGTCTTCTGGGCCCACCCCAACTGTTCATCAGTTATCCAATGGGCTAACGATCATTGCTGAGCAGGTACCGATTGATGTCGTTAATTTTAGTCTCTGGGTAGGGGCTGGTTCGGCAAGGGAAGCTGATGCAATTAATGGCATGGCTCATTTTCTAGAGCACATGGTGTTTAAGGGAACAGCTCAGTTGCAGAGTGGCGAGTTTGAGCGGCTGGTTGAACAGCGAGGGGGAGCCACGAACGCGGCCACTAGTCAAGATTACACCTTTTACTACGCAACGGTTGCGCCTCAAGATTTCGCGGCAGTGGCGATCGCTCAAATGGATGTTGTGCTCAACGCCAGTATCCCCGATGCAGCCTTTGAGCGCGAACGACTAGTCATTTTAGAAGAAATTCGCCGCGCGGAAGATAACCCCCGGCGCAGGATATTTCAGCAAGCGATGGAAGTTGCCTTCGCGGAGTTACCCTATCGCCGCCCCGTTCTTGGTCCTACCAGTGTGATTGAGCAACTTACCCCCCAGCAAATGCGGCAGTTTCACCAGCACTGGTACCAGCCCCAGTCTCTAACCGCGGTTGCAGTCGGGAATTTACCTGTAGCAGAATTAATTACAACAATTGAGGCGGGTTTCAGCGACGCTAAACAGGTCCAGGCTGCGTCGCCATCACGCCGACAGCCAGAACCGCCTTTTTGCGAGGTTGTGCGGCAAGAAATTGTAGATGAGCGGTTGCAGCAAGCCCGTCTACTCATGCTCTGGCGCGTTCCGGGTCTTGAGCAGCTCGAGCAAACCTATGCCTTAGATGTCTTAGCCAAGGTTTTAGGTCAGGGACGGACCTCACGCTTGGTTCAAGACCTGCGCGAGGACAAAGGTTGGGTGACGAGTATTTCGGTCAGCAATATGACGCAAGTGGTCCAAGGTGTGTTTTATATATCGGCCCAATTGCCCGTTGAAAATTTATCTGTTGTGGAGTCAGCGATCGCCCAACATATTGCGAGAATGCAAAATGAGCTAGTCACAGCCGAAGAATTAGCACAGATTCAGACTCGGACCGCTAACGGTTTTGTATTTAACAATGAAGCCCCAGCTAATCGTGCCAGTCTCTACGGCTACTACCAATCGACAGTATCAGACCTGGCTCCAGCTCTCAACTATCCCACCGCAATCCAGGCCGTAACTTGTGCCAGCCTGCAAACTGCCGCGCAACGTTACCTATCGGCAACTGCCTATGGTGTTGTGATTTCAAAACCGGGATTGGCATGAGGAATGAGTGGAACTAAACACGGCAGGCTTGGGTCCTAAGCCGTGGGGGAGTAATTTATTCCTACTTAGCCAGAGATACCCCCATGAACTTATCCAACTTTACTTTTTTGCTGAAAAAAGTAATCCAGAGTCGAGATCTAGATCGGGTCGCCGGTACAATTCAGTCTTTCATGCAGTTGATGCCCGATGACCAGGTTCCGCTTGTGGTTAGCACTGCGATCGCACAAGTGGTGAACGAAGACCCACAAACCTTCACCTGGCTGGCCCAAACGACACTTTCTCAAACGACAGTTATCAAGTTGGGGGAAGTGGCAACCCAGATGGCGAGCCAGCAGTTAACGGCCCAGGGCTTTGAAGGCGGTAAAAACTTTACGGCTCACCCTGAGGGAGGGATAGTAGTCGACAAGAAAGCCCTCGACGCTTTATTGGAAGGGCTGCCTGATAAGGTGCGACAGGCGATGATCACAATGACTGCTTAAGCTTGGGAGAACATCTTGGCCGGCAGAGGGGGGTGAACTGCTTCAGTAGAGCAAATTACGTAACGCTATTTTGGCTTTCTGCACACCTTCTGCGTTGCCTTGCTGCGCGTAAAGTCGACGTGATTGCTTAAGTGCTACAGCTGCTTCTTGAATGCGTCCACGAGCTTTTAAGGCAATACCCAATCTATAATATCCCCCAGCATTTTCTGGCGCCAAGCTCACTAATTGACGGTAGGCTACTACAGCACCAACAGCATCCCGCTTGACGAGCAAAATGTTCCCGATTCCAGCATAGGCTTCAGGCAGCTCTGGACGGGTTGAGGTGGCCCGACGATAAGCTGCAAGTGCTCCATCTAAGTCATTTTGAGCCTGTAAAATTGAGGCAATCCGCAGGTCAATATCTGGGTTAGTAGGTTCTAGTTTTGCTGCACGTTTGAGTGCCTTCAAGGCTGCTGTTGAATTCCCTTGGCTCAGTAGGATCAAGCCTAAATTTGCTTGAATGCTGGCACTGTCAGGGGCCAAAAGAGCCGCTTTGTCTAGCATCTTGGTCGCTTCTGAAAACTTGCCCTCATGTAGTAGAATCGCGCCGCTCGCCTCGTAAGCTTTCCAATTTTTGGGACTAAGCCGGATGATCTGCTCATAGGCAGCTAAGGCTTTATCGTACTCTCCCTGGCGTACCAGGATGGTGCCTAGCCCTGACAAGGCAGGAATATAGTTTCGCTTCAGTTGCGTCGCGCGCTGGTAGGCGGCGGCTGCTCCAGCAGTATTACCAGCATGCCCCAAGCTGTAACCGAGAGCGTAGTAGAAGTCCGCATTTTTAGGATCAAGGGCGATCGCTTGTTGGTAAGCCTCTGCTGCTGCTGCAAAATTCTCTAGACGGGCTTGCAGGTAACCAATCGCAGAGAACACACGCGGATTTTTAGGATCCAAACTGGCTGCTTGTTGATAGGTACTAAGAGCGTTAGGCCAATTTCCAGCTTTGACCAACTTGTGTCCTTGCTCAAGCAGCTTGTTGAGCTGAGGAGCTTGCGCCTGTTGGATTGGCGCAGGATTGCTAGAGGCGGCTTGGGGTGTGGCAATCCCAAGTCCAACCAATATTAGTGTCGACATGAACGTACGTTTTAGATGCACGGCATCCCTCCTGCCAAAAAAACAGTTTACAAATGTTTAATTTACGTCATTCTTTGTGTTCCTTGTTAAAACAAGCTGCGATTTTGGGCTAAGGGCTCAGAAACAGGATAGATAGAAATTATGCCTGTACCATTTCCCAAAATTTTTACCACAAATTAAACCTGCGAATTTGCCCAATTTAAGGCTTGAGCCAGTTTCCCTATCGTTGGAGCACTCATCTTGCGGTGGATCGCTGGCAAAACGTGAAGTGGTATGAAGTCTGCCCAAAATCTTGACCATTTATCATCACACGCTTTTGAGAATCGCCATGAACAGCCAAGTCACTGCCAGATTACGGAACGTTGCAATTACTGGGCCTTATGCAAGTGGCAAAACAACTTTACTAGAAAGTTTGTTGTTTGTAACAGGGACCATCACGCGCAAAGGCCGTGTTCAGGATCAAAACACAGTTGGCGACAGTTCTCCAGAGGCTCGTAAACACCAAATGAGCACGGAAGTAACGGCTGCCAGCACTGAATGTAGTGGTATTCAATTCACATTTTTGGACTGTCCAGGGTCCGTCGAGTTTACTCAAGAAACCCGTAGTGCTTTGATTGGTGCTGATGCCGCAGTTGTGGTTTGCGAGCCTGAAGCAGAAAAGGTTTTAGCGCTATCCCCCCTATTCAAGTTTTTAGATGATTGGGAAATTCCCCACTTGGTGTTCATCAACAAGATGGACCGGGCCAACACAAACTTTGGCCAGGTACTGCAATCTTTGCAGTCTGTGTCCAGTCGCCCGCTTGTCTTGCATCAGTTTCCAATTGGCCAAGGGGAAGGATTTATTGATTTACCTAGCGAACAAGCTTTTCAATACCATGCTGGAGCTCCGGCCGACCCAATTCCCCTACCGGATGGCCTGCGACAGCAAGAGCAAGCAGCACGGTCAGAAATGCTGGAGGTGCTGGCTGACTTTGATGATCATTTGTTGGAGGAACTTCTAGCAGAAATTGACCCTCCACAGGAGGAGGTAGTGCAAGACTTGAAGCTAGACCTCGGCGCCGATTTAATTGTACCGGTATTTGTGGGGATGGCTGAACGGGATTTTGGGGTACGGCATTTACTGGATGCGCTACTGAAAGAAGCACCAGAGCCAACGATTACGGCTGATCGCCGGGGTATTGCTGACAGTACCAGTTCCCCCGTGGCGCAAGTCCTCAAAACCTACGTATCTTCTCAAGGCGGCAAGCTCTCCCTAGTCCGGGTTTGGCAGGGGACAATTGAGGACGGTATGGAGTTAAATGGGGTTCGAGTGGGTGGTCTTTACCGGCTGATCGGCCAGCAGCAATTAGGATTGAAGGCAGCTGTAGCGGGCGACATTGTAGCTCTAGGACGTTTAGAAGGAATCAAGACAGGAGACACATTAACTGCCAACCCCTCCTCTCGCTTGAACCTTCCCCAAGTAGAGGTAGTTGCACCTGTCTTTGCTTTGGCAATTACTGCCCAAAAACGCAGTGATGAGGTCAAGCTCAGTAGTGCGATCGCAAAACTGCTGGAAGAAGATCCAGCTCTAGATTGGGAATATCGAGAAGACAGCCACGAGATGCTCCTGTGGGGTCAGGGTGAGATACATCTTGCAGTAACTCTAGAGCGCTTGCAGCGTAAATACAATCTGCCTGTGAAGACGCAGGCCCCCCAGGTACCTTACCGGGAAAGTATTCGTCAATCGACATCCAGCCATGGCCGCTACAAACACCAGAGTGGTGGCCACGGCCAGTTTGGTGATGTGCACTTAGATATTCACCCCTTACCTCGGGGTGACGGCTTTCGGTTCAGTGAGACGATTGTTGGCGGGGTTGTTCCCCGCCAGTATATCCCTGGGGTTGAGATAGGGGTACGAGAATTTCTAGAACGTGGGGTGTTAGGTTTTCCGGTTGTGGATATTGCTGTCACCCTGACCAATGGTTCCTACCATACCGTAGACAGCTCAGAGCAAGCCTTTAAGCAAGCGGCTCGCATTGCTATGCAGTCGGGCCTACCCCAATGCCACCCGGTACTCTTGGAACCCGTTGGGCAACTGAAGATTTCGACACCCAGTGAGTTTACCGCCAAAGTGCTGGGCTTGGTCAGTGGTCGGCGAGGCCAGATTCTGGGTTACGAAGCTCGCCCAGGCTGGCAGGGCTGGGATCAAGTATCGGCTTATTTACCGCAGGCGGAGATGCAGAACCTAATTGGTGAACTGCGATCGCTCACCTTGGGCATTGGTACCTTTGACTGGCAATATGATCACCTGCAAGAGGTCCCGGAAAAAGTTGCTAAAGTTCTGGTTAAGCAGTAGCAATCTGATCGCGCCATTAAAGCCGAATCTGAGTCACAGCAATCCGGCCAGAGAAACAGACGTCAACGTCGCTGCCGGGGGTGCGATCGCGGCTAGCGTAGTCACCTACATAATGCACACTATCGCCTTCAACCCGGTATTGAGCTGGTAGCGGCTGAGTACAGGGATGACAAAGCACCATTTCTGGCATCGGAGAGTCCGATTTCAAATGGGGTAGATTCACATTCCAAAATGTTCCTGGTTCACAGGGCAGGTCTAGCAGCTTCGGAATAATGTCAGCCGTCCACCGGGTAGCCATATTCCAATCAATTTGTTGATTTGGTTTGCGGTAGTGAGACACCGCGATCGCCGGAACCCGGTAAAAGGAAGCTTCCCGGACTGCTGCTACTGTCCCTGAGATGTAAGCATCAACCCCTAAATTACCACCGGCATTAATTCCTGACAGCACAAGCTCGACACCCTGGCAAAGGTGAGCTAGAGCAATGCGGACACAGTCAGCCGGCATACCTGCAACCCCAAAGGCAGTTTCAGAACGACGCTCGATCTGGATCAAACTATTAGTCGTAACTTGGTGGCTACAGCCGGATTGGTGCTGCTGAGGCGCAACAATTACAGCCTTACCATTGACTGCTTTCGCCAGGGCTTGCAAGCCAGGGGCGTCGATGCCATCATCGTTGGTCAAAACTACAGTCATACGCGTAAGGGTTGAGCCGGCTCCAGAGAAAAGAAGGTTTTGGTAATCTTATCGTCAAGATCATTGACTTGGCGCTGCAAGTCATCCAGGAATTCATGCAGACCACGCTGGAGAATTTCTTCAATCGTCAAGTAGTCCAATTCCGAGCGCATTCGTCCCAAAGTACACTCTACAGAGTTTTCCCAGGTGCCGGTGGGGGTTCCCGTAATGTGATGCAACGATAGGTCCGCTTGCTGCAAGCAAAATAGAATTGAGCGCGGAAATTCGCGGTCGAGGACAAGAAAGTCTGCCACCCCAGTGGGAGTAATGCGTTGATTGCGCTTACGATACATTTCATAGGCACTGGCAGACTTCAATAAAGCCATCCAGCTAACCTCGTCTAGGGTACCAACTGTGGCCACAGCGGCGGGTAACAGCATGAAATACTTCACATCCAGGAGGCGGTTAGTTTTATCAGCTCGCTCCAAAAGCCGCCCCAGATGCCCAAAGTGCCAACCCTCATTGTGCGCCATCGTTGCATCCATCACCCCAGCAAACAGGTGAGAGGCCAGCTTGACTTGCGTAAAAAACTCGTGCAGCACGCAGGTAGGTTGCTCTGGGGCAGCTTCTTTGACCATAAAGTAAAAGCTATTTACCTGCTGCCACATTTCTCTGGAGATCATTTCGCGCACACAGCGCGCATTTTCACGGGCCGACTGTAAGCAGGAGAGGATGGAGTGCTGGTAATTACTGTCAAAGGTGAGAAACTGGATCACATTCTCAGCAGTAACTTCACCATACCGTTCCTGAAATAGAGGTAAATCTCCAGCTGTCACAACTAGAGGTTCCCATTGCTGGCTGATGGCAGCAGGTGAGTCCAGGATCAAATTGAAATTGACATCAATAAAGCGGGCGGTATTTTCAGCGCGTTCAATATGACGGTTCAGCCAGTAAATTGAATTGGCAACACGACTAAGCATAGGGCTAACTCTCTCCTAATCAGTAAGTACCCAGGTATCTTTGCTGCCCCCACCTTGGGAAGAGTTGACAACTAAAGAGCCTTTTTTGAGGGCCACGCGAGTCAGACCGCCCGGACTGACGTAAATATCCTTGCCATAGAGAATATAAGGCCGCAGGTCCACATGACAACCCTCAAAATGATCGTCTACTAGTGCCGGGACGCGGGACAAGCTGAGGGTTGGCTGGGCAATGTAATTGCGCGGATTCGATTGAATGAGTTCAGCAAACTTTTGCCGTTCTGCAGTAGTCGCAGCAGGGCCAACCAACATCCCAGTTCCTCCATAGCCATTGGCCGATTTGACGACAAGTTTATCCAGATTGGCTAAGACATGATTCTGCTGTTGCCGGTCCCAACACATGTAAGTTTCAACATTAGGCAAAATTGGTTCTTCGCCCAGGTAGTAGCGAATCATCTCCGGTACGTAGGCATAGATCACCTTATCATCGGCAATTCCGGTGCCCATGGCATTAGCGATCGCCACTCGGCCCTCTTGATACACCTCCATCAGCCCCGGAATTGCCTCAGGGTCATTTCTCTGAAAGGCTAGGGGATCCAACAGATAGTCATCCACTCTGCGGTAGACCACATCCACCCGCTGTAAGCCTTTCGTGGTCCGCATTCTTAAATAACCATCTGCAACTACTAGATCTTGGCTTTCAACGAGTTCCACCCCCATTTGCTGAGCCAAAAAAGAGTGCTCAAAGTAGGCGGAGTTGGTGCTGCCTGATGTCAGTACGACAACTGTCGGATCGGGTACGTTATCCGGAACAAGATAGAGTAGCGTATCTAACAAGTGGCTAGTGTAATGATCTACGGACTGAATCGCCATAGTCCGAAACAACTCCGGGAAAATGCTTTTCATCACCCGGCGGTTCTCCAAAAGATAGGATACCCCAGAGGGAATTCGCAGGTTATCTTCCAGGACGTACCACTGGCCATCGCGGTCTCGGACCAGATCGCTGCCCGTGATATGACACCAAACACCACGCGGCGGTTGCAGACCTAGGCAGGGTTCAAGATACCCATCTGCTGATTCAACCACTGCTTGCGGGATGATTTTATCTTTGAGAATTTTTTGGTGGTTGTAGATATCTGCCAAAAAATGGTTTAAGGCATAAACCCGTTGCTTCAAACCCCGTTCTAGCCGGCTCCATTCCTGAGCAGGGACAATCCGGGGCGTGATATCAAGTGGAAAAATCCGCTCCCGGCCTTGGGTATCGTTGGAAACATTAAAGGTTACCCCAGACTTGAAAAGCGCATTCTGGGCAGCTAACTGGCGCTGCTGAAGTTCCCCCTCCGGCAGGGAGTCAATTCTTGTGGTTAAAGGCGTAGCCGCTGGGCGAGGTTGGCCCTTCTCAATAAAAAGTTCATCATAAAAGTGTTCTGGATCATAAGTGTTAAATCGCATTAATATCTAAGTCTTAATTGTTATAACGTCTAAACTACTGGATAAGAGTTTGTGACCAGTTTAACTGTAGCTGTTGATACCACTTCTGTTTGTGAGTAGTCAGTAGCAAGGAGCACAAGGAGCAGTAGACAGAGTGATTTCGCAGGCAGTGATTGCGGTGATTGGAGCTGGAGACTGTGACCCAGCAACAGCTGCCTTAGCTGAAGATTTAGGCGGCCAGCTAGCTAGATATGGTATGACGGTGATCTGTGGGGGATTAGGAGGCGTGATGGCCGCGGTTTGTCGCGGAGCCAAAGCGGCTGGCGGACAGACGATTGGCATCTTGCCCGGGACTGAGGCGGCGGCAGCGAATTCCTGGGTGGACATAGCGATTGTGACGGGTATGGGCGAAGCCCGAAATACAATCCTTGTTCGTACTGCTCAAGCTGTGATTGCAGTGGGTGGCGAATATGGCACTCTTTCCGAAATTGCTTTTGCCCTTAAACTCCGTGTTCCCTTAATTGGGTTACAGACCTGGGAGCTAGCTCGCCACAATCAAATTATTAAGGTCTTTCCGCAAGCCCAAACGCCCGTAGAAGCTGTGCAGTGGGTATTAAAGCAGTTGCCTAGCCATCAGTTATCTTCCAAAACAGATGCCTAATCAGGTTATTGGTAAGACACTCCAGTAGGATGCATAGGATTCATCCGTAGCAAGCGCTATCAAGGCTCGGATAGCAAACCATCAACTTTCGCCGCGCAAATAAAGTCATTTTCTGAAAGGCCCTTGATTGCGTGAGTGCTATAACGGACGCGGCAATAGTTATAACTTACTTCTAGGTCAGGATGATGATTTTCCTGGTTGGCAATCCAGGCGATCGCATTCACAAAAGCAATTGTCTGGTAGTAGTTCTTGAACGTAAAATTGCGGCTAATCTCATTACTACCAGGGCTAAGCGACCACTCAACGTTAATTTGCTGCAGCAGTTCTTGAGCTTGCGCTGGCTCTAGGGGGGCAATACCACCTTCACAAGGCTGACAACGCTGTGCGGATAGATTAGTCATGAATTTTACAGCTGTAGACTGAACTAGTAGACCATCCTAGATGAATATTCTGGCTGTGATAAGCCGCTTTCAGCGGGTAAGATTGACTTTCTTAGCAGATAGCTAAGATATACACTTGCAAAATCTTGCTTCCTGCGATCGCCCCAGCAGGAGGGATATTGCCAAAAAGGCGCTAGACCCACCACGTACAATCAAAAAACAACCAGCTTGAGAAAAGCTGGTTCAATTAAAACCAATTACGTTGTTCTCCCAAAACAGACGGCAAACCGCCCGTTCCCATTGCGGTAGGTTTGCTCTCACTAGCACTGTATTTATAGTAATGTAACGTAAGGCACAATCAGTCAGCCATAAAACTTAACATTGAGTCAACCTGTTTCCGATAACTGTTGCTAATCAAAATTTTCGGGAATCAAGCTATCTTTGATTCTGAGCTGTTAAATAAGCATCAGCAGCTTCAGGATAACCCCAGAAAACCTGCTCATGTTTATATATTGCCATCCCTGGTTTGGCACCTTTGGGTTTGTAAACATGGCGGGGTTGAGTGTAGACCACAGGCACTTGCTTACTTTGACGCGCTCGACTGTAGTAGGCAGCCATGTCAGCCGCAAATTGAATATCTGCTTTGTCGGGGATGCTTCCTGGCTCTAGCCTTAGGAGGACATGGCTGCCAGGAATTTCTTGGGTGTGAAACCAAAGGTCATAATTCCCGGCTAGCCGAAAGGTTAATTGATCATTTTGGGCATTGTTGCGACCGACCAACAGCTCAGAGCCACTGGGAGACCGAAAGTGATAAAAGTTATGCTTCCGCTTTCCCGGCTGGCGATACTCTGGCTCTGTCATGTATCCCTGTTGGATCAGTTCATCGTATATTTCTTCTAAAGCAAGTAAATCCTCAGTAGACTGATAGCCTTCAATCTGTTGTACTGCCCCCTCAACTTGCTCTAAGTAGTGAATCTCTTGGGTTACCTCATCAAGCAGGGGTTCCGTTGCCTTCCGGGCCCGTTTAAGCTTTTGGTGCCTTTTGTAAAGCATTTGTGCATTTTGAACGGCATTCTTTTCTGGATCTATGGCAATGGTGTTTGGTTCGCCGGTGTCAAAGTTGGGTAAAGTAATGGCCTGCATGCCCGGTTGCCAGTCTTGAAGGTGAGCCATGAGTAAATCAGCCTGCTCCCGATAGTGATCAGCTTGCTCGGAAGCTGCTAATCGTTCGCTAAAGGTGTGCGCTTTTACCCGCAGTTTTGCCAGGATTGAAATTAGTTTTTGAGCAATCCGCTGACGTAATTGGCTAAACTCCTGTTGCTGCAATTGGTCTGTATAGTAAGTGTTGAGTAAGGTTTGGAGGTTTGGAGCCGCTCTCATCGCACCCCAACCCAGGACGGTATATCCTTTACTCAACCAGCCAGGACTAAACTGCTCTTCCTGCAGCGCCTGTAACCATAACTGCCAGTAATGGAACAGTCTTTGCCAGTCAGATTCTCGGAGTGTAGCGGTTGACTGTTCCGGGTCTAAGTCCGCAGTTGCAATCATTGACAACAGTACAGCAGAGCTCAGGCCCCGATAGTTTTTAAGTAGCATTTGGCGCAGCGGTCCTGGGACTAAACTAACTCGCGCTTGCCAACGGGTTTGGAGTTCATTCAGGCT
Source organism: uncultured Synechococcales cyanobacterium (assembly GCA_902806435.1). GTDB lineage: Bacteria > Cyanobacteriota > Cyanobacteriia > Thermosynechococcales > Thermosynechococcaceae > CADCWO01. Next base: position 27,729 of record CADCWO010000154.1, on the reverse strand, counting down.
TGGTGCAGCTTCCGTAAGCCCTGGGGGTAGTTCGTAGGACTGGCCGGTTTGGACTGGACGCAGACGTGATTGTTGAGGGCTGACTTGATGGGCAGCCGCTACAACCAGGTTATCTGCATTTACCAAGATGACGTTGCTGTATTTGCCCATAATTTCCACGTATAGGTGCCAGCGAGCAACCTCACCGGGACGAGGGGCAAACTGCAAGTCTATAACTCTCTCCCATGGTGCGATCGCCACGATCGCTATCAAGGCTAAGCCACTCAGTTGGTTGCGGATTTGTTGGCTAAAGCTAAAGGTATCTGTCGTCCGGGGCGGGGGATCGCCAAGACAAAGGCGAGCGGCCTGGGGATGCCAGGAGACGGTTAGCCAGCCCCGTTGATCCAGAGTTCGCAATCCCAGGCTCAGGGTATAGCGATCGCGCTGGTGGACTTGTTCAAACCGGGCGGGTAACCAAGTGGTCCGCAGTTCACAACAAGCGGCGGTTACAGTGGTGAAGTCTACAGGTTGCATGAGTTGTCCTGAAGCGTGGCAGGCCCTAAAGGATTTAATCCTAACGGATGAACAAGTTGATTTTCTGGGCCGGCTGAACCGACTTTAAAACCGGAAATCAGAACTGCCAGTAGGATTACAAACCAATCCAGTCAACCTCAGTATCCCCAAAACTAGGTGCTTAAGCCTACTTTTCTCAGTTTCTACGCTTGTTGCGTCAAAATTTTGTCGATACCATAGAGATCAGCTTTTTACAAGGGCTGTATCCCTAATACCTTGGCTGTCATGATAGATATCAAGCTAATCAATATTGGCTTTGGCAACATTGTTTCCGGCAACCGGGTAATCGCGATCGTCAGCCCCGAATCTGCCCCAATCAAGCGTATTATCACCGAAGCGCGAGACAAAGGGCAACTGATTGACGCGACCTACGGTCGCCGTACACGAGCCGTGATTATTACGGACTCCAACCATGTCATTCTGTCTGCGATCCAACCAGAAACTGTTGCCAATCGGTTTATTCTGAGTAAAGAGGAATCCTAAAATTTAAGATTGCCTAGTGTTTAGTAAGTAAAGCCATGACCTCCGGTAAGCTCATTGTTCTGACAGGCCCCAGTGGTGTTGGCAAAGGTACACTATTGCAGTTATTGTTGCAGCGCCATCCTGAACTGTATTTCTCGATTTCGGTCACGACGCGTTCCCCACGACTAGGAGAGAAGTCAGGCCAGCACTACCACTTTGTCAGCCGCTCCCAGTTTGAGCAGATGGCAGCACAGGGAGAATTTTTGGAGTGGGCGGAGTTTGCCAATAACTACTACGGCACGCCCCGCCAACCTGTGATTGACCAGACGCAACGAGGTCACTCAGTCGTTCTAGAGATCGAACTTGTTGGGGCCCGCCAGATTCGCCGCACCTTTCCGGAAGCACTTCAAATTTTTATCATGCCCCCCTCGATCGCTGAGCTAGAGCGACGAATTCGCAGCCGCAATCAAGATTCAGAAGCAGCGATCGCCCGCCGGTTAGCCCGTGCCCGCGAAGAGATCAACGCCGCAGGTGAATTTGACCTGCAAGTGATCAATGATGATCTCGAAAAAGCCTTAAGTCGGATCGAAGCAGCTTTGTTTGCACCTGCCCAGTGTTGAGGGAGGGCAAGGTAAACTGTGGAAGCTGGTATTCACTTTATCGATGTCTCACCGTGCGCTATGGCTACGTTTCTTTTAGAAGTTGGTACTGAGGAATTACCTGCAAGTTTTGTAGAGTCGGCGCTGGAGCAGTGGCAAACCCGAATTTCGCAAAGCCTTAGGGAGCATTGGCTAACCCCAGAAGCGCCAGAAGCAGTGAAAGTCTATGGCACACCCCGACGCTTAGCCGTTTTGATCCAAGGGTTACCCAGCCGGCAACCGGATCAAGGGTCAGATATTAAAGGCCCTCCCGCACAAGCTGCTTTTAAGGATGGTAAACCCACCAAAGCCGCTGAAGGGTTTGCTCGTTCGCGCAATGTTTCTGTAGAGGCCCTAGAGATTCGCACCACCGAGAAAGGAGATTTTGTCTTTGTCCGGCAGACAATTGCTGGACGGCCCACAACAGAAATTCTTAGGGAACTGGCACCCAAGTGGATTCTAGGGTTGGAAGGCAAACGTTTTATGCGCTGGGGTGATGGTGAGCTGCGGTTTTCGCGTCCGATTCGCTGGCTTGTGGCCCTATGGGATAGTGAGGTTTTGCCAGTTGAACTAGTGAATGGGTCTGAGACGATCAACAGCGATCGCTTCTCTCAGGGACATCGAGTGTTGCATCCTGGACCTGTTGTGATTGATCATGCTGCGAATTACGTTAAAAGCCTGGACCAGGCATTCGTTCAGGTTGCTCCACAGGAACGTCGAAATCTGATTGAAGACCAGATCCGGGCTAAATCACAGGAAGTGGGTGGAGCAGTGGTTATCTATCCCAACCTGTTGCAGGAGGTCACGAATCTGGTGGAGTGGCCGACTGCCGTAGTGGGAAAATTTGACCCAGAATTTCTCAGCTTACCCCCAGAGGTGATTACTACTGAAATGGTCAGTCACCAGCGGTATTTTCCTGTTCAAAAAAGCCCAGGTTCTCCTGAGCTACTGCCTTACTTCATCACAATTTCCAATGGCGATCCAGCAAAGTCAGAAATTATTGCAGCGGGCAACGAACGGGTACTTCGCGCTCGGCTCTCAGATGGGCGGTTTTTTTATCAGGCGGATCTGGCTCAGCCCTTAGAAAGCTATTTGCCCAAATTAGAGACGGTGACTTTTCAAGAAGCACTCGGTTCGGTGCGCGATAAGGTTGAGCGGATTTGTAGCGTTGCTAAGGCGATCGCCGATCAATTGCCAATGTCCGAAGCTGAGCGAAGTTTGATCCAGCGCACAGCCCTACTCGCCAAAGCTGATCTGGTGACGCAAATGGTCGGGGAGTTCCCGGAATTGCAGGGCGTGATGGGGCAAAAGTATGCCCTTGCTAGTGGTGAATCGGAACTTGTAGCTACAGGGATTTTTGAGCACTATTTGCCTAAAGGAGCTTTTGATAAGCTACCTGAATCTTTGACTGGGCAAATAGTAGGTTTGGCAGATCGGCTCGATACTATTGTCAGTATTTTTGGCTTAGGGATGATACCTACCGGGTCTTCTGATCCCTTTGCCCTACGTCGGTCGGCCAATGCCGTAATTAGTGTGACCTGGGCAAAAGCACTAAATTTAAATCTAGAACAATTGCTTCAACAACTTGTGAAGGATTTTAACGCTACCTTTGGCAAAGGAGAGGTAGCAGGATTGCCACAAGGAAGCTCTGCGGCAGAATCCTCCTCCGCAAAACTTCCGCCTCTACTCCAACAATTGCAGGACTTCTTTCTCCAACGGATCCGAAGCTTGCTGGAAGATCAGGGGATAGATTATGACTTGATCAGTGCCGTTTTGCCTGATAGTGATCCAGAATATGCTGAACGAGCATTGCAAGATTTGGTAGACGTTTGGCAGCGCGCCTGTTTCCTGCAAGCAATCCGCCACAACGGTAAACTGGCAACCATTTATGAAACCGTCAATCGAGCTTCCCGGTTAGCGGCCCAGGGAGTCCTAGATACGAAATCGCTTGACCCGTCAACCGTGATCCAGCCTCACTTGCTGCAACAATCTTCTGAGCAAGCATTTTACCAGGCACTAGTGGAATTAGTCCCCCAGACGCAAGCGGTGAGCAGGCAGCGCGAATACAATCAACTTGTAGATGTTCTAGCTCAGATTGCGCCTACGGTTAGCCGCTTTTTTGATGGTCCTGAAAGTGTTTTAGTCATGGACCCCAACCCGGAGATCCGGCGTAACCGCTTAAATCTACTGGGTATTCTGCGGAATCACGCCCGTATTTTGGCTGATTTTGGGCCAATCGTCAAAATTTCTGGCTCTGAGGGCCAACATCAAGAGCAATTTGCAACGGAGGTAAACCATGAACAGCCAGCAAGCTGATTTCTATCAAAGTCTGAGAGGTGAAATTCGGGATTGGCTGAAGAGTGTAGATGGCTCTACAAGCAAAGCAGCAGAATACCTGATGTTTGCCCCTGACCTGTTCCACCTGCTTTGTAAGCTCTCGATTGATCAAGATGTCCCGATTGCTGAGAAACTTAAATTAGCCGCTGCGATCGCCTACTTTATCTCTCCAGTTGACTTAATTCCAGGCTTTGCGTTCGGTCCACTAGGATACGTTGATGACATTGCTCTAGCTGCCTACGCTCTCAATTCGATTATTAAAAACTCTGGGCCGGCAATTGTCCAAAAACACTGGGCCGGGGAGGGTGACGTTCTAGAAGTCATTCAAGCGACCTTGGAGTTTGCCAATAGAACCTTGGGTGGTGGTTTCTTGAAAAAGATCGAACAAGTATTCCGGTAGTTTGAGGATCGCAGCGGAACTATCTTCTTAAAACCGTACCCAGTACATTTTTTGCAGTGGGTTTAGAGAGTGGGTTGCACTCTTCAGCTTTCTTTAACCAAACAACCCGATCTGATCCCTGCAGGATTATTTCACGCCCTAGCGTCTTGAGGAAAAGGGTACTATTTCTGCAATTGAGGTCTCTAAGCGAGGACCAGGAACCCTGGTTGAAAATTAACAGGTCCATCGAAATTCTCAAGTGGCTTCGACTTCTGCGACCCCACCAAGCTACCCAAAGCTGTAAAGCTTCTGTGTAGTTCATTTGGTAGCCGTTTGGCACTGGGCAATACTGATAGTTAGCAAAACCATCCTTGCGCGTAGGTCCAATTGGCAGGAAGCTCTTTGCTACCATTGCCTGGTGAATTTCCTCCCAGTAGAGCGAATCTTGCTTGACTAAAGCACTGCGCGGTTCTTGATTAGGTTTGGCGATGGCAATTATTCCTTCTTTCTTCGCTAGTAGCTGGGCGGTACTAAAGATTGGCTCACACCTTAAGTTAGGGTTAGATAGCAGGACAACTTCACCTTGAATGAAACTGGCGATAAATGCTTCGATTAAAGTTAGGTCATCCATAGTGGTTTTGTCTTGAGCTCTAGAAGTGTTGACTGGCAGTATGCTTAAACCCTTCTATGAAAGGCTGATACTTATCCGAAAAAACTCCGCTCAGCGTTAAGTAGCTAGAAGCATCAAGCAAACTAAACCACTCTGCACTTTCAGTGCAGAGGTTTGAGCAGGACTGAAAGTCCTTCTACTCCAGCAGAAAGTTGTCATTGTCTGCGTTAGACGGATGGCGATGATGCTCCAGATACTCCTCCACCATCTGCTCGCTGACACTTCCGGTACTCCAGGCTCCATAGCCAATTGCCCAGAAATGCTTGCCCCAGTATCGTTTCTGCAGCTCTGGATATTCCTGTTGCAGCCGCCTTGAAGTACGACCTTTGAGGCGGCGAACAATCTCACTAATAGACTGGGACGGAGGATACTCAATGAGCATATGAACGTGATCTTTGCTGACAGAACCTTTGAGAATGCGAATATCCTCAGCATCACAGATTTGGATCAACAGTTCTCGACACCGCTTTTGAACTTCTCCTTTGAGGACGTGATAGCGATATTTTGTCACCCAGACAATATGCACTGTCAGGCGAGTGAGCGTGTGATTACTTCGTCGGTTCTCAGCCATCGGCTTTTTGAGCTCAGCCTAAACCGGAGTAGAGTTGGGTAGCAACTAAAGTCTCGCACTGAAAGTGCGTAGCTTTGCACTAGCGTGTTTGGGACAGTAAATAAACTAAGCATTATGTGCCTAAGTGTGGCCCTTTAGCTCCGTGAGAGTTTTGATGGAGGCAACTTAACCAAGCCATGCCTACGTCGAAAGACGTTTCCTCTCTTTAGCGGTAACTAAATAGGTTTGATCAGGCTTTTTTTTCCATGGTCAAAAAGCCGCTGAGAGAAAACAGGCTTAGTTGAAAGTTGACTGGCTGCTTACTTGTAATTCTGGGCTTATAGTACCCTCGTCAGGCTGCCTGTAATCCACCTTCATTAACAAGCCAAAGCCAAACTCGGGAATCGGAGCTAACCTATGACACCTAACTTTAATCATCAAAATTGTGTGGAAGATCAAGAACTGACTGTCTTCCCAGAAGACTATAGTCTCCTCACGGATCTCTACGAATTAACGATGATGGCGGCTTACTTAGGTGAAGGACTAGCTCAACGACAGGCTAGCTTTGAGCTCACGGTGCGTCATCTGCCAGAAGGGTTTGGCTATTTGATTGCAATGGGCTTATCCCAGGCGATCGCCTACCTGCAAAACCTACGTTTCACGCCCGTTCAAATTGCCCAACTCCAAGCAACTGGGATTTTTGCAAAAGTTCCGCCAGAATTTTGGACTCTACTCACTGAAACCACTTTCACAGGAGACATCTGGGCGGTCCCAGAGGGAACTGCCGTATTTGCCAACGAACCGTTGTTGCGGGTAGAAGCCCCGTTATGGCAAGCACAACTGCTTGAAACCTACTTGCTCAACACGCTCAATTACCAAACCTTGATTGCCACGCGTGCGGCGCGTTTGCGGGATGTAGCTGGGCCACAGGTGAAATTATTAGAGTTTGGTTCACGCCGTGCCTTTAGTCCTCAGGCTTCTTTGTGGGCCGCCCGTGCTGCTTTAGCAGCAGGATTAGATGCAACCTCTAATGTGTTAGCAGCACTGAAGTTGGGGCGCTCTCCCAGCGGTACGATGGCTCACGCCTTTGTCATGGCTCTAACAGCAATTTTGGGAAGTGAAACCTCAGCATTTACTGCCTTCTACCGCTATTTTCCGCAGGCAACGCTGCTGATTGATACCTACGACACTGTTGCTGCGGCTGAAAACCTAGCGCAGCAGCAACAGTCTGGGAAAGTCCAATTGGAGGGGGTTCGCATCGATTCTGGAGACTTAGTGCTGCTCTCTCAAAAAGTTCGTGCTCTGCTACCCGGTGTGCCGATTTTTGCCAGCGGTGACATCGATGAGTGGCAGATCCAACGTCTACAAGCTGCGGGTGCCTGCATTGATGGTTACGGCATTGGCACGCGACTGGTAACAGGAGAGGCGATCAATGGGGTGTATAAGCTGGTAGAAATTGATGGCATCCCGGTGGCGAAAGCCTCCAATGGCAAGCAAACCTATCCAGGCCGCAAACAGATTCTCCGCTCTTGGCAAGGTAATCAAATCCAAGCAGACCGCTTAGGATTAGTTACAGAATCCTTCCAGACAGAACAACCTCTATTGCAACTTATAATGCAGCAGGGTGAGCGGGTTCAGCCACCGGAAACCCTAGCAGAGATCGCCGAGCGAGCCTCTGTTTCTGTTGCCAGCTTGCCTACTGCCACACGGCGACTAGAGCAACCGGTTCCAGTATCTGTGGAAGCTTCTGAGGGCCTGAAGGCACTGATCAAGCAGCAAAGTAGGATTCGCTAGACTAAGGCAACTGAGAGTATAAATCATTCCTTCAACCCTCCTCCCTCCTCTAGACCTAATGCAGCTATGACCACAATTGCTTTGTTTGGCACTAGTGCTGATCCACCGACGGTAGGACATGCATCGATTCTAGAGGGACTATCGCAGGACTTTGACCAGATAGCAGTTTGGGCTTCAGACAATCCTTTCAAGGCGCATCAAGTTTCCCTTACCCACCGCCAGAATATGCTGGCGTTACTGATCAAGGACGCAGTTTTACCGAGACAAAATGTTGTCCTCTACCCAGAGCTGAGTGACCCCAAAGCCCTAACGACCGTGAAAGTGGCCCGCAGCCGCTGGCCCGAGGCTGAGTTCACTTTTGTGATTGGCTCAGACTTGTTACCGAAATTAAACCAGTGGTACCGAATTGAAGCAGTACTAGTTCAGGTGCAGTTGTTAATCATTCCTCGCCCCAGCTATCCATTGCAAGAGCAAGATTTAGATCAACTGCGGCATAAAGGGGCAAAAATTGCGATCGCCAACTTTACTGGCCCTGATGTGTCCTCAACCGCTTATCGTGATCAGGGCATTGCAGGATTAACCCCTGCCGTTGCATCCTATATTCATCAGAAGCAATTGTATTCATGCGTAGAAGTAGGCGAGAACCGGATGGAAGCAGCCATGCTGCCCGGCCCGACAGTTACGTGAGCAATCAGCAACTGGCAGAGTTTAAGGTCGGTGTTGACAATGTTATTTTCTCCGTCGACACAGCCCAGAATCGACTGTTAGTTCTCCTAGTCATGCGCCAGGAAGAACCCTTTCTCGGTCAGTGGTGTCTGCCAGGCACGCTCGTGCGCCAAGGGGAGTCTTTAGAAAATGCTGCTTACCGAATTTTGGCAGAAAAGATCCGCGTCCAAAATCTTTATCTAGAACAGTTGTATAGCTTTGGCGGTCCTAATCGCGACCCTAGGGAATCCCCTCAAAGCTTTGGGGCACGGTACCTTGCTGTCAGTTATTTTGCTTTGGTCCGGTTTGAGGAGGCAGAACTGGTTGCGGATCGGGTGAGTGGCATTGCCTGGTACCCCTTGGAGCAAGTTCCCCAAATTGCCTTTGATCACAATCAGATCCTCCAGTACGGTTATGGTCGCCTCCGCAGCAAGCTGGAGTACAGCCCTATTGCTTTTGATGTCTTGCCCCAGACCTTTACCTTAGGAGATCTTTACCAGCTTTACAGCACGGTTTTAGGAGAGAACTTCACCGATTACTCAAACTTCCGAGCGCGGCTACTCAAGCTAGGGTTCCTATACGACACCGGGGAAAAGGTCTGTCGTGGGACTGGCCGGCCGGCCAGTCTTTATCGCTTCGACCCGGCTGCCTTTGCCCCCCTTAAAGATAAACCCTTAATGTTCATTTGATGCAGTACGGCTACAATATCAATCCTCTATATCCCAAAGGCTTTGGTTCCAGGCTGGGCATGCATTTTGAACTGCTCTAGCATGAAATCGCTTAGTGAGCTAGCGGTGATTATTCCAGTAGCTCCTGGAGACGCAGCCTGGACTGATTTAATCATTGATCTCAACAGCCTACCCGTGGAGTCTGAGATTCTGTTTGTCGGTTCATTACCCACTAAGACCCTTAGGCCCTTATTTGAGCAGTTCGCCAAGTGTCGCAATACGAGGTGGGTACAAGCACCGACAGGCCGAGGATACCAGCTCAATGCCGGGGTTAAAGCAACCCAGAAACCTTATCTTTGGCTTCTACATGCGGACTCTCGTTTTGATCAGTCTGCATTACACGCACTCCAGAAGTCGTTACAACAGCAACCGAATGCACTTCATTACTTCAACCTGGCGTTTTTGAATGATGGACCCGCGCTTACAGCCATCAATGCAGTAGGTGTATGGTTTAGGTCTCACCTGCTGGGTCTTCCGTTTGGGGACCAAGGATTCTGTTTAACTCGTACGCTTTTTAATCAGCTGGGGGGGTTGCGTGAAGATGTGAGTTACGGTGAAGATCACCTTTTGATTTGGCAAGCCCACATCCAGGGGATTAGCCTGCGCTGCACCGGGGAGTTACTTCAAACAAGCGCCCGCAAATACCAGAAACACGGTTGGTGTGCCACAACCCTGAACCACCTAGCACTGACAGCAAAGCAGGCCTTTCCAGAGTGGATGAAACTTTTCAAAGTACGCTTTTGGTTTTGGCGGGCCACTTTGAATATCTTGAAAATTGGGAATGAGACAAAGCATCGAGACACACACCTAAGCGAAGTACAAAATAGGAAGCTTAACGGTTGAAGGTGATCGCCACTTGATACCTTGAGCAAATTACCCCGCTTAGCAATCAGCTTTTGCAAGAGGTGCTCAAAGGCTGACCTAAGATTAAAGCTTTAGCGATAGGAGCTAATGTTAATATCGTCTTTGAGGATGGATAATTTTAAGTAATTTTGGCTACCCTAACTTAACTACTGCCTCACTTGTCGTTTAAATTTCTACTTTAGATGGGCCAAAAATGAATCCAATTAGCATTGTTCTAATCGAAGATCACGACCTTACTAGAGTTGGTATGCGTATGGCCCTACAGCAACATGGCAACATTTCAGTTGTTGCTGAGGCTGCTAACGGAACACAAGGGCTGAAATTAGTTGAAACGCACAAGCCGGATATCGCGATTGTTGATATTGGGCTACCTGACATTGATGGCATTGAAATAACACGGCACATTAAAGAACAGCCAGGAGAAGGCCATACTAAAGTTTTGATTTTAACCCTCCGGGATAATGAGCAGATAGTTCTAGCTGCTTTCGGAGCGGGAGCCGACTCTTATTGTATGAAAGATGTTAGTTCAGACAACTTGCTAGAAGCAATTCAGGTGACCCACGAGGGTAACTCTTGGATTGATCCAGCGATCGCAGGCGTTGTCTTGCAAAGAACCCGCCAAACCGTAACGAAAAATAGCTCCAATGGGGACATAGAAACCGTCACCATTGATGCTGCCGGGCCAGAATACAACCAAATTATTGAGGCTTACCCACTGACAGAGCGTGAGCTAGAAGTATTACAACTGATTGTCGAAGGCTGCAGTAATGCAGTAATTGCGGAGCGACTCTTTATTACCGTCGGCACAGTCAAAACTCATGTCCGCAATATTTTGAATAAACTGTGTGCTGATGACCGGACTCAGGCAGCAGTCCGTGCTTTGCGCTCCGGTTTAGTTCACTAAAGCTGCATAACGGGGTGTAATATCCACCCTCAGGTTGAGATAACTGGCACACTTGCTAGCTGCCGTTGGCAAGTGTACCAACTTATGACTACAACTGTTTGACCTCAGCGACAAGCTTAGCAACCACATCGCGGGCGCCGCCAAACATCATCACGGTCTTGGCTTTGTAAAATAATTCATTGTCGATGCCAGCGAAACCGGGGTTAAGACTGCGCTTAATTACAATTGTGTTGTGCGCTTTGTCTACTTCCAGAATTGGCATCCCATAGACGGGGCTAGTGGTATCATGACGAGCTGCCGGGTTGACAACATCATTGGCTCCAACCACCAACGCAACGTCGGTCCGCTCAAACTCCGGGTTGACATCGTCCATGTCATAGAGTTGCGGGTAGGGAACATTGGCTTCAGCTAGCAGCACATTCATATGCCCCGGCATGCGGCCGGCAACCGGATGAATAGCATATTTTACATCCACACCTAAGCGCTCCAGTTGGTCTGCCAGCTCCCGAATCGTATGTTGGGCTTGAGCAACAGCCATGCCATAACCGGGAACAATCACGACAGAACGGGCATAGCCCAGCATCATCGCGCCTTCCTCTGCGTCAAGGGTACGAACGGCTTTATCAGTGGCAGTGACATTAGGCCCACCACCAGTCAAATTCGTTGACCCGAAAGCACTGAACAACACGCTGCTCAGGGTGCGGTTCATTCCTTTGCACATGATCTGGGTGAGAATCAATCCGGAAGCCCCTACCAAGGCTCCGGCAATGATCAACATGTTATTCATTACCACGAAGCCAGCAGCACTAGCGGCAATCCCAGACAGAGAATTGAGTAGGGAGATCACGACGGGCATATCTGCGCCGCCGATCGGCAGCACAACTAGAACACCCAATAATAGAGAAACGCTGACCAAGCCCAGAAAGATGATGGAGTTTTCTGGGGCCACGAATAAATAGCCACTACCAATCAAAAATCCAATCAACAGCAGAGCATTTAACCCTTGCTGAAAAGGAAAAGTAATGGGAGAACCGCTGATTAACCCCTGTAGCTTAGCAAAGGCCATTAAACTCCCAGTCAATGTGACACCCCCAATCAGCACACCCAAGATCATGGTGATGATCGCATCTACAGGGATATCTCCTGTGCCTCTAAGTCGCCAGAATTCCCCTACAGCAACTAGCGCTGAGGCAGCTCCCCCTAGCCCATTCAGTAGCCCAACCATTTGCGGCATGTCAGTCATTGCGACCTTGTAGGCAGCCACCGCTCCAATTCCAGAGCCAATCGCCAGTCCTAACAGGATCAGCTGGTAGTTGAGGACAGAGCGATCTAGTAACGTCACCACGACCGCTAACAGCATTCCCACAGAGGCGAGGGTATTTCCTTTGCGAGCGGTGGCTGGGGAGCCAAGATTCTTCAACCCGACGATAAATAAAGACGCCGCCACCAAGTAAACAACCTGGATGGCTGTTGGTAGAAAGTCAGTCACGCTTTCACCTCTTTCTTCTTAAACATTTGCAACATCCGATCCGTGACAAGGAAGCCACCTACTACGTTGATCGTTGCCAAAATTATGGCAATGAACCCAAGGACAACAGCCACATTCCAATCGTGAGGGCCAGCAACAATCAAGGCGCCGATCACCGCAATCCCGGAAATTGCATTGGCCCCAGACATCAGAGGAGTATGCAGGGTAGGAGGAACTTTATTAATCACCTCAAACCCGACAAATGAGGCCAGGACAAACACCGATAAACCAACTATTATTCCTTCCACTGCGCTATACCTTTCCTTATACTACTTGCGCTTGCACGGCTGCTAAAGCATCTCGGACTCGTTGATTGCGAACCGTTCCTGCATGGGTGACGCAGGCACTGTTAGTAATATCGTCATCAAAATCAAGCTGTAGCGCCTGCTCTTTCAACAAGTGCTGCACCAGCGTGGTCAGGTTCTTGGCGTACATCTGGCTGGCGTGAACTGGTAAGTCAGAAGGCAGGTTCATTGGACCAATAATCGTCACACCCTGACGAACCACATCTTTGCCAGCCTCGGTACAGGCACAGTTGCCTCCCTGCTCTGCCGCCAGATCAACGATCACAGAGCCGGGCTTCATCTGAGCCACCATTTCCTCCGTCACCAGAAGCGGCGCTTTTCTACCGGGAACTTGTGCTGTCGTGATTACAGCATCAGAGAGTTTGATGTGCTCAGCAATGACTGCCTGGGTTTTTTGTTTAGCCGCTTCTGAGACTTCCTTTGCGTAACCACCAGCAGCCACCGTATCTTCTTCTAGGGGCACTTCCACAAACTTTGCGCCTAGACTTTGGACTTCTTCCTTCACTGCCGGGCGAATGTCAAATGCCTCAACCACTGCCCCCAGGCGACGAGCTGTAGCGATCGCTTGCAACCCCGCCACACCTGCACCTAGCACAAATACTTTTGCTGGTGGGATCGTGCCGGCGGCAGTCGTCAGCATCGGAAAGAACTTAGGCAAAGCAGCTGCTGCAATCAAGGCTGCCTGGTAACCTGCAACCCCCGCCTGCGAAGAAAGAGCATCCATGCTTTGGGCGCGGCTCGTCCTGGGGATCAATTCCATACTGAAAGCCGTGACTTTACGCTCAGCCAAGTCCTGCATCAATTCAGGGTTCCCTAGAGGGTTGAGAAAGGCGATTAAGACTGAACCTTCTCGTAGAAAGTCGATCTCGCGTTGCCCGTCATCGCGTTCCTGAGGTGGATTTACCTTCAAAACTATATCGGCCTCTCGCCATAGCTTTGAAGGGTCGCTGATTACAGTCGCCCCCGCTGCTTCATAAGCAACATCAGAGAAAAAAGCTCGCTCTCCCGCTCCTGATTCAACGCACACTTCCAAGCCCTGCTTCACCAGCCGCGCCACAACATCAGGAACTAAGGCAACCCGGCGCTCACTCACTTCAATTTCTTTAGCAACCGCTATCTTCATCAATGCTCCTTAATTGAATTTACTTTGATGCGCTAGTTTCAGCTAACCGAATAAATTAAAAACTTTCTAAATTACATTTTCAACCCTAAGCCATCCAGAACGTCACAATTTCTAGGCTTAGCGGCACCGCTCATTTAGTACCATCACTTAGGAGAAAGTTTGATTAACCTCAGCGCCCGCAAACTAAAGATTACAGTCTTGAAGCTAATTACGGTTACTGACTGGTATTTTCTTCCGTTGGGGTTAGATGACTTAGCTCATCGGTTTAAAGTTCAGCCAAAGAATAGCTCACAGTTACTTAGCGTACCCGGTGGGCTAAGCAGTTACAGCATAGAATAGTTAGATTACCGAATTAGCCTTGCTTTGTGCAAGCTGTTACTGAATATTCTTGTCATAGATGATCTTTATTGTGGATCGGGGCTGAGTCATAGCAATGACAGGACTGGCAACTTTTATAATTTGCTGACGTCTGAGAACCGCAGCTGACTTTTTTAACTCTGATAGAGTCAATATAGAAAGCTGCCACTTTCTTTACCCTGCGTCATTTGCTGAGGAGTATTTATGCGTCGTATTATCCCTGTCCTCCTAGTTACAGGTTCTTTATTGGGAGGATTGCCGGCAATCAGCTTTGCTCAAAACAATCCCGGATTTACGATCAACTGGGGAGGTGACTTACCAAGAAAGCAGCAATTAAGCTACCGGCTAGATTATGGCACTCCTAATCAATGGGATCGCTATCATCTGCGGTTAAAGCCGCAAAAGATTGCGATTTCACAACTATCTATTTCCTATCCCGATTATTACAAGGGAAAATTTGATCCCAAAGCAATTAGTTTTTTTGCCAACCGGAAGAAGGTCGCTCTATCAGAAGTCAATCTGGACAAAGAAAATCGATTGATTGAACTTACCCCACAAGAGGTTATCCCAGCAGAAACTCCAGTTGAAGTGGTACTGTCAAATGTGAAGAATCCCCGCACGGGTGGCATGTACTTTTTTAATGCTCGGGTCAGCAGCCCTGGCGACGTGCCTGTACCCCGCTATGTTGGCACTTGGGCCCTCTCTATATTCAAGAATTAGGCGACTTGAAAAATGTTTACCTCTGTTTGCCTTGACAGATTACGACTGCTAAAACCGGGCTGTCATCTTTGGTGACCTTACTCATCAAGAAGAAGTTTTACTATAGCTTTTGAAGGCCCCACCTCAATGTTTTGAGTTTTAGGGCCTACGGTCAATTGGGCCATGGAGCTACTCAAGAATGCTTGGGCTCCTCTAAATAGAATCTGCTTGTCTAATACCTGATCCAACCTTTAGTGGCTCTCACGACCTCAAGTATCACCTCTTACGTTTCCCCTTGGCTGGCTCCGTTGCTATACCTTCTGGGTCGCCGTATCTTATTGCCGCTTTACTTTGGCCGGATTCGAGTTAGCGGCTGGCAGAATTTACCGCAGTCGAGTCCTTTACTCCTAGCACCTACTCATCGCTCCCGCTGGGATGCCTTTATGGTGCCCTATGTCGCAGGTCAAGATATTACTGGGCATGATTTACGATTTATGGTTTCCCTAGATGAAATGCAGGGAGTTCAAGGGTGGTTTGTCCGCCGCTTTGGGGGGTTCCCCGTTGATACCAAACGTCCCACCATTGCCACCCTGCGCCACGGCGTAGAACTGTTGCAAGCCGGGAAAAATTTGGTCATCTTTCCTGAAGGCAACATCTTTCGCGAGCGCCGGATTTGTCCTCTTAAACCTGGGTTAGCTCGGCTGGCAATTCAAGCGGCAGCCGATAAACCAGAACTAAACCTCAAAATTGTCCCGATTGCGATTTACTACAATCAGCTATTTCCTCGCTGGGGCTGTGAGGTGAATATCCAGATTGGCTCTCCGATCGCTGTCAGCCAATATTGTACGGGTCCCACCAAGCAGTCAGCCCAACGATTAAGCGCCGATCTTGAAGCAGCGTTAACAAGCATTTTTAACGCTGCAATGACAGCAACGGTATCCTGTGAAGGCAATTCTCTAAAGCAACGGTTGTGAGGTAATCTTGGCTGAGGATCGCTGACGGAGCAATCTTGTCGATTGAGGTGGTGCTTCTGTACTTTGTTGTAACAACAACACCAACAAAGGACTACTGTGTAGTTCCCGCCGGATCAGTCGCCGCAGTTCAAGTTCGATCTGAGTTTGCAGCCCCGTCCGGTCAATATCAATGGTTTGATCAGCAATCGAGCGAGCAAAGTCTTGCCAATGATTGCTTAGCACTTGTCCAATCAGCACTACCAATTGCTGCTGAAGATGTGCGCGCTCAACGGGTAGCGCGACACCCATCAGGTGCACCTCCGGCTGAGCGACTAACTTCCCGTCTAAACCAATCGTTGCGGCAACGGTAACTACTCCACTTTCAGCTAGTTCCTGCCGCTGTTTAAGGACACTATCATGAACAATGCCAGCCCGGGTGGCGTCAACCAGTTCCACCCCCGCTGGTACCTTGCCCGCGATCCGCATCGACTCTGGCGTCAGCTCTACCACATCACCGTTTTGCATAATTGCCGTATTTTCGGCAGGAATACCCATACTCTGAGCAATCTGAGCATGCTTCACGAGCATCCGGTGCTCCCCGTGGGCAGGTAAGAAGAACTTGGGACGGGTCAAGGCAATCATCAGCTTCTGGTCTTCCTGGCAACCGTGGCCGGAAACATGAATTCCCTTATCTCGCCCATAAATTACCGTGGCGCCTTGCATCATCAGCTCGTCGATCAGTTTAACTACAGTCACGGTGTTCCCCGGAATGGGATTGGCGGAGAAAACAACGGTATCTCCTTTCCGGATTTGAATCTGGCGGTGTTCTCCCCGCGTAATTCGCGATAGCGCCGCCATCGGTTCTCCTTGAGAGCCCGTCGTCAAAATTAAAACTTTTTCGTCCGGTAGTTGTTGCGCAACGTGTAGCGGCTCAAACAAGCTATCCTCACACTTGATGTAGCCTAAGTTTCGAGCATGGCCAATCACGTTCAACATCGAGCGACCAATCACCGATACGACTCGGTTGTGCTGTTTTGCCAGCTCTAGAATCATATTGACACGATGGATCGAGGAGGCAAAGGTGGTGACTAGTAACCGGCCTTTTGCCTGACTAAATACCCGATCCAGGTTGGGATAAACGGATCGCTCGGAAGGAGTTTGTCCCGGCACTTCCGCATTCGTTGAATCACTAATCAGGCAGACAACTCCTTTTTCCCCATGCTCTGCCAGCCTTTGAAAGTCAAAGAACTCGCCATCTATCGGCGTGTGGTCAACTTTAAAGTCTCCACTGTGAATAACGACACCAACCGGTGTATGCAGGGCCACAGTGAAGCTGTCGGAGATGGAATGGGTGTTACGAATAAACTCAACGAAAAATGCTGAGCCGAGGCGCACTACGTCACGGGGAAGAACCGTCCGCAGTTGAGTGCGATCGCTGACTCCGGCTTCTTCGAGTTTGCCCCTGAGCATCGCGATCGCTAAACGGGGGCCGTAAATTACCGGAATATCTAATTGCTTTAAATGAAAAGCAATGCCCCCAATATGGTCCTCATGGCCGTGGGTGACCACCATACCCTTGATCTTATGGCGATTTTCGCGCAGGTAGGTCATGTCAGGCAGCACAATATTAACGCCGTACATTCCATCGGTGGGAAAAGCCAATCCAGCATCTACCAGAATAATTTCGTCATTGATTTCAAACACACAGGTGTTTTTACCAACTTCATGTAACCCGCCTAGGGGAATGATTTTAAGTGCGGGTAGAGAACCATTATTTGTCATGGGCATCCTTAACATCAATTATCAATTGCAATTCAAGCCTGTGAAATACGGGATTCAAACTAAGTAGCTCAGCCGGAGCATTGTGGTCGAGGAGACAGCCATCCTTTGGTTGAATGGGTGAACAAGCGAAGCACAACGGTGAGCTTAAAAATAGTGGGAGGGTTCCTCACTAGAATTCTGGGATGACTATATAAGGAGGTTTGGAATTTTTAGAGCAACGAGAGTTCTTGCATCGCCATTTTTAAGACCTGAGTCACTTCTGGGGGCGAGGAATTTAAGGGTAGGCGCAGGCCACCAACGTTCCAGCCCTGAAGATTTAAGGCTGCTTTGACCGGAATCGGGTTTGTCGTCGTAAACAATGCTTTAAACAAAGGAAATAAATTTAAATGAATTTGGCTAGCAACTTGAACTTTGCCCGTAAAAAAAGCCTGGATCATTTGTTGCAGTTGCTCTCCCACCAGATGACTCGCTACACTCACCACGCCTTGACCTCCGATCGCTAGCAGGGGTAGCGTCAAAGCGTCATCCCCCGAATAAAGACTAAATTCAGGCGGGGTGAGCCGTCTAATCTGGCTGGCTTGTTCTATGTCACCACTGGCTTCTTTAATTGCCACAATATTCGGCACTTCAGCTAAGCGAGCAATCGTTTCTGCTTTCAAGCTTTGCCCTGTACGACCCGGGACGTTATAAAGCATTAACGGCAACTCAGGAGCTGCTTGGGCGATCGCTCTGAAGTGCTGGTAGAGTCCTTCCTGGGGTGGCTTATTGTAATAGGGAACAACTACTAATGCACCATCTAATCCTAGCTTAGCAGCCTGCTGGGTGGCCACAATTGCCTCTTGGGTAGAGTTAGAGCCAGTACCAGCAACGATAGTTGCTTTACTTCCTACAGCTTTTTGCACTACCTGAAATAATTCATACTCTTCTGACCAGGTTAAGGTAGGTGATTCCCCAGTTGTGCCGCAGAGTACCAAAGTATCAGTTCCATGTTCACTTAAGTAAACTGCTAGTTCTTCGGCAACGGCATAGTTAACCTTTTGCGCTTCCGTAAATGGAGTGACCATTGCGGTTAAGACGCGCCCGAAACTCACCACCTCAAAACTCCTTGCTTACGTATACTAGACCGGCCGAACTCAACTTCAGAATCCTGCAACATAATATTTCTTTTAGCTCTAGCAATTTGACTAGACCTGCAATACCCGAAAGCCCGTACTACCTATAACATCTCTAAGCTTAGTGTTATGAGATTTAGACTGGAAACGGCTAGATGCCTTTGGCAGACAGAGGAACAGGAGGTTTTAAGAGATTGGACTCAACTAATAGTTCAGCAATCTGAACGGCATTTAAAGCCGCTCCCTTACGGATCTGATCGCCACTTAACCACAGCTCCAGCCCATTTGGGTTGGAGATATCCTGGCGGATCCGCCCCACTAAAACCTCATCCTGGCCACTGGCATCAATAGGCATCGGAAAGTAATTTGTTTGCCAGTTTTCCACCAGCTTCACCCCTGGGGCATGGCTCAAGATTTCCCGCGCCTGGAGAACGTTAAAGGGCTGGGCAAACTCCAGGTTAATCGCTTCTGAGTGAGCGCGCAGCACTGGTACGCGCACGCAGGTAGCTGTAATTTTTAGGTCGTCAGCTCCAAAAATTTTGCGTGTTTCATTCACCATCTTCATTTCCTCAGCACAATAGCCTAGCTGATTCAGCTCAGAATTGTGGGGAAATAAATTAAACGCCAGAGGATAGGGAAAAATCTCTGTAGGAGGTGTTTTACCCTGCAATACTGCGGTTGCCTGGGCTTCAACTTCAGCGATCGCCCGTGCTCCAGCCCCACTGGCTGACTGGTAAGTTGCAGCAACGATCCGGCGCACAGGTTGTACCTGGTGGAGCGGCCAAACCGCCAAGCTCATTAAGATAGTCGTGCAGTTGGGATTGGCGATAATTCCACGATGTGTAGCGATCGCCTCTGGATTGACCTCCGGCACCACTAGGGGCACCTGGGGCTCCATCCGAAAAGCACTAGAGTTATCCACAACAACGGCACCCGCTTCTACAGCTTGGGGAGCCCATACCCTAGATATAGAGCTGCCTGCAGAAGCCAGAACTAAGTCGATCTGATCAAAAGAGTGCTCATCTAACGCTTCCACTCTGAGCGACTCACCCCGGAACGGCATCAGTTGACCAGTAGACCGAGGTGAAGCTAGCAGCTTCAGCTCTGCCAAAGGAAATTCTCGTCTCTCTAGTAAATCTAGTAGTTCTTTACCTACAGCACCAGTCGCTCCCAGAACTGCAGCTCGGTAAGCTTTCCTCAAGTTAAGTCCCTCCGTCTAAAAATAGATCATTCACAAAGTTTGGTTTTTATACAGATTGTGTTAAGTCGTAGAAATAAGCTGATCTAGAAAAATTATTTCTTAAGTGATTTGAAGCTGTAAATCAAATTATGCAAGTATTTCAAGCTTAGTCAGCCTAGGTCACGGCGGTTGAAAATACTTTGTATTTGGCATCCTAACACCAAACAACACTTTGAACCCTGCCAGCAGTTTTGGCAGTTGAGTATGTGCGCACCTGATGGGGGAGAGCCGTCTAAACGCTAGAATGACGATGGCCTGCAAGCATGTGTACCCTATTTAAGAAGTGAGGGCATGCCTCTGCTATCCTTTACAGACTATCCCTGAGCTTAAGAGTAAGCGTTGATGAAAGTAACTCAAGAAAAACTTCCCAATAGCCAAGTTGGTTTAGAGATTGAAATTCCAGGGGAAAGATCCCAAAAAGCCTATGAGCAGGTTGTTGGCAAGTTTATGCGCTCTGCCCAAATCCCAGGCTTTCGTAAAGGCAAAGTCCCACGACAGGTAGTACTTCAGCGCTTTGGCAGTGAAAAAATCAAGGCTGCTGCTGTCGAAGAGCTAATTGAGGATAGTCTTAAAGAGGCAGTAAGTCAGGCTGAAATTCAAGCTATTGGTAACTTTCAGCTTCGCTCTGCCTTTGATGAGCTTGTGACTCAGTACCAGCCGGGGGAAGCTCTTAGATTTTCTGCTTCGGTTGATGTCCCACCAGAAGTCAAGCTGGGTCAATACACTGATCTAAATGTCAAAGCTGCTGAGACAAAATATGACCCAATGCAAGTGGAAACACTGCTTCAAGCTCAGCAGTCAGAGCGAGCCACGCTAATCCCAGTTGAGGGACGGCCCGCTCAGCGGGGGGATGTGGCGCTAGTTGACTTTGCCGGTCGTCTGGTACCAGAAGAAGGTAGTGATGAGGTAGGTGAAGAAATCCCCGGCGGGCAAGCTCAAGACTTTCAGATTGAACTAAGCGAAGGACAATTTATTGAGGGCTTCGTCGAGGGCATTCTGGGAATGACTGTCGATGAGATTAAAGAAATTCCTGTTGTGTTTCCTCAAGAGTATCCTCAGGAGGAACTAGCAGGTCGTGCCGCTACCTTTACCGTTACCCTGAAGGAAATCAAAGAAAAAGAACTGCCTCCTCTAGATGATGACTTTGCCCAGGAGGCGAGTGAGTACAGCACCCTGGCGGAACTACGGAGTTTTTTAGAAACTAGATACCAGGATGAAGCAAAGCAGAAGACTGAAACGAGTATTGAAACCGCTTTATTGGACGAGCTGCTAAAAGGTTTAGAAGTCGAAATTCCAGAAACCCTAATTGGTAACGAGGTTAATCATTTACTCACTCAAACCGCAACGCGTCTCCAGTCTCAAGGGATTGATATTAAACGGTTATTTAATCAGGACACAATATCGGGCATGCGAGAGCGACTACGACCCGAGGCAGTTACCCGAATTAAGCGTACCTTGGCCTTAGCAGAAATTGCCAAACAAGAGTCAATAACTGTTGAACCTCAAGCGATAGAAGAACGAGTTAAAGAGTTATTGGAGCGCTATCGTGACCAGGACGTTGACACTCAGAAGTTGCGTGGGGTTGTGGAAGAGGAGCTATTGGAAGAGAAAGTAATCCGATGGCTACAGGAGCACTCCCATGTTGAGTTAGTACCAGAAGCGGCAATATCGCAGGCCGAAAACCCGACCGAGAGCTTATCGGCAGATGAGGAGGTTACCTCTACCCTAGAGGCAAGTGTGCTAGAGGCAACTGTTGAGCCAGAAGCTACTACCAATCAGGAAGAAACAAAAGCTGCTGAAGCAACTACGTCTAACCCTGAAGTGCTGACCAATGAATAAACTTGCCGGTTAACCCCAGCCTCTCCCAACTGAGTTAAGGCATAATGTTGGTGAAGGGTAAATGCAAACCATTGCAAACGCTCTTGAATAGTAGTTACGTAATTGCACTTTGACCTGCTATTTGCTTAATTTAATTCTTTAACCTCGGAATATGCTTGTGTCTCAATTCCACCAGCCTCTTACTAGCGCCAGTCCGCAAGCGATTTACGCTGAGTCTGCTCCTAGCCCTCGCAATATTTTGCCGGTAGTCGTAGAGCAATCAGGACGTGGTGAACGTGCTTTTGATATCTATTCACGATTATTACGGGAACGGATTGTTTTTTTAGGTGGCAGTGCTTCAGACCAGCGTGGGATTAATGATGCGGTTGCCGATACGATTGTTGCCCAGTTGCTGTTCTTAGATGCTGAAGATCCAGAGCAGGATATTTATCTCTATATCAACTCCCCTGGTGGCTCCGTAACAGCTGGCATGGCTATTTATGACACCATTCAGCATATTCGCCCCGACGTCTGTACAATTTGCTTTGGTTTAGCGGCAAGCATGGGTGCTTTTCTGCTGGCTGCCGGTACCGCTGGTAAGCGCATGGCGCTGCCCAACTCCAGAATCATGATTCACCAGCCTTTGGGTGGTGCCCAAGGTCAAGCAGTCGATATTGAAATCCAAGCCAAAGAAATTCTTTACTACAAGCGTAGATTGAATGAGTTACTTGCCCATCACACAGGCCAACCTTTTGAGCGCGTTGAAGCAGATACAGAACGAGACTTCTTTATGTCTGCAGAAGATGCTCAAAAATACGGTTTGATTGACCAAGTGCTGTTGCGAGAAAACCTTCCTAATCGTTCGGAACCCGTTAGCGCAGTCAACTAAGAGGCACTTATGTCTAAGTACGACTCCCATCTAAAGTGTTCCTTTTGTGGTAAATCCCAAGAACAAGTTCGTAAATTGATTGCGGGCCCGGGAGTCTACATCTGTGACGAGTGCGTTGACTTATGCAATGAAATTTTGGATGAGGAACTGTTTGAAGCAGGCGCGGCGGTTTCTCCACCATCCAATCGTCGGGAGCCAGCACCGGAAAAGCGTCGTGCTCGCGCTAGCAATCTCAACCTGAGCCAGATCCCCAAACCACGGGAAATCAAAAAGTACTTAGATGACCATGTGATTGGTCAAGATGAAGCAAAGAAGGTTCTTTCTGTAGCAGTCTATAACCACTACAAGCGTTTGAGCTTGGTTGAAGACAAGACCAATGGCAAACTAAGCGCCGATGATGCCGTAGAGCTGCAGAAGTCAAATATTCTCCTGGTGGGCCCTACGGGTTGCGGCAAGACACTCTTAGCCCAAACATTAGCTCAACTTTTGGATGTCCCGTTCGCGGTCGCCGATGCGACTACCCTCACGGAGGCGGGCTATGTGGGAGAGGATGTTGAAAACATTCTACTTCGCCTGTTACAAGTTGCCGATCTAGATGTAGAAGAAGCTCAAAGGGGCATTATCTACATTGATGAAATTGACAAAATCGCGCGCAAGAGTGAAAACCCTTCTATCACTCGTGATGTTTCTGGTGAAGGTGTACAGCAGGCATTACTCAAAATGCTGGAGGGAACAATTGCTAATGTTCCTCCTCAAGGAGGGCGCAAACATCCTTATCAAGATTGTATTCAAGTCGATACCAAAGACATTCTGTTCATCTGTGGGGGGGCGTTTGTCGGCCTAGAGAAAACGATAGAGCAGCGGATTGGCAAAAAGGCAATGGGGTTTGTGCAGGCCGGTGAACCGCAAGCGAAAGAAAAGCGGGCAGCGGATATCCTTAGACACCTACAGCCGGAAGATCTCGTGAAATTTGGTATGATTCCAGAGTTTATCGGTCGAATTCCTGTCTTGGCGGTTGTGGACCCCTTGGACGAGGAGACCCTAACAGCCATTTTGACTGAACCTCGGAATGCTTTAGTTAAGCAGTACCAAAAGCTGCTAAAGATGGACAATGTGCAACTGGAATTTAATCCCGACGCTGTACGGGCGATCGCCCAACAAGCCCACCGGCGCAAAACTGGAGCACGTGCCCTACGGACAATTGTTGAAGAGATCATGCTAGATGTGATGTATGAACTACCCTCTCGTAAAGATTTAACTCGCTGTGCGATCACCCAGGAAATGGTAGAGAAACGCTCTACCGCTGAGCTACTGTTGCATCCTTCTTCTATTCCTAAACCTGAGTCTGCTTAGAGATGAGCAAAGTTTGTTGTGTTGCATTTCTCGTTGAATTGCTGAATTGCTCTAGGCACCTTTAAAGAGCACAATTGTTCATTACTAGCCAAGTTCATTAAGTCCATGCGTCATACCAAGATTCGGGGGGTTGATCACTACTACGAATGGGTTACGCACGACCGTGATCAAGATCCGGACTTTAAGCCTCCTTCCTCTGATACCCATGAGGCAACCAAACCAGTAATGGTTTTCTTACATGGCTGGGGTGGCTCAGCTCGCTATTGGGAAAGCACGGCAAAAGCTCTTTCAGATACCTTTGATTGTTTACTCTACGACATGAGAGGGTTTGGGCGCTCATTACTACCCAAAGAGCAACCAACTACCGCAGAAGCATTAGCCTACGAGTTAGAGACCTACGCGATTGATCTAAAAGAACTCCTCGATGCCTTGAACTTGCAGCGAGTGTATTTAAATGCCCATTCTACGGGTGCTTCAATTGCCACTTTTTTTCTGAATCTTTACCCAGAGCGAGTAGAGCGAGCTATTCTCACCTGCAGCGGTATTTTTGAATATGACGAAAAGGCGTTCAGCCAATTCCATCAATTTGGTGGCTATGTGGTTAAGTTTAGACCCCGGTTACTGGCCAAAATTCCTTTCGTAAACCAGCTATTCATGGCACGGTTTGTACATCGTCCTCTACCCCATGCTTTAAGTAAGACTTTTTTAGAAGACTTTTTACTGGCAGATTATGAAGCGGCACTAGGAACAATGCTGACTGCTGTCAGTAAAAAGGCGGCGGAAGTGATGCCGCAAGAGTTTGCTCAGATCTCTGTCCCTACGCTGTTGGTGGCTGGGGAGTACGACATTATTATCCCAGCCGAAATGGGGCGAAGGGCGGCGGCGCTCAATAACAATATCCAGTACGTCGAGATTTCAGATACAGCTCATTTTCCAATGTTGGAGGATGCCCTTACCTACTTACAGCAGGTAAGGGCATTTTTACAGCAATCGCCAGTCCTGGAAAATCAAGCCAGTTAAGTTTTTTGCGATTTCCTGCGCTACAGTCACAAGAGGTAATCTTCTATCCTGGCCTTCAGCCTGAGTTGAGTAGTGGCAACATTTGATGACTTTCAAATCTGTGATGGTGATCTGCCTGCGGCGATCTTGAACCAGTACTTACAGGCAGAGCGGATCGCCGTTGATACAGAAACCATGGGGCTCCGTCCGCAACGCGATCGCCTTTGCTTAGTCCAACTGTGTGATCACAAAAATCAAATTACTGTCCTGCGAGTTGCTCAAGGCCAGACCGAAGCCCCAAATCTAAAACGCCTCCTAGAAGCCGAGAATACCCTCAAAATATTTCATTTCGCTCGCTTTGACATTGCCACACTTCAGTACCACCTAGCTATTCTAGTCAAGCCTCTCTTTTGCACAAAAGTTGCCAGCAAACTAGCCCGGACCTATACCCCTCGCCACGGGCTCAAAGAGTTAATCAAGGAATTGGAACAAGTTGAGCTGGATAAAGGAGCTCAAAGCTCAGACTGGGGCAATGCTGCTAACCTGTCAGCCGAACAGCTACGCTACGCTGCTAATGATGTGCGCTATCTCCTGCCAGCTCAGGAGAAACTAATGGGGATGCTCAAACGCGAAGGTCGCTGGGAACTAGCTCAACAATGCTTTACCTGTCTCCCCACCCTAGCTGAGCTTGACTTACAAGGGTATGAGGCTATTTTTGAGCATTGAGGAGTGCAGTGTAGCTTCGCTTCAAAATCACAGGTAATACCGGACAGTTGTGATCACCCGGCTCTTCTTAGCTAGCAAGGCTCGCTTCAGGAAAAAGGCCGTTTGGTTGTGCAACAGACCTTCCCACCAATTACGAGTCACGAATGCCGGGATAACTACCGTAGATAAAACCCCAGGATGACGCTCTTCATAATCATGGATAAAGTCAACCAGCGGAGTAATTACTGAGCGATAGGGGGAGTCCAAGATCACTAAAGGGATATCTGACTCTAGTTGTTGCCATTTTCGTTGCAGTTGGTCTCGGTCTGTAGAACCAACATCGACAAGCACTGCCACAATCTCATCCGCAATACTACGGGCATAATCCAATGCCTCAACGGTTCCTCGGTTTAGCTGACCGACCACTACTACAGCTGGATGGGTGTAGTTTAGCGGCTACAGATTGATAGTGGCGACGAATAGCCATGAACAGGCTTACCAGCAGAGGAACAGCTACTACTACTAGCCAAGCTCCTCCGAAAAACTTTGTTGACACAATTACGGCCAAAACTCCTGTCGTAGCTATAGCGCCAATTCCGTTCATCAGAGCGCTAGCCTGCCAATTAGCTGTTCGCTCTTTGAACCAGTGAACCACCATCCCTGATTGTGACAAGGTAAAGGATGTGAACACGCCTACAGCATAAAGGGGAATAATTGCGTTGACCTGCCCTTGAAAGATAACGACCAAGCAAGCAGCAAAAACGCTCAGCAGAATAATTCCGTTGGAGTAGACGAGGCGATCGCCTAATAACGCTAACTGCCGCGGCAGAAAGCCATCACGAGCCAGGAAGTAACATAATCGGGGGAAGTCAGCAAAACTGGTATTCGCGGCCAACAGTAAGATCAATAGCGTGGCGATCTGAATCAGGTAGTAGAAGGGACCATCCCCAGCAATCTGGCGGCTCAGCAAGGAAACGGCTGTCTGTCCTTCCTCTGGAGTAATGTGGTAGATGTTGGTGAGGTAGCTAATCCCTAGAAACATTATTCCAAGAATTATCCCTATGTAGAGTAAGGTCAGGCGGGCATTTTTCCACTCCGGCTCCTTAAATGCCAGCACGCCATCTGATATGGCTTCTACTCCTGTGAGAGCGGTGCACCCTGCGGCAAAGGCTCGCAAAATCAAAAAGGTACTCAACGACACCTGGGCTGGAACAGTAGCAGGATTCTGCGGCAGTTGCCCGGTTACTTGTTGAAATAGCCCTAAGCCAATCAAGATAAAAACACTCACCACAAAAGTATAGGTTGGAATCATAAACAGCCTGCCTTATTCCTTGACCCCGCGCAGGTTTGCCAGCATCAACAAGAAGATAAAAATCAGGCAAAGCTCTACTGTGAAGGGTCGCAACCCTGGAATGGCGGAGGTCAGAGCAGCCGTTCCCGCTGAGATACTGACGGTTACTGTCAAGATATAGTCAATCATCAAGGAGGCGCCAGCAATTAGCCCTGGGTAAAGCCCTAAATTCTCCCGCGCTACTATATAAGCCCCACCACCATCCGGATAAGCCTTGATGGTTTGGCGGTAAGAAAGTATCACAACCGCTAGCAGGAGCACAATTGCGGCAGCGATCGGAAGCGACAAACCGAGGGCAGAACTCCCGGCTGCCACGAGTACCAGTAATATTTCTTCTGTGGCGTAGGCAACGGATGACAAAGCATCAGAGGAAAGAACCGCTAATGCTTCTGGGTTAGTTAATCGTTCTTCAGCGTGTGCACTTGTCGGCAAGGACTTACCGAACAAAAGTTGTTTGAACCGAGGGGATAAAGTCATCGCAAGTTTACTTGTGGAGTTAAAAGGGTGACAAGGCTGCTAAAGAGACTTACCCGTGGGCAGATTGAGTGAGGTCTCATAAAAAAAGATAGGCCTGCTTTTCTCAGCCAGACCTCATCAAGTGCAAATATCAACTTAAATCCTATTAAAGCTGTCCTCCAGCTATTCAAAGAATACAAGGTCGTAGGGCCAAAGAAGATGAGTGTATTGTGTAATCCGAAGTTGGACTGACTAAGCAGTGTAACTAGAGGAAAGAGGAGATCTCGCAATCCACCTCATGCAAATCACAAACTGGCAATGGAAAGGATAGACCCTCCTGGAATTGAGCTTAGTTAGGCGACTCATTTAGTAACCGTGCTTCAGCCATAAATCTAAGTACAGTTATGACTTAGAGCAAACCTTTGAGGATTGACTTTTAACCAACTTATTACTAAGAGGAGATAAGCTAGAATTGT
>CADCWO010000153.1 GCA_902806435.1 uncultured Synechococcales cyanobacterium | reverse complement strand
CAAGAACTTTGAACGAACGCTTGACCATGCTACGGCAAAGATCAATCTGTGTTTCATCCGATTGATGCTCAGACGCTTGGCAACTACATAGATATCAAATGGGCTCTATAGTAACTAATCTGTGAAATGCTGTTTGCCATTAAATATAGACATGGTCAGTGTAATAGTGCTTGCAATTGCGGTAGTGCTGCTGAGGAAAGCCAATCGCAATCCTCATGATCTCGCTGAAGCACAATTGTCGAGGACGATTGCAAATCTGTAATCCATGTCTTAAAGCTGTTGTCGCTATCGGCTCTCAAAGCTTCGGCACAAATCATCGCCCTAACAAAATAGCTCCTCTAAACTAGCCATAGGACAGGGCTACTAAATAGTTTTGCAATTTTCAGCTTACTCGCCTCCTCATTCTTATTCCAAACTCGGGCGTAAGCCGGGAGAAAAGAGCAAACAGGAACCGCTATGTCGGCCCCCTATAGTAATGACCTACGCACCAAAGCGATCAATGCAGTGGAACAAGGAGAATACAAAACGGATGCGAGCCGGATATTGAACATCAGCCGTAATATCTTAGACTTGTGGCTTAGACGAGGCAGTAATTCATCTGGGCAGCCAGAAGCTGGAATCATCCCAGCGTTTGGGCCAAAAACTGAAGTAGGTGGAGCTGCTCTGAGTGTAGGAAAAAGTGATCCCCAGGAAACAGCTTTAGTGTAAAGGCAGCTGTGGTTTGGTTTTGCCAGGCCCTCAAGTCATCAGGGTGAACTTCAGGATCCTGAAGTCCACCAAATACCGTGAGCGGGCACTTGAGCGGAGGTTCAGGGCTGTACCGATAGGTTTCAACTATGGCAAAATCTGCCCGTAGCACCGGCAGGAACAACTTCATTAGCTCAGGATGATTGAGTACCGCTGCTGGTGTCCCGTTGAGGTGGCGCAGTTTTTCGCGCAAGGCTGGATCGGACAGGGCGTGAATGGAGGGATTAGGATCGGGAACTTGAGGCGCTCGATGACCGGAGATTAACAGGTGGATTGGGCTAAAACCGTGATTTCGGCGCAGGTAGCGGACCAGCTCAAAACCCAGCAGCCCCCCCATACTGTGGCCGAAGCAAGCAAAGGGTTTGTCCAGGTAAGGTAGCAAAGCCTGGGCGATCGCCTCAACCAGTGGTTCTATCCGTGTTAAGGTTGGCTCCCCCAGTCGCATTCCCCGCCCCGGCAGTTCAATCGGGCAAACCTCTACATTTGAGGAGAAGTAATCGGTCCAAGCTCGAAAGCTCCAGGCTCCTCCTCCGGCATAGGGCAAACAAAATAATCGCAGCCTGGCCGAGGGGCGAGGTTTGGGGCAAGCCACCCAGGAGTTAGCAGCCAGTTCTGTCATGGCTGAGCCTTCCCGACAGGGACAGACTCCTGGGCGAACAGGTGAGCTTTGATCTCTGAGCGCGATCGCCAGGCTGGATGGAGCTGCTGCCGGGCAACCAGGGAGAGGGACTCTGTGGCTGAAGGCAGCCCGGGCTGGGTAGCATTGCCGTAACTCGTCAAAACCTGCGCCCGCACCGGCCGGGAAAATTCCACTGCAGCCACGTATGAATCTCCCCCCATGGCTTGAAACGGGCCAGATGTCGGCTGAAAGTCCAACACTCGGAAAATGCCGAGAAAACCGGGACCTCCACTGGCGGGGAGATCAACGCCCTCGCCCTGCAAGCGGAACACTTCACCCCAGGGAACCTCCAGGGATCCATACTGCTGTTGTATTTTTTGAGCCACCTGCTCCAGCGCAGTGACGGCTTTGGCCGGATCGGCCAGGGTATTCGGGGTTGTGAAAGGCTGATCCGGTTGCCAGGTATCGGCAAACAGCTGATCAAACTCCATCGTATCTGCCCAGGCGGCAAACAGAGCAGCTCCCCGGCTACCAGCATTGGCAGTGCGATCCCACTTCGCCAAAACCGTCGCAGCTTTTTGGGCAAGGGGGTTTCCGCGTTGTCGGGCCGCTGCAATCAGCTGATTCACCAGGCGATCCGCCAGAGCCATCCGGGTAGAATGCTTTAGTTCAATCATTTTTTCAAGGGTCAGCGGTCCTGACTCCGTCAACATTTTCGCCGAGCGCTGGGCCCGGAAGTACATCGGCCCCGCAGGAGCCATGTAGGCAGGGTAATCGCTGGCTTTCAGTTCAGCAGGAAAAGTCATCGTCCAGGGAGCATCGTTGGCGTTTTGCAACCAACCGCTTGTCGGGTCGAGTAGGCGCGGTAGGTCTTGGTAAGAATGAATCTTCTGCCACAAGGTCTTAGAAGTCTCCCCCGGTTGAATTTGAGACCAATTGGCGAAGGTCCCGCCTGAGCGCACCGGCACCTGAGCGTTAAAAACCTGCAAAATATGCCCAGCTTGATCAGCATATAAAACATTAAAAAGGGGAATTTGCAGCCGTTTCAGAGCAGCCTCAAACTGCTGAAGGTTATGGGCACGAGCCATCTGCCACCATTCTTCCAGGGCCCCGGGACGATCTAAGCCGACTACCCGTAGGGCGATCGCTTTGCTCTGGGCATCGTGCCAAACTGGACCTTGAACCGACCGGCGAATTAGTAGGGGTTCTGATTTGGAAGAGCCATCTGATTGCTTAATCTTGAGCGTTTGCCGTTCAGTTTCAAAGGAGCGCACTCGCCCATCAAACTCGTAGCCATTTCCCACCAACTTCAGGGCATAGGCATCCCAGCCATCAAAGGTGTTGACCGTGTGGGTCCAGCCTAAGTGGTCGTTGAAGGCAATAGAAAGCACAGGAATCCCTACCAAAGCCGCACCATAGGCGTTGAGGCCG
>CADCWO010000152.1 GCA_902806435.1 uncultured Synechococcales cyanobacterium | reverse complement strand
TAGCATCATGGCAAAAGAGGTCGCGTTATCTGTTAGCTGTGATCGCGCCTTTATATCCTGACAGAAGCGATCGCGTTATCCCTAATATCATGTCGGGTTGAATGCTTATAAGATAGAGGTGTTCTCCGCTGGATTCTCCCCCGATGCCAAAACGCATAACCGTCACCCCCCATCTACCAATTGAGGAACTTGAGCGCCGCTACCGCCAAGCTAAAGACCCAGTTGAGAGATCGCACTACCAAATCATCTGGCTGTTGGCACAAGGCAAACCGACAGAGGAAGTAGCCACTGTGACGGGCTACAGCCGGACTTGGATTTACGAGTTGGTGCGGGGCTACAACCAGGTTGGAGCAACAATGCTGGGGGACTTACGACATCAAAATCCAGGGGCTGCTCCCAAATTTACCGACGTGCAGCAAGCAAATCTATTGCAAGCATTACAGGGAACTGCCCCAGACGGGGGACTGTGGAATGGGCGCAAAGTGGCAGATTACTTGAGTGAGTTGCTCGGTATCAGCATCAGCCGCCAACAGGGCTGGGAGTACCTTAAGCAGATGGAGTTGCGCCTAAGAGTCTCGCGTCCTCAGCATCAGGAGGCTGACATTGAGGCGCAGGCAGAATGGAAAAAAAAACTGCATCAAGAGGTGGCACGAATTCAACAGGAGTATCCCAACGCCGACGTCGAAATTTGGTGTGAGGATGAACATCGCATAGGCTTGCAACCTGTAACCCGACGGGTATGGGTCGAAGCCGGGCTTCCGCCGCGGGCAATCGTCAACTGGAAACGGCAGTGGGCAAACAGCTGTATGCGTTTGTTTGCCCACACACAGGTGAAACGTATTGGTGGCTCTTGCCCAGAGTGAATATCTCAGTATTCACTCTAGTGCTGCAAGACTTTGCACAGCATTTCGGGATTGGGAAACACAAGCGAGTCATTTTACCCCTGGATCAGGCTGGATGGCAAAAAGCGTGAGCAACTACAAGTGCCAGAAGGGAAACACAAGGTTTTTCTACCTGCTTACTCTCCAGAATTGCAGCCCGCCGAACGTTTGTGGCCTTTGGTGAACGAGCCGTTAATCAACGAAGCATTTGAGAGTATTGACGAGGTTGAGGAGCTAGTCTATCAACGCTGTCGCCGATTACTCCAACAACAGGAGTTGATTCGGGGGCTGACATTGTATCACTGGTTGCCGGAACTGAAGCCAGCTTAATTGTAAGCATTCAACCCGACATGATATTAGCTCTACTTGGAGTTATTAACTGGAGTTTAGACTAACAGCACAAGGAGTTGGTCAAGCAGTTTGGCCAAGAGCTTCTAGCAATTCAACAACAGATCGAGAGTGAAGCCGACTAAAGTGTTGAGTTTTTAGGTTTTTTGAACCCTTTTTTGACGGTGGGATAGCGGATGCGCCGAGTGCGGAGACGGCCCGGTGGCCATCCGGGTGACTTTCCCCGAGGTTTGGGGTCGGGCGCAGGAGAGCCAATGCGGATTAAAAGGGTCGCAAAGCTATCAGCCACTCGACCGGCTGAGGGGACGGGCAAGGGCTTTTGCCAAGGCAAAGGAGCTTGAGTCACGAGGGAACGGGCTAACCAGAGTTGCCAGGTGAGAATCGGCATCAGCTCACTCCAGTTTTGGCCTTGCTCTGGGGTGGCAAAGCGAGGCAAAGACCAATGCAAGCGTTGTTTGAGGAAGCGATACCAATGGTCAATGGCAAAGCGACGTAGATAGAACTGCCACAATTGTTGCAACGGCGGTAGAGTCTGTCCCACCCAGACCAGCCACAACGGTCGCTGAGTTTGCTTGTCACTGAGCCGTCTCATCTGAATCAGGTGCATCGGATGAGAAGCCGACTGATAGAAATGCAAGTTCTGCCACAGATGCACTTGCAGAGGTCCGAGCGAGTCGGATGTCACCTCTAAGCTTTGCTCTGGTTGCCCCCAGGTCCGCTCATCGTTGAGCTTGAATTTAGCCCCATGCTTGCGAGGTCGGCCTCTGCCTGCATAGTCAGGAGGAGCCGTATACAACACCCGATTCGGACGGACACGGATGAGCTTGTCACACTCAATCGTTGCGCTTTGAACAATGAAAGGGGCGCAGCCATATTCCGCGTCCCAAAGACTCAGGGGACGACTGCTTAGCTGTGCACATACCGCTTCGAGTTGTGCGGTGGCTTTGGTAATCGGAGTCTCAAAGCTAGTGATACGTTCATGTAACAGGGGTAAGGCCCAACTGCCTGCGGCTTCAGGAATCCACGCCAAGGTGCTATATCCTTGTCCCACAGTCACAGGCTTCCTACCGCTCAAGGGTTGCGCTTGATGTTCATAGGTGCGGTCTTTGAGGGTCTTGGCATAAAGCCGAGGCCAAGCGGTGTGGTCCCCGGCTAAGACTAAGGGATGCTGTTGCGGCAGATGTTGGACGTACAGCTTCAAGAGTTCAGGGCGGGGGGCGTGGCTATCTGCCACTGCTTCATACAGGCTCGACCATTGTCGTCGAAACACAGGCGATAACGAGAACTCGGCAAAGGACGAAACACTACGACTGACGACAACCGCATCCATCAAGTCGAACAGGGCATCCCGTCCATTTCCCAATAGGGCATATACCGATTGGCGAAATGTCTCAAGTTGTTCCAAACTAGTCATGTCAATGCTGCAATTATCGTTAATCTCAGCATTGACTTCAGAGCGATGGTTCTTTCATCGAGCGATCGCTCTTTTCCTCGATTAGTCTAAACTCCAGTTGCAAGTACCACCCTCATAGATAACTGAAAGCAGCCCAATTATTGTTCAGACAGAATCAATTCTGCCTAAGATTCCAGAAACGGGATTAGACGG
>CADCWO010000151.1 GCA_902806435.1 uncultured Synechococcales cyanobacterium | reverse complement strand
CCAAAAGCTTTACCAAAGGCAGCTTCAGCATGAATCAGAATGGGATTTTCCATCAGCATCTCCAGGGGGGTATTGACGCCATACTACTGCACAATGATTTGTGTGTACTTAGTAGCTTACCCGTCAGTAGAGATGTCAGTAGAGACATAGAGCCTGGGCAACGCGAAAATGCAGAGTACTCAGACAGCGCTCTAGAAGCTAGTGGATGTTTGTCCAAGGCAGTGAACTGCTACTCCCTAAACTTTGCCGTGTATTAACTTTCTAAGTTGGGGCTGAAAAATCATTCAATAACTAGAGCGTTTTTACTTCACGGCCCAGATTGTGAGCAAAAAAAACTCAGGTCTTGCTAGAAAACCTGAGAGTCTCGATTGAGCAAGCATAAGCTTGTTACGAAGGGAACCCGGCTGAAACAGGCTGAAGACCAGTCGTTGCTTTACGGAGGTAAAGTTGAGCCACATAATCAGCCAACATTCGATCCGTATTGAAAGCAGGGGCGTTAGTTCTGATAGATGCCTTCATCTTTTGCACCCAGCCGTGGGGCACACCATTAGCGTCCTGATCGTAATAGAGAGGAATAATTTCCTGCTCTAATAAGCGATAAAGCGATTCAGCATCAATTTTGTCTT
Source organism: uncultured Synechococcales cyanobacterium (assembly GCA_902806435.1). Taxonomy (GTDB): domain Bacteria; phylum Cyanobacteriota; class Cyanobacteriia; order Thermosynechococcales; family Thermosynechococcaceae; genus CADCWO01. The sequence goes on along the minus strand of CADCWO010000151.1, from coordinate 48,422 downwards.
GTAACTCTTGGTTGCTTGTGTGAGCATCTTCACCAATCGCCCACCCATTCAGTCCCTTACCATCAGGACCAACTTGATAGCCTTCGCACCACCAACCGTCTAGAACACTACAGTTGATACCGCCGTTGAAGCAAACTTTCTGACCACTGGTGCCAGAAGCCTCTAAGGGACGGCGGGGGTTGTTCAACCAGACATCTACACCCTGAACGAGTTTGCGGGCAGTAAACATATCGTAGTTTTCAATAAAGGCGATCCGGTGGCGCACGGCTGAGTTTCGACACCACTCGATCAGCCGTTGAATAATGCGTTTACCCTCTTCATCGGCAGGATGGGCTTTACCGGCAAACAAAATTTGCACAGGCCGTTGAGAATTGCCAAAAATTTGTAGAGCTCGTTCTGGGTTGTGCAGTAGCAAGTTACCCCTTTTGTAGGAGCTAAACCGTCGGGCAAAGCCAATGGTTAGGGCTTTGGGGTCTAAAAGTTGTTCGGCGGCTGCAATGGAGCCGGGATCTTCTCCTCGATCTTGACGAGCCTGCTTGAGCTGAGAACGAGTAAAAGCGACAAGACGGTCTTTTAGAACTTGGTGCCGCCACCAAAGCTCCTCAGCCGGGATTTGGTCTACTTTGTCCCATCCGGAGTTATTCAGGTAGTTTGCCCAATCTTCGCCTAGGTATTGAGTATAAAGGTCTGCCATTAGGGGAGCAGTCCAGGTGCGGGTATGGACACCGTTAGTAATATGTCCAATTGGTACGTTCTCTAGTTCGTGTTGTGGGTAAAGAATGCTCCACATTTTGCGAGACACTTGGCCGTGCAGCTCACTCACACCATTGGCTGTCCGGCATAATCGCAAGGCCAGCACTGTCATACTAAATGGTTCCCAAGGGTCACCCACCCGCCGGGCTCCAATCGCCAGAAATTGCTCTCGTGATAAGCCCATTTGCGGCCAGTAATGGGCAAAATTGGAGTCCATTAGATCGGGGGAAAAAGCATCATGTCCGGCTGGAACCGGAGTATGGGTTGTGAATACACAACGATCGCGCACACTGGCTTCAATGTCGTAGAAGGATTTACCTGTGCGTTGAACTTCCAGACGAGCCAGTTCCAGGAGGGCAAACGCAGCATGGCCTTCATTGAGGTGATAGACACTAGGACTTAAGCGCAGAGCTTCTAGCACCCGCACTCCACCAATCCCCAGCAGTACCTCCTGGGCAATCCGAGTATCTTGGTTACCACCATAAAGATGACCCGTTAGCCAGCGGTCAATCGGATCGTTGTCTTCGCGATTGGTGTCTAGCAAGTACAAATTCACCCGGCCCACACGTACCTGCCAAACTTGGGCTCGAATAACTCTTTGCCGAATTTCGACCTCAACAGTCAGTGGCCTCCCCTGGGATTGGACTAACTCCAGCGGCATGTTCTCAAACGGGCTGTCTACGTAGTAATCTTCCTGCCAACCGTGGCGATTCAAGCGTTGACGAAAGTAACCCTGCCGGTAAAGTAAACCAATGCCTACCAGCGGTATCCCTAGGTCAGAAGCTGACTTTAGGTGATCCCCTGCTAGTACCCCTAAACCCCCAGAGTAGATGGGCAAAGATTCGTGGATACCAAACTCTGCACAAAAGTAGGCAACAGGATGTTCCTTAGAAAGTTGAGGCGCAGCCTGACTGGCCCAGGTATTTTGCCCTGCCATGTAATGGTCAAACTGCTCAGCTAGACTCTTGACCTGCTGGATGTAGGCCGGGTTAATTGCAAGCTGCGTTAACCGCTCGTAGGAAGCAGACTCCAGCATGCTAACGGGGTTGTGATTACAGCGGTGCCATTCATCCGGGTTGATGTCTCGAAACAGAGACAGGCGACCGTCTGCCCAGCACCACCAGTAGTTCTGAGCTAGGTCTGCCAACCGCTTCAAAGGGTGAGGCAACTTCTGCTTCAGCCTATCAGCAGTGGATGGGAGAGGGTTTGTCATAAGATTAATACTCTTTATTTTCGAATTCTTCGTTCCTAATCGCCCAAGTGAGAGATTATATCCAGACTTTAGACTTTACCATTAGGTAAGTAGCACCCAAATACGTCTGAATCATTAGCACTAAGCCAGAATCTAGTTTAGCTTGGCGATTTTTTTTGGACAAAGCTTATTATCTGACTGACCCTGATCCTCTTGTCTAGGTTCCGAACAGATAGTTCAATCACTATCCTCGTCTCTACTTTGACTTAGTCAGTTTCTCACCCTAGTAGTATCATGCAGTTTATCTAATCGACAAACTGCTCACCTGAAAATCCAGTTTCTCACCCGAGTAGTACTATGCAGTTTATCGATCAGGCAGAAATTCAAGTAAAAGCCGGATCGGGCGGTGACGGTATGGTTGCCTTCCGGCGAGAAAAGTATGTCCCTGCTGGAGGGCCTGCCGGAGGTAATGGCGGTCAAGGAGGTTCAGTGCTCTTGAGGGCGAATCCCCAGCTCCAGACCTTGTTGGATTTTAAGTACACTCATTTATTTCAAGCCGAGAACGGCCAGCGGGGAGGTCCTAAGAACCTAACTGGTGCATCGGGAGGCGATCTCCTGATCGAAGTTCCCTGCGGCACCCTAGTCTACGATGCTGTGACTGGGGAAGTCTTGGCAGACATGACCGAACTGGGACAGACGTTATGTGCTGCCAAAGGTGGCAAAGGTGGTCTGGGCAATAAGCACTTTCTTAGCAATCGCAACCGGGCGCCGGAGCATGCTTTACCTGGCCTGCCTGGGGAGGAGCGATTACTGCGGCTAGAGCTAAAGCTGCTGGCGGAAGTCGGGATTATTGGCCTCCCCAATGCCGGAAAATCAACCCTGATCTCTGTCCTTTCAGCGGCACGGCCCAAAATTGCTAACTACCCCTTCACCACCCTGGTCCCCAACCTTGGGGTAGTACGCCGGCCGAATGGCGATGGCACTGTGTTTGCGGATATCCCCGGCTTGATTGCCGGGGCACATAGGGGGAGCGGCTTAGGCCATGACTTTCTGCGCCATATTGAGCGGACTCGGCTTCTTTTGCATTTAATCGACGCTACTGCTGCGGATCCCGTTAGTGATTACCAGGTGATTCAACAGGAGTTAACAGCCTATGGGCATGGTCTAGCAGAGCGATCGCAGGTCTTAGCTTTAAACAAAATAGACGCTCTGGAACCTGATGCTCTCGCAGCGTTGATCGAGCAGTTCCAGCTAACAGGCAAGCCAGTTTTTGCCATTTCTGCTGTCACGCGTTCTGGCCTGGAGCCTTTGCTTAACCATCTCTGGGAAGTACTAGACCAAGTTCCGTCAGAGAGGACGATTAGCGCTTATTAACTGGGGGAGAGCAAAAAAGTGCCGCTTGTCAGTCTACTGTTTAGTCTTCCTAATCTAATAGAGGTGGTGCAGCTGGGTTTACCGCCTCTGGAGTTGAGTTGTTAACAGGAGGCGGTGCAGTTGGGTTTGCCGCCTCTGGGGTTGAGTTGGTAACTAGAGGTGGTGCGGTTGGGCTTGCCACCCCTGTAGTTGGGCTGGTAACAGATATCTGGGGATTGAGTAGGGGTTGATTCAGGTGATTGTAGACCAGACGAGAAATTTGCCGGATCAGCTCTTGAGCCCTGGGGTCGTTGTGGGGGCGCTTGACCATGACGGTGGCAATGTAGCGTTGGCCGTTCGGCATATCAATCAAGCCAGTATCGCCGACCATGGAACCAATATCTCCAGTTTTATGGGCAATCGTGGCTCCCTTGCCTAAGCCTTGGGGCAGCAGGGTATCGGTGACGGTCTGCCGCATAATGTCCAGCAGGCGATCGCGGCTCTCCAACGACAATAGCTTACCTTTACTGACCAAGGTTAGTAACTTAGTTAAGTCTTGGGGGCTAGTGGTGTTCGTACCCTCTAAATCTGCTAGCGGGTTGCGAATTACTGTCTTGGCCAACCCCCAGGACTGAAAGCGCGGGTTAAGGGCTGTGGCTCCGCCTAAACGATCCATCAGCATGTTTGTGGCAGTGTTATCACTGATCACAATCATTTGGGTGGCAGTTTCTAAAGCGCTGTACTTGCTTCCGGGCGGCTGGTACTGCATATCACCAGAACCTTCGGCAATTAAATCTGGACGCATGACTAGCTGTTCATCTAAGCGGATTTTACCTTCATCCACCGCTTGGAAAAAAGCTACTAGTACAGGCACTTTGATCGTGCTGGCCGCTGCAAAAGTCGATGTGCCAGCCAGATCAAGATAGGAACCTGTATTAAGGTTGAGAAAGAACAACCCCGGTGTCAGACCGGGTTGAGCGGCAGCCAGAGCCTGGATCTGTTGCTTGAGCAACACCATTTCTAGATTACGCTTCAGTGTGGCATCAAAGGAATTAGCGGGTGATGGCTTGGGGGTTGCTGGTAATTTTCCTGGGCGAGAATCTGCTGCTGTGCTTCTACTGGCCAGATTGTGAACGGTAAAGGCGGCTCCCGCGATCGCTCCAACTCCCACCCCTAAGATCACTAAACGAATCATTGAGAGTAATAAGCCAGAACCTACTGCTCTAGATGCCTTTTCCGGTGATTTAGTAGAGGCTATTTGCCTGTTACTAGCTGCAGAGGCAGCAGGTAAGTTCGTGAGCGTAGCGCCAGTTTTAGAACGACGTTTGCGTTCATCTGTAGATCTAGCTTGACTTAGCTTGTGCTCAGGCTCTAGGTTAAATTGGCCTGTTTTAGATAGTGGAAGCCGGTCATGATTTGCCACGGGTAAGGCGCTTGAGCGGGACAGCTGCTTCTTCTGTTGTGTAAGCTGTTGACGACGACGTCGTCGATCCGGGTGCTCAAATTTTCGCGTCACAATGGCCTCCACCAAACATCAATTAGTTGCAAATCTTTAACTAAATCTCAAACTATTGATTGGACTTAAAGACTAGCCGAACAATGAGCAATCAACCCAAGCTCATCGACCAAGTTCCTAGGATGCACTCAACTCGACTGGTTAGATCTTGACTCTGCCTGAAGTGCCCATGTTACCTGAGTTAAGATACCTCGTAACATTCTAATTTCAGCATCGGACAGTTGAGTCCGGTTGAAGAGTCGTCGGAACTTTTCCATGCGGCTGGCAGTAGTATGAGGATACAGGTAACCAATTTTTAACAATAGAGCTTCTAACTGTTGATAGTACCCTTCCAGAGCATCTAGAGAAGCAGGGGGTTCTAAGTCTGGTGGCATTAAAGGACGTAAACCTTGGCTGGCATCTAACGGAGCAGTTATGGGCTCTAGGTGAGCACTTTGATACAGTTCATAGCAACAAATTGCCACAGCCTGAGCCAGGTTTAAGGAAGGGTAGACAGGACTAGAAGGGATACGAACAAACCGTTGGGCATAATTCAGCTCAGCATTGCTCAGCCCCCGGTCCTCTGGACCAAAAATTAAAGCTGAGCAATAGGGCAACGAGGCTAACTTTGAGGAAGGCTCCAACAACCAAGGCAATCCACTGCTGGGGGATTCAAGGCGAGTTTCTGTCGTCCTAGCCCGCACGGTTGTGGCGATCGCTCGCTGGCACCCCTGTAAAGCTAAAGGAAGGGTTGATACTTGCTGGGCCGCTTCTAGAATATCCCCTGCATGCACCGCCATCTGTCGCGCTTCTCCATCTAGGGGATCACACTGCGGGTTGACCAGTACTAGGTGGTGCAGCCCCATATTCTTCATTACGCGAGCGATCGCACCGACATTCAGAGGTCCTGCTGGTTCAACTAAGACGATTCGGACCGGAGCCAGAGCAGTTACAGCCACAAGTTCCTCAGATCAAGCAATTAGTATTCATAAAACCTCTGCTCTTGAGCCTACGATAAAAAAGCCAGCAGCAAAAGGTTTACTGCTGGGCTTTTAGAAAGATTTGGATGAGGCTAGAAGTCTAGTTTTGTCTAACCACTCCTAGCATGGTAGAATTCATTGTTATTCTTCAACGTACATTGGTGGCTCAACTGCAAAATTGTTTAGTTGGCCCGCTTCATCTAAGGTATAACCATCAGCCGTTTCAAAATCGCCACTCTCCGCTAACTCCTGCTCGCCGTTTGCCTTGACTTGTGCCGCATTCAGTCCAGCATCGGCTCCAGAGGGAATCCGCTCCTCCGGGTCGTTAACGTCGGTTGCTTGAGCTGTTTGGACAGCCCACTGATCTCCGGCTGCACCTTTCCCCGGTTGAGCATCGGTTGGCTTCGGTTCGTTAGTCATGGATTTTTCTCCCAAATGCTAGTGCAAATCACCGTTAAGGTTTAGATTGACTTAACCTTCAATTGCTGATCTGTCTGATATTTTTATTAACCTATCTTTATGAGAACTCCCATCACTCCCCCAAGGGAAGTAAATTACAAAGCTCAGGGCTTAACAATAACCATCAAGAGACTTATAAAAAGCTTAGTTGAACAGGAAACTCAGTTGTCTGAATGCCTAGCATTGCCTTCAGGTGGCGAGCAGTGGTGATTGATTGGCTCTTGTAGCAGTTGTTAGCAAAGATGTACACTTGCTGGGCCTGTTGCTGAAGTTTTTGCAGCTTGGGTATCCACTCGGATAATTCTAACTGGGTATAGCTGTAGTCGTAGCGCTCATAAGCTTGTTCATGCTGCCACCACTTCGCGGCGTTGCGGCCATGCAACCGAATATAGGCAACGGGAGCGGTAGCAACTGCAACTGGCGGAATCAAAACTGCAAGCTGGGGCTGGTCAACACAGCAAAACCCCAGTTCTAAGTCTGATAAACCCTGAAATACGGCATTTTGCACCCAGCTGCAATGGCGAAACTCAACCACGGTAGGAATGTCTCCCATTTGTTGTCGGAAGCTTCTCAGGTAGGCATAGTTCTGGTCATTGTAATGAAATGAGGTTGGGAACTGCGCTAACACACATCCTAATTTTCCCGCTGCTTGCAAGGGAGCTAAAGCCGTGCAAAATTCTTGGAACATTTCTGGGCTAGCGCTGCGCTCATGGGTCATCATTTGATGGGCTTTGATCGTAAACCGAAAGTGAGCTGGAACTTTTTGAGCCATTGCAGCGAGAGTGCGGGCAGCGGGCATTCGGTAGTAGGTGTAGTTGAGCTCCACAGCATCAAACTCCTTGGCATAGAAGCTTAGTAGGTCAGCTTGTTTAATACCGGTTGGATAGTACAAACCTTTCCAGTCTGCGTAGCTATAGCCGCTTGTGCCAATCCACAGCATGAATTCAATGCCTCGCTGAATTTACCTCAACACTGCCCTACGATCTTTACAAAAATACGATCGCCATTCAAAGAAATGCTACCAGCCGAGGGATGCTCTGGGACATATCTCATCTTCCCAGTCGGGGAGCAGAGACTAGGTAATTTTGAGCCTGGAGCTAGCCCTACATCAATAGAAGCAAAAAACTTAGAGATATTTTTCGACTGAAAGGCAAACTCAACGGGCAACTTGAACAGATTTCTAGCTGAGGCCAGTAGAATAGCGAGGTAGAGAAGGCGAAATAAAAACGACCAAGCTAACCTTGAAACAAAGGGTTGGAAGCAAATTGTTCCAACATAAAGATAGAGGAAGTACCAAAATGGCAAATAATCGCTCCGGCTCCTTTTTGGGAGGCCTGCTGGTAGGAGGAACCCTAGGCGCTGTAGCAGGCTTACTGGCTGCACCTCGCTCTGGTCGTGAGACAAGATATTTTATCCGCAAGTCTGCGGATGCCTTGCCGGAGTTGGCCGAGGATCTATCCACCAGTCTACAGTTGCAAGCCGATCGCTTGTCTGAATCAGCAATTCGGAGTTGGGATGGAACCTTAGTTCGCCTGCAAACTGCGATCGCAGCTGGTCTAGAAGCTACTCAGCAAACGCGTCAACAGCTTGAGCAAAACCCACATGCCAAGAATGCCAGGCCGACGCGATCTCTGCGCTCAAGGGTAGAGTTCAATCCCTCTGAAGGCTCAGCTAACGGTCAGAAGCAACCTAGAACCAGTCTTGACGAGCTTCCCTATGGACAGGTGCGCAGAATTGATAACAGTGGGCCGCATTAAAGTAAACCAGTGACTGAACCCATTTTTTGGCTAGGATTATCAATTCTGTTGGTGGCCGTGAGCTTAACGGCTATTCTCGTAGCGGCACTACCCGCTTTTCAAGAATTGGCTCGTGCTGCTCGAAGTGCCGAAAAACTGTTTGATACCCTCAGGCGTGAGCTACCCCCAACTTTAGAAGCAATCCGACTAACTGGCTTAGAAATCAGTGACCTTACAGATGAGGTCACTGAGGGTGTGCAGAGTGCCGGCAATGTTGCCAAACAAGTGGATCGAAGTGTGGCAGGAGCAAAACAGCAAGCTGAAGCTGCTAGTATTACAACTCGCAGTGTCTTTACAGGGATCAAAGCAGCCTGGAAAACGTTCCGGCGACCCGCTGTTGAACCTGGATTAGGCAAACAAACCTCTAGACGCAGCGATCGCTTAGCTCCCAGCCAACGGGTTACTGTTGTTGCCCAACCTCGGATTGAAACTCCGGGTGAGGCATTCTCGCCAGAGCGAGCCTCTGAACCAGCCCGGCTGAGACTGGATAGCCGGACTGAAGAAGATATCAATTCTGATTAGAAAGCGGTACTGGAGTAGGTATGTTTGAATTGTGGCTCAGCCAGTCTTGACCCACTTGAATCGTAATATCTGAGTCTAAAATGCCAGTACTCTCCACTTGAATTTCACCAAATCCGAGTTTTTGGCGCACTGCCTTGGCACTGGTAATATCTCCCTGCTGGACGACAATCCGGGTCACGCTTAGAGGTTCACTCCATGGAGATGCTTGATAAACATTGCGGTATCCACTGGCCTTCAAAGTGGTGGTTACCGCTTCAACCGCCTTTGCTTGATCTGTACTATTTTGAATTGCAATTCGCAGCAATTCGGGAGCAGGGTTTGAGTCGGCCTTCTTACCATGATAAAAGTAGCGAGCGCTCATTGTTGCGATCCCCTCAGGATCAGGCAACCAGTAGCTGGCCTCATACTCCTCCGGGGTGCTAAATCGTCCTGGTAGCATCAACATCTGGATATCAGAGCGATTAGTTTTAGCAGCAAAGCTGACCAAAGATATCAGCTCTGCCACACTCAAATTAGTGTCTAGATGAGATTGAATGACAGCCAATATTTCTGGCAGCCGCGTAATCGTCGTCGGGCTGAGAGTTTGCTCTACCAAAGCCCGCATCAGAAGCTGCTGACGCTGAATGCGGCCAATATCTCCCCACTCATCGTAGCGATAGCGAAGAAATTGCAGGACCTGCTCACCGTTCAAGTGTTGCTTCCCTGCCTGTAAATTAATGTACAAGTGCTGGCTGTCATCCTGGTACTTCATCTCTTTAGGGACATAGACCGTGACTCCGCCTAAAGCATCGACTAAGTTCTGAACACCCTGCACATTCACCCGGATATAGCGATCAATCCCGACCCCTGCAAGCAGCTCACTCACCGCTTTCGCACTCAGAGCAGGACCTCCGAGAGCGTTTGCTTCATTAACCTTGGACTCACCCTGCCCCTCCACCCACGTGCGCGTGTCTCGCGGAATTGAAAGGACGGATATTTGCTGAGTTGTCGGATCAAACCGCAGCAACAGTAGCGTGTCGGATAAGCCATCCAAAGAGTTAACTAAAGCATGATAATTAGGGTCTTTCCTTGGGGTGTCGGGTAAATCTACTTCTAAAACTTTGGTTCCCAAAACTAAAATATTAACAGGACGGCTCAAAGTTGGTGTTTGAAAACCTAACTGGGTCGAAAAGCCGCCAGGACCAAAGACAGCAGCTTCAGCAGCACTCAATTGACGTTGTAGTAGCGGTGTACTAGTAAAGCCGGCCGCTAAGAAGGTGCCAGTACTAGCTGAGATTAGGGCAAGGCCGACTAATCGCAGGAACAACTGCAACTTGGTTTTAGAAATGATGTTTAGCAAGAATAGGTTGGCACTATTCTGAACCAGAGATAAATGAGTAACTAGACCATTTCACAGATGGGCTTGCCATAGGGTAAATCTTAAACTCAAGATTTCATGTCTGCTAGAGCAATTTTCACTGACATGAAGTACAACTTTAGTGGTCAAACTGCTTGTACAGTTACATGGGGTAACTTGTTACTTGAGAGCGTTGTTGAAGCCGCTGTAACTTTGGATAGAGTCGCGGCGAACCCGTACCTCAAGAAGTTACTTACGTCCTTCTCTCGAACTTATGCTTAATTAGTTGTCCTTTCGCACTAACTATTAGGACAAATTTGAATGAATTCTGGAAGTTTGGGGCGGCGTGGTCTGGGGCCAAACGTAGATTCCCCCAGAGACTAAAGTAAGGGCTACCGTCATCCAGAACATTGCCAACGAAATGAAATGCCAGGAATTAGGAAGGGGAGCGATCAGCAAAGAAATGGCTAGAATTTGGCTGACAGTTTTGAGCTTACCCCAGAAATTGGCACCAGTAATTTTAGTTTGATTGACGCGCCAGCCCGCGATCGCCAGCTCCCGCAGCAAAATTAAGAATACCCCCCAGGCTGGAACTTGCTGAAGTTCAATTAGCACTAGTAGTGGAGCCAAAACCAGCAATTTGTCTACCAAAGGATCGAGGAATTTACCTAGGTCCGTTACTTGATTTAGCCGGCGCGCCAGGTAACCATCCAACCAATCCGTAGCAGCAGCAACCCAAAAGATGCCCAGGCTGACCCAACGGGCTTCCGGGGTGTGCAAGTACAAACCGTAGAGGATAAAGGGAATCCCGGCCAGGCGAGAAACAGTGATCCAGTTTGCAAGATTCATGTTAAAAGCGGGTGCGATACTCCACTAGGGCTCTAGTATCTCCTTCTAAGTTAATTGAACTACGCAAGTTAATTTTATCGCTGAGTTGGTAGCGAGTACTCAACTGCGTCGGCTCATCTGGATCAGTTAAGACTTGCAGTACAGATGCCGAGAGCTTGTCAGTGACATCGTATTCAACTTCTGCCCCCAGGTTGAGGGTAGAGCTGCCGGACCGCTGAGGAGTCAGGGTGGGAAATAGACGAAAATCAACTCTTTGGTTCAAGACGTTGTCAAACAACCCTTGAATATTGCTAAAGAAAGCGGAGCCGGCCAAGTTTGCCAGTGCGAGGGTACTTTCTTCTTCTCCTAGCCTGTCCCCAATTCCTCCGCCAATCAGGGCAATAATTTCATTTTGGTTGCGCGCCGGGCTGCTACTAAGGTCAACGACGTTCTCAAAATTATTGGCTAATTGACTGGCGCGACCATTCACTTTGGCTCGGATTCGCACTGACTCCAACGAGCCTAAAGCGCTAGCAGATACTTCCGCCTCGCTACCCGTCAGAGAGTTAATCCGGCTGCGTGTAACTTCTGTGATGGTACTAACTAGGTTGACGTTTAAGTCCGGGTCTAACCCCTGGCTTGGTCTGAACTGAGCATAATTAGATTCTCTGGGATCAACCCGGAAACGGGTGGTAAATAAATTGACCTGACCACGCTGGAATTGAATGGTGCCTTGGGGACGCAGATTATTGATCGGGCCGTTAACGGTTAAGTCACCAGAGGCCAAGAAGTTCAGTAGTAGGGGACGAGTAACTTGGATGCGATCGCCCAAGGTTACTTGCAAGTTATTAAATTCTAAAGGCGAGGCTGTCAAAGCACTATTAGAGGCGGCTTGAGACGGTGTTGAATTGGTTGAGGCTGAGGATTGGCCCAGCAACACCTGGCCTTGCGACAGTTGGATAGTGCCACCAATTTTTGGTTTTAAGACACTACCCGTAATAATCGCATTGCCATTAACGCCGCCAGTGTACAGTCCTTTCAGCCGTAGGGCCAGATTTTCCAAACTCACCCTGAGGGGTGTTTCTTCAGATGACGCCTCAGCAAAAATCGGAATTACCCCAGCAGCGGCGACTTGGCCTTCGCTGAATTGGCCCGTTAATTGCTCTATGAGGATGCGATCGCGGTTGAAGCGGGCAGTCCCCGTCACACCCGTCAGGGGGCCGGGTAGGGTCTGGGCTTGAATAGCAGCATTGGCAACGGTGGCAGTACCATTTACTAAGGGCCGATCCAAGGTACCGCGAACCTGAAGATTCACCCGACCTTCACCATCCACCCAGGCGACTTGCCGGGTGAGTAGATTGAGTAAGGATATACCGGCATTCTGCACGTTCACATTCAGGCTGATTTGCTGGCTGGCTGGTGGTACTGAGGCGAAAGGAAGTTGGTAGGGAATACTTCCCGTGATTTCCAACGGCTCCGGTTCCGAGGCCACCACAGTGCTGTCAAAGTTCAAGCGGGCGTTAGCATAGCGGAAATTAGCCTGAGCTGTCTGAACTGGTGTCTTGTTTAAGGTGGCTTCTGTCAGATTGACTGCCCCCTGAACTTGGGGATTGGTTGAACTTCCAGAGATGGTGGCCGTGGCATTCAAATCGCCAGCCACATCAATCGGCAGATCAGCCAAGTCGCGCACTGCATCGACGGGCACATTAGCGACCTGCAACTGACCTAACTGTTGCGGCCCTCCCAGTTGCCCGGTAAAGGCGAGTAAACTTTGTCCTGATTGGAGACGAAGCGGTTGTAAATTCAGCACCCCATTGGCGAACCGGCCTTTAGCGGTGATCTGGTTAATGCTGTAGGGTCCCCATTCAAATGCGTTACCTTGCAGGTTAAAGTTGGTAGCAATGCCGGAGCGCTGGGAGCCAGCCACATCAATCGTCCCATCAAACTTTCCTTCTAGCTCGGCTAAATCCGGCAACCGGGAAGCATCCTGTCGTTGAGCAACTTGCTGAGCCAGCAGTACCTCAATTTCAGACAAACGGCGCAATTGCATTTCCAAAGGTGCGCCGGGTGCCCCTACTGCCAGCGGCTGTACTGTGGCCGCTTTCGCATAGGTGGGGGGCTGTAGTCCTCGCCGGATATCCTCCAGCTTGAACCACTGTAAGCCCTTTAAAATATCTTGGATTTCTGCTTGGGCAACCTTCACCTGGGCCCGAAACTGAGGGTTGCTGCCCGGGACGTAGGTTGCGGAAACACCATAGCGACTAGTCCCCGCTTGCAGCTCTCCGTTATTCAGGGTAGCGACCCCGTTGGCAAAGCGCACGCTGCCAGCAAACTGTTCGGCGGTAAAGCTACCCAGTTGTGGTCGGGCGATCGCCAGCTCTCCTTGCAGCGCGGAGGTGCGCAGATTCAGGTTAAAGTTCCCTGAGGCCAATCCCCTGACCGGACCCAGGCCAGGTCTAGGAGTGAGATTAAAAGCTGTCAAAGGAAAGCGCTGAAGTGCGATCTCTAACCCTTCCCCTAACCGGCGGCCCTGAGCTATAGCCTGCTCCCGTTGGACATAGAAACTATTAGGGCGGAAGTTTTGATCCAGCACCAGGCTAATCCGGTCCTGCCTCCCTGTAACTTGCAACGTTAATCCCCGGCCGCCATAGCTGAGGCTGCCCGTCAGCGCTGGTTCAAAGGCTAGGGCGTTCACAACTAGGTTTTGGGTTTGGAGGGTACCCTGGAAGTTGGGAACTAAAGGGGTACCCGTCAGCCGCCCCTGGACATCAGCAACCCCTGCCAACTTGATTCCCCGAGCAGAACCGACTGGTAAAGCTGTCAGTGGATAGTCCTGAGCCTGAACATCCAGGTTAAAGCCGGAAATTTGGGGAGCCTGGGACCTGGGGAAGCGAGCAAAAACTGCCCCGTTAGCACTGAATCCAGTTGCTACAGCTTGATCAACCAAAATCTTTTGTCCATCCCAGCGTACCTGGGCCGTTAGTGGCTGCTGTACCAGCGATAAACCTTCGGAGAAGTGCACTTGGCCTTGAGCACGCAGGGCTGCCGGGTTGAAGTTAGCTACAGGTACAGAGAGATTAAGACGGCTACTGAACAGGCCTCGCAAGTCAGGCGAAAAGCGCCGCAGCTGAATACCAGCCCCCTGAACGGTTGCTTGCAGTTGGCCGTTGGTCACTTGACCATTCAGCTTAACGTTACCTGATGCCACACGCAGGTTGATATTCTGCAGGCGGGTACTGCCATTACTAACCACAAGGGTTCCCGTTCCCGGATAGGTGGCTGCCGGAGCCTGGAACTGGACAGCCGTGGTCAGGTTGCTGGGAGGACCGGCAATTTGGGCTTGAGCAGAAACCATGCCCACCTGAATTGCGGGAGAGACACCGTAAGCCCTGGCGATCTCGTCTCCTGGGACTTCCCTCGCTTGCAGATTCAGCACAAATCGCTCTCGCGTTTGGAGGTTGAACGAAGCATCCCCATCCACAACACCCCCGGCAACCGGAACTCCCCGGATCTGGGAAATGGTGAGGGATGGTCCCCGCAGTTGTACTTTACCGGTGATCTGGCTAAAGTTCACCCGATCAATTTGGGCTGTTGAGGTGGTTGTAACCTGCCCGGTGAGTAAAGGTTGAGCAAGGGCTCCAGTCAGACGAAAGGCTTGACCTTGCACTTGTCCAGCGGTACTGAAGGGTAGTTGGAGCTGGAAGGTATCTAGTACCTGGGCAACCGCCACTTGGCTGCTCTGCCCAGAGAGATTGTAGCCCCGCTTGGGATCAACGGAACCACTAGCTTGCACCGGAATTCTACCGTACAAAGCACGCACATTTTCTAGCTTAGTGGTTAGTCCCTGAAAGCTGATCTGGCCTGTCGTGCCTGTGAAGGGCAAGGGCAAATTGGCAATCCTGCTAGTTACTGCCTGAAGCCGAGCACTGCCCTGAAGGTTTACTAGCTGATTAGAGCGCAGTTGAATTTTGAGAGCCCCGTCAACTTCACCCGCGCTAACCGCGATCGGTAGCTTGAATAGTCGATCTAGCAACTTTGCCGGTAGGTTCTGAGCCCGGACCAGTAGGTTGATCTGCTGGCTTGGCCGCAGCCATTCTCCTTGCACATTCACATTACCTCCGGCGATCACACTGCCGTTAAGGTTAAAGGCAATCCGCCGCGAGCGATCAAAAAGCTGAACCGTACCATTGACCCGCCGAAAAGTACGATAGCTAGTGCCGGGACGCCGCAATAGATATTGCTCAGGCACAACCACCGTTGCCGCTCTAATCTGGGTTGTGCCTTCAATACTCGGCTGTTGCCTAGGTCGAAAGTCAGCTTTAATATTGCCATCAATCAAGCCGGCTTGCAGCTTAAACGGTAGTGCAATCAGTCCCTTTAACGCTTGAGCTGGTAGGTTTTGAGCCTGGGCCATCACCACCACCCCAGAGGTCGAGTGGCGCTGTCCTTGTACCTGCACTTGACCACCGGTTACCGCTTGTGCGGCAATATCAAACTTGATCTGCTGCGACTGACCAACAAAAATGGCATTGCCCTTGACATTCTTAAAGGCGCGGCGCGAACCATCCTTAGGTACGACTACCGCTGTTGCCTGGCGAAACCGGATAGCCTGCAACTTCGTTTCAATCCAGCCCTCTTTCTCTTTAGCGGCAATCGCAGTGTCAAGCCATCGCCCGTCAGCTGCTTGCTCTAGATAAAGCTCTGGTCGATCTAAAGTGACATCTAACTTCAGGGTGCGCTCTAGGAGCAAATCAATCGGATTAAATACCACATCGACCCCAGCTGTGATCACGCGATCGGGGTCCTTGACCTGCCGATTCCCAACTTGTTTAGTGAAGGCGGGAATAGACGAGGGACCAAACCGTAGCCCAATTGGTGAAAACCGTTGAATCGCTCCTAACTCAACGGGCCGATTCAGCGTTTGACTGAGATTTTTCTCGATCAGAGGCGCTAGTTCCTGGTGGATAAAGGTCCAAAGTCGCCAGCCACTCCATCCTAAAGCGATCAAAAAGCCGAGCAATATGCCAGCAACCGGACGGGTAAGCAACATTAGCCAAAACCGTTGATCACGTTTTGGAGGACCGCTGCCTAAGTTGAAATTAGCCATGGTATTGTCTGTGACTTTTGAGCGTGCTCTAGCAGAAGCCGGATGGAAAGTGAATTCAAGAAAGCCATCAAGAGCCTAGCGTAAGACTTCAAAGTTTTAAAAATTGTTTTGTCTAGCAACTAATCAGTTTAGTCAATGACCTGCCAGCCTTTTAAGATAAGAAACAACCGTTAACAGAAGTAAATAAACCCATGCAAGTGTTCATCTTGTTGTTCAATGCCCGCACTGATAATGAGGGAATTCATACGTTGAAAGTCAATCATGCCAACAACGATAGTGACTTAGCTCAGGACGTTGTCCTGGCGTTTGAGGCAGAGGATGATGCCACTCGCTACGCTATCCTCCTAGAAGCTCAAGATTTTCCAACAGCCACAGTTGAAAGTATTGATCGCTTAGAAATTGAAGAATTCTGTCAAGGCGCTGGTTTGGAGCTCCAGTTTGTCCCTGAGGGCACTTTAGAAGTTCCACCAGAAAAGAACCTAGCCAAGACGGACTGGCAGTCCGATGAAGAAGCTGACGAACAGGGCACACCCCAAGTTCCAGCCAATCCTGAGATAGATCGCATCCGTCGCCAGTTAGAAGGCTTACTCTAGAGAACATTTTTCAGTTCCACCTCAGGTATCATCCAGTTGAGTTTGGATTCTGTAATAGCAGACGCCGTGTAACATTACACAATGGTAGAATCACGGGTGAGCTGCACCGTCCTCACAAATATTCTGCCGATTGATGGCTTAAAGCTTATTTGCATCTAGTTTATGCGTTGACGGCAATCTACTAAATAGCTATTCATCATTGACATTGTTGAACTGCTACTGTTTTTGACTTAGGTTTGTAGCGGTTACTGTTAAAGGTGCTTCCTCAAGAATTAGGCTGTCTTTAGTAACGCAATGGCTGGATACATCCTGATTTTAGCGATTCTAATTTTAGGAGGAGCGATTGCTACGCTCGGCGATCGCCTCGGATCGCGAGTGGGCAAAGCTCGTCTTAGGTTATTCAACCTCCGTCCCCGCAAAACAGCCACCCTGGTCACCGTACTGACCGGAAGTATTATCTCATTGCTAACTCTGGCAATTTTATTTGGCTTGAGCGATCAGTTGCGCGAAGGGGTATTCAACCTGGAATCGATCCAAAAGCAGCGACGGCAAGCCGAGGCGGAGCTAAAGGCGGCTCAAACTGAAAAAAACGCCATTCAAGACGATTTAGCACAAGCCAAGCGAGAGCTAACAGGTGTTCAAAAACGCCTGGAGACGATTAATCGTTCCCTTAAAAAAGCGATTGTCAGGCAAAACCTTACCCAGGCCCAATTAGAAAAAGTTCAAGGGAAGTTCCAAACTGCTCAATCTGACCTAAAGAAATTTTCGCAACAGGCACAGGTACTGCGTTCTGAAATTAACCGTTTGCTGGCTGACGAGAAACAACTGCAAGCGGAGCGGCAGCGGTTACTAGTTCAACGGAATCAAGCCCAAGCACGGCTGCAACAGGCAGAAATGGAACAAAGGCAATTGGAGCGTTCTGTCACCGCAGCCCAAGCAAGTCTCAGCGCCGTCAGGAACCAAAGGGACGAGCTAGAGCGCTCAATCAAGCAAACCCAAGCTCAACTAATGCAAACTCAAGCCCAACTGAAGCAAGCGGCAGCAGACCAGCAGCAACTAGAACAGGCGGTAGCTGAAGCTGAAATTAGTTTGCGGCAGGCCAACGCACAACGGGCTAACCTGCTGAACCAGCAAAAAAAGTTGGAGCTAGAGGTCGCAGCCCTAGGGGTTAATCGCCAGCGCCTAGAACGGAGTGTCCAAGCCCTTCTTCTGGGGTTACGGCGTGGGAATATTGCGATTCGGGCCGGACAAGTACTGGCGTCCGGAGTGATTCAGAATACCACCACATCTGCATCCGCCCGTCAAGCGATTGAACAGCTGCGGCAAGAGGCGCGGCGGGCGGCGATTACTCTCACTAAACCTCAGCAATTAGCAGCGAATCAAGTCCCTGTTCAAATTGTTAACTTAGACGAACTGACCAGACAAATGGATGACGGCCAAGTCTATGCCGTTCGTCTGCTGGCTGCCTTTAACTACCTGGAGCAGGAAACGTTTCGCGATTATGGCATTCAAGTGATTGCCCAGATAGCCCCCAACCGAGTTGTGTTTCCAACTGGGCAGCGAGTTGCAACGGTTGAAGTCAATCCCACGCAGATGAGCGATGACCAAATTTTGGAACGCTTAGATTATCTGTTCACTGTTTCTAACCGGCGGGCGGTAGAGTCAGGGATTTTGCGCGACCCCCTCACTGGGACAGTCGGGTCGTTTCGTCAAGCAGATTTAATCAAATTTATCCTGCAACTGAAGCGCTACCAAGGAAGGATCAACGTTGCCGCTGTTAGCGCTGAAACAATTTATACCTCCGGGCCTTTGAAACTTGAACTTGTCGCCCTCCAAAATCAAGAGGTAATCTTTCGGAGTCGTTAAGCACCGTCTAAATTACGATCGCATTGAATTCTGCATGATTGCCAGTTGTGGTTACCCTAGAGTAGTGAAGCGCAAATTGCCGCAAGCTAAATTCCCTGCCTTCATCTCTTATACACCGCTGCACCCGCATTATGTTTCCTAGTGCTGCTCCTGGTCCTGACAGCTTTTCCCCTCCAGGCCAACCAATGATCCTAGGGTTTGATCCGGGTCGGCAAAAGTGTGGCGTGGCCGTGATGGGGGTTGATCGCAGCATTCACTACCAACAGGTGGTTGTCGCAGATCAGGTAATTGCAACGATTCAACAGTTGCGCCAGGTATTACCTATTTCTTTGCTGGTGATGGGAGACCAAACCACTGCCAAGACTTGGTCAGCGAAGCTAACGCAGGAACTTCCCCAGCCCCTCCGAATCATTCTGGTGGACGAGCGTTACAGCACCCTAGAAGCGCGCGATCGCTACTGGCAAATGTACCCTCCTCAAGGTTTTCGACGATTGATTCCCCAGGGGATGCGTACCCCCCCTCGCCAGCTCGACGATATTGTGGCGATCGTCCTGATTGAGCGTTACCTGGAGCGGCTAATTGGCTGAGCAGCTAAAGTCCCGCTCGGATTTTAAAGGAGTAAGCCCCACCTGGTTCTAGTTGGTAATCCGACTGTTCCAGAAATCGGCCTAAGGGTTCTTGAATCAAGGCCCGACCGAGGGCTGGCCAGACTAGTAGCTCCCCTTGCTTAAAGCACCATTGAAACTGCCAGACAAACTGGGCGGCGTTCACTTCCCCCTCAATTTGCCCCTGCTGCCAGGACTGGCGAGTGATGTGGACGTAGGCAGTAGTTTCCGGCAAACGTTGAGAGGCCATAGGCACTGGCGGCTTATAGGGGAGCAGTTGCTACTGTTCGACCATTGTAGAGGCTCATCGCTTTTTCAACACCCTGGTTCAGGCTGCACTCTACTGCTTCAACCACCACACCAAGTACCGCTTCTAGGACCTTTGCTTCTTGAGCAGATAACCGTCCTAGGACATGCGTAATTGTATCTCGCTGCTGCCCAGGCGAAGCGGGCTGACCAATACCAATGCGTAACCGAGGGAAATCTTGGGTTCCCAGGTGGGCGATCGCGGAACGTAGACCGTTATGCCCCCCGGCCGAGCCGCAGAGGCGGAGACGAATCTTGCCCAAGGGAAGATCTAGATCGTCGGAGAGCACCAGCACGGAACTCACAGGCAGATTGTACCAATCTACAACAGCACGAATCGACTGCCCAGAGAGGTTCATGTAAGTTGACGGTTTGAGTAGCCGGACTCGTTGCCCAGATGGGCCGCCTAGCCCTTGCCCAAATTCCCCCTTAAACTTTCGTTCTGCAGCTAAAGCAAGCTGCCAGCGCCGTGCTAGGACATCAACAGCAGTGAATCCAACATTATGCCGTGTCTGGTCATATTTCTCTCCCGGATTGCCCAGCCCCACAATCAAGGCCGGAATCACTAGATTTGGTTTTGATACCATAACCCTGCCTCATTGCTCAGCTACGGTGTTGCCCTTGCTAGCAACAACTTCAGACTCAGCTTGTCGATCATTAGTCTGCTCTAGAGAATCCGTAACTCCTGGCTGTAGCGCTTGCTGGGAAGGTGGCTCTAAAGTTGCTTCCAAAGGTTCGGCGTTGGGCCTGCCGAGTTGCTCTGCCTCCTGCTTAAATTCTGATTCAAACTCTTTAGAGGCTTCCTGAAAGCTACGAATTGCCTTACCCATGCTGCGACCGATTTCGGGTAACTTCTTCGGTCCGAAAATAAGCAGTGCTAAAACCATAATCAAAGCCATTTCCGGGAGACCAATGCCAAAAACGTTCATTCCGTTTTCTCCAATAGGCACATCGATAGACCTATCTATCATGCCTTAGATAGCCTCGGAATTGGCCGCTTGTCGCCATAACCCTGACGGGCGATCGCCATCTAAATCGCCTGCCAGTTGCTTTCTTCACCTCCAACTTGAGCTAATCAGGCTGGTGTAGCTTGATTAGCACTTCCAGGGTGTAGCACAGGAAAGATCAGGGAATAGAAGTCCTTAACCTTAACTTGTTTGGGCTGGGAACTCTCCTGGCTGGACAGATAGGTTGAGGCTGCGACCATTGCGGCTAACCTCTAGGGGTAGGCGGCCCCCAATGGAGCTACTGTCTACTACCTGCTGGACCTGATCAGCCGTTTTAACGGTTTGACCACTGATTTGCTGAATCACATCACCTGGACGAAGACCAGCCTGAGCGGCTGGAGAGTTGCGGGCAACCCCAACAATCACCACACCAGCATCAGCCTCTACGCGCACACCATTACTGGAGTCACGGCTAAGCGTCTCTTTCAACGTCGGGGTAAGAGTCGCCATCTGAATCCCTAAGTAGGGATGCTCGACCCGGCCATCAGCAATTAACTGGTTAGCGATCGCCTGGGCACGATTGATCGGAATCGCAAACCCTAATCCTTGAGCACCACCAATGATCGCAGTGTTGATACCGATCACCTGGCCTTGTTGATTCAACAGTGGTCCCCCAGAATTTCCGGGATTAATTGCGGCATCAGTCTGAATAAAATTAATCCGCTTATCTGGTACGCCCACATCAGCACTAGAGCGGCCTGTTCCACTGATAATACCTGCGGTCACGGTGTTGTCCAGTCCCAAAGGGTTACCAATCGCAATTGCCCACTCTCCCGGCCGCAACTGCTCTGAATTACCCACCTTTACAACGGGCAAACCGGTGGCCTGAATTTTCACAACGGCCACATCCGTCAGCGTATCTTCACCTAATACCTGACCTGTGAACTCACGGCCATCTTTTAAGGTCACAGTAACTGTATCTGCACCATCTACCACATGGGCATTGGTGAGCACCAGACCATCCGACTTAAAAATGAACCCAGAACCTGTCCCTCGAACCACGCGGCTATTGGGAGATGGACTATTGCCAGGAAGTTGGCGTAGGGAGGGGTCATTGAATCTATTAGCCCGTCTAACCGTCCGCGCAGAATCAATCCGCACGACCGCCGGTCCCGTTTCGTCTACGACTGTGGCAATGAAGCTAGAACTGGTGGTGCCCGGTAAGGTAACCGGTAGCTGAGCGACTGCTGGCTGGGGCCGTTGCACTTCTGGATTAAGGAATTGAGTTCCTAGTAAACTCCCCGTGGCCCCAACCATTAGCAACGATAAGTAAGTAACTGATTTTTGCAGCATGAATTTATGAGACCTATCGAGTGCAGGTAAAAAAGATAAAGCGGGTGGCTAGTCCCCACACCAGACGAAAGAGGTTGTTGCAAAATCCTCGATCCTCTTGGAGGCTTAGAGACCGATATAACTTTGGCGCTCCCCTTGGCCACGGTTCTTGTGATTTTGCCAACGGTTTTGCATCCGTTCAGCAAACTGGCGACGCTGCTGAGGTGTGAGTACTTCTCGCATTGCCAGTAGCCGGTTAAACCGAACCTCTGCTGCTTGCTGTTGTAAGGTTTCAACCTGGCGGTGTTTTTCTTGAATTTGGCTCTGAGAAGCGGTGCCTGCCATTAGCTCAAACAACTCTTGCCGCGCTTGCCGCACTGCTTGCTGACGTGGAGCAATTTGGGCTTGATACTGGTTTTGAATTGTCTGAAGCTGCTGGGTTTGGGCTGAGGTAAGATTTAACTCTTGAATGAGGCGAGTCTTGCCCCATTCAGGGCGAGGTTGAGCCTCCGTATTTTGGGCGATGGCTTGCGGGAGTAGGGAATTTGAATGCAGAAAGCTCGCAGCGCCACCCAGGGATAACATTAAGGCTGTCAAAATAGAAATTCGACGCCAAGACATAGAACGTACCTCTTTGTGACTGATTGATCAGGTTATTTTCAGTGTCAACAGAGAATGTGACAAGAAGATGACAGCAGGCGCGATCGCCTCTGGGCAGGTTTAGTTTGGCCTGTGCTGCAGACTCTCAATCGGCTGTCTAGATTTAAGGGCTGCACCTTGCATCTAAAAGCTAAAGGGGCAGTTCAATTTGAAAGGTTGACCCTTTATCAACTGTGCTAGTAGCCGTGATCTGGCCGCCATGGGCTTGAACGATCTGCTGGGCGATCGCCAGCCCTAGCCCAAATCCACCCGTAGAGCGCGATCGCGCCACATCCACCCGGTAGAAGCGCTCAAAAATGTGGGGCAAGTCAGCGGCAGGAATGCCAACTCCATCATCAATGACTTGAATCACGGCACAGCGCGCTTGAGTCAACAAGCGCACCTGGATGGTGCCTGCTGCTGGCGTATACTTACAGGCATTATCCAGCAGGTTGAACAGAGCCTGACGCAGTAGATCGGGTTCCGCGCGCACCAGGACTGCCTGTTCTGGCAAATCATAGGTGAGCTGCTGGACGCTCATTTGTGCTTGATTGTTGACCAATTCCCGCAGTAGCTGAACTAGGTCAACTACTGCTAAGACCTTTGGAGACAACAATCCTTCATGCCGCGCCAGAAACAGCAGGTTATTTACCAAAACGCTCATAGATTTTGCCGTTACCGCGATATTTTCTAAGCGCTGGCGCTGTTGTGAACTATCTCCGCCAGGAGTGAGGAGGCCAACTTGAGCATTACTCAAAATTACGGCCAGGGGAGCTCGTAATTCATGGGAAGCGTCTGCTGTAAATCGTTGTAACCCTTCATAGGATTGACGAATCGGTCGCATTGCCAGCCCTCCTAGGAACCAACCCGTCAAGCCAATCACTCCCAAGGAAACAGGCACACTCAGCGCTAGGAGTAGCCGCAATTGGTCTAGCCTTTGCTGCATTGGCGTTAAGGGCGTTGCCACTTGCAGATAACCAACAAGTCGGTTACGTCGCAGAACCGGTAGTGTTAACTGACGCAGCCATACATTGGGAGTTGCTGTATTACCAGGCTTGATGGTTTCAAATTCTGGTGTCCTCTTGAAGGGCTTGCGTGGAGGGACACCAACAAACTGCACCAGATTACCGTGCGAGGTATACCAGCGAACGTATGCCAGTTCGCTACCCAAGGAGAGGGGGTTACTGCCCAACTGAGGCAGTGTGTCTAGCTGCAGCCGCCGTTGCCTGAGGTGATAGCGATAAATACCACCAGTGGCGATCGCTTTGCTTTTTTGATAAAGCTCTTGATCAAATGCTTGAATTTGCTTTTGTACTTCCAGGTAATAGACGATGCCCGCAAAAATGACAAGCACACTGCCCATCGATAGAGTGAACCAGCGAGCTAAATTGCGGCGACTACGGCTAAACATGACTCGAACCTGAGGGTTTATCCACCGGGTTAAGACGGTAACCCATGCCGTAGACCGTCTCTACCCAATGCTCAGCACTAACAGCTTGCAGCCGTTGCCGCAACCGCCGGATCAAGGTTGTTACAGCGTTACTTTCTGGTTCTGTACCCCACTGCCACAGTGCCTGTTCAATTTGATCGCGGGTCAACACCTGGCGGGGATGGCGCAGGAAGTATTCAAGCAATTGAAACTCGCGGGCGGATAGTTGAGCGCTGGCTTGCCCCCGTTGCACTGTGAGGTCTGCAAGGTGCAGGTGTAAATCCCCCAGGGTGAGGCTATCCCCTTGCCAAAGGGGCGATCGTCGCCCCAAGGCTCGCACCCGCGCCAGTAGTTCCACCAGGTCAACTGGCTTGACTAGATAGTCATCTGCCCCCGCATCTAAACCGGCAACTTTATCAGGTGTCGTGTCTTTAGCCGTTAGCATCAGCACGGGAGCTGTTTTACCAGACTGGCGGTACTGGCGGCACAGGCTCAGACCACTGATGTTAGGCAACATCCAGTCTAAAATCAGCAAGTCGTAATCTCTTTGCGTCAGCAACCACTGGGCAGTGGTTCCGTCTTCCACGCCGTCGACTATGTGCCCAGCTTGGGATAGAACGGTATGTATGGGTTCTAATTGTGCTGGATCGTCTTCAACGAGTAAGATTCTCATGGCCAGCAGCTATTACAGCGGGTTTCACTTGGACTCGGTAACTTGCTGGTGTTGTATCGTCACTTAAACCGCTGGACTTGTTGGTTTGCTTGAAACTGCTTGTGCAAGTTACACCTGATGCCAAGGGATGATTGTAGCAAAAGGCTAGATGTTTAAACCCCGTTGGCTACTCGCCTTGTCTAGGCTAGGACTAGAACTTTGGTTGCCCTTGCCGCTTTTAGGGCTTGGCTTCTGGATTGTAGGAGGGGTAGCGACAGATCAGGTATTGAGTCGCGCTTACAATCCTGGAGTGCACCTGCAAGTTAATCAACCTAACCTGAGGCGGCGGTCACTGCTGTTGCCCTCAACAACAGTACTATCCATTCGGGTGCTGATTAACAGGCCACAAGGAATTTCCCAAGTTAAGATCAACCCTACCCATTCAGCTCTCAAGGAGCTAACCTTTGAGTTTCCGACTACAGAAGCCAGTCAAGTTGAAGCCGCGATCGCACGTGAACTGGATTTAGCGCCGGCGGTAGTGAGAAGATTAATCCATTATCAAATTGCAGACTAAAAGCCTTTGGGTGCGGAGCTCTATAGCCTTCTATTGGTTTCACTTGTGGAACTAGCGTCAGACGTAAGCAGCCGCTGGATGATATTGAGCCCGACCTGAGTCGTTTCATTGAGTAGCTTTGGGTTTACGGCTCTATCCTGGGGTGAGTGGTAATTGGGCTCTTGGCCCCGGTAGAAAAACAGCACTGGCACCCCTGCACTGGCAAAGGAAGCATGATCACTACCGCTATAACTACCGAAAATTGAAACCCCAGGAGCAGCCAATTGAACCAGCCGGGTGAGTGACTGTGTACCTCCAACGTGCAGCTGCGGGTTGACACCAACCATATCAAAATTCATCATTGCCTGAAGCCCCCGCAAAAACTGCGGTTCTGCTGATCTGACAAAGGCCCTAGAGCCGTGCAGACCATCCTCCTCACCATCGAAAGCGACAAACCAGGCTTGACGAGCTAGAGGTGTGTTGGCAGCCGTGCGTGCGATCGCCAGGACTACTGCTGTTCCGGAAGCATTATCGTTTGCACCCGGTGAGCCTACGACTGAGTCGTAATGAGCCCCCAAAAGCACCTTTGGTTGGATGACTCCTGGTCGGTGAGCTACGACATTGCGACCTTTGACTGAGCGCTGGCGGGTATTGACCACCAGGGTTGCTCGTTGCTGTCCTGGCTGAAATTGGTCCAGCAGAGGCTTGCCTTGTTGCCCCGCCAACGCTAGCACTGGAATATTCACCGCACCACCCAGGGTACCGGAGACATTACCGGGTTCAGTATTGACGACAATCAAGCCAACTGCGCCAGCAGCGGCAGCATTTTGAGCTTTTTCTAAGAAGCGGATCTCCCCTCGGCGGACCAAAGCGATCGCCCCCTTCACATTCACGGCGGCAAAGTCAGCCGCGCGTCCAACGTTCGGCACGGCAACCAGAGGGGCGGTTGGGCGGCCTGCTACGGAACCGTTTAAAGCCTGAGCTGCAATCTGCTGGCCAGCAATCGTGAGGTTTGAGCCTAAATCTTCAAACTTTGAGTAGGTGAAGGTCTGAATTTTTGCCTCGTAGCCAGCTCTACGGTACGCCTCAATTAGATGGGCACTCGCCTTGCCCATCACGGGTGTTCCTGCCACGCGAGGACCAAGCCTAACTAGTGCTTTTACGTCTGCATCAGCACTTGCGACGGTTATAGGTAGGGGTTCCTGGGCTTTCACCTCTTTGCGTTCCTGAGCACACCCTATAATTCCAAAACTGGCAATCCCCACACTGGCAATCAGTAATTGAATCGTCGGTTGCAATCGCATCACAGTTCCCTCTAGTTTTTCTCCGCTTTGGCAGCCTAGGCAGTAGTTCATTGGCGATAAGTGCTAGATAGTTCAGGCTGCCTGAGTACTTGTTTATGCTGCCTTGGTCTTAGCTGCCTACATGACTACTATTAGTTTGACGGAGTGCTGTGACACAAAGGTGTCAAGTGAAAAGCAATAGTTAGACTACCAAAATGAAACCTGCCCTCTCCCTACGCCACATTCTGCTCTACAGTGGTGCTTCCGCCGGGCTGAATATGATGAACGTCACGGTAGCGACTTGGCTGCTTTATTTCTACTCCCCGCCTGCAGATTTAGGCCGGATTCAGTACCTCCCTGTAACTTGGGTGGGGATTCTAATGATGATAGGAAGCTTATGGAACGCTTTTATTGACCCTTTGATCGGCTACTGGAGTGATATTACTCGCAGCCGCTGGGGGCGACGACGCCCTTTTCTACTATTTGCTGCCCCTGTGGCGGCGATCGCCTTGGTCATGCTTTGGACTCCTCCGGTGAAAGCAAGTAGTCCCCTGAATGCCAGCTACTTTTTGCTGGTTACGCTTACTTTCTATACTGCCTTTAGCCTAGTTGGAATTCCTTATGATGCCTCGTTACCTGAGATGGCTCCCATTCCTCAAATGCGGGTTACGCTCAGCATGTGGAAGAACATTCTTGGCTTGATTGGGATATTGGTCGGTTCGGTAACGGGGTCGCTACTGTTTAGCACCCTTGGTCCCCTTGCTATGGGCTGGATGGTAGCTACCGCGAGTTTGATCAGTATTTGGCTGACCCTGGGAGGACTTTCTGAGACGATCCGACCAATCGAGCCTTTGGTCGGACTGAGGGAAAACTTCGGCGCTGTTTTGCGGAATCAACAGTTTTTGATTTTATTTACGTCCACTCTTTGTATGCAAGTAGCCTATGCGATGCTGTTGGCAAATCTACCCTACTTTGTCACTTTGGTCGTAGGCGCAGATGCAGGCAGCGTAAGCTTATTTCAGGTAGTCGTAGTCGCGCTGATGGTTGGGTCTGCACCATTATGGGCCTGGTTAGGGCAACGTCATGCCAACCGCAAGTTGCTGATGATTTCCCTGTTAGGAATGAGTTTAGCTTGTAGCTTGAATGCTACTGCCGGGCTAGTTCCCGGTTTTTTAGTCCTACCCTACGCGATCAGCACAATAGCCTTTATTGGACCTTTTCTCGGCGGTTACTTTGTGCTGGCCTACGCCATGATGGGCAGCGTGGTCGATTACGACGAAATGTTTACCCACTGTCGCCGAGAAGCTGTCTACTACAGCACCTTCTCTTTCACTGCAGGCGTTGGACATTCGCTAGCTGTGTTGATTTTGCCCCTGCTACTGCAGCATTATGGCTACACAGCAACGAATCCCCTGGGGGTGCGGTTGGCGTTTCTTGCTAGTAGCCTGCTCATTTTGTTAGCAGCCCTAGTCTTTACTGGATACTGGTTGGGAGATACTCCTGCCCAAACGCGTCACGCTCTGGGGCTAGGCGATCGCTAAGGGAGAGGTAGTTACCCCCTGGCTCTCGTAAGCTTATCAAGGGAACTTACCCCTAACCTTCTGCTTTACCATGAGGGGACCCTCCTCCTCCAGCTACAAAAAACCGTTCATTTTAGTGAGCTTTGTTGTGCAGGGATTTTTGAACCTTAACAAGCCTTCAGGAATTACTTCTCATGACTGTGTAAGTAAGACCCGGCGGCTTCTCGGCTTAAAGCGAGTTGGTCACGGCGGCACACTAGATCCATTGGCAACGGGAGTGCTACCGATCGCCCTGGGTCCAGCAACCCGGTTACTCCAATTTTTGTCTCAGGGCAAAGCTTACCAGGCAACTATTCGCTTGGGTATCAGGACAACCACCAATGATCTGGCGGGGGAATTCATCACTACCCAGCCGATCTCTGGATTGAGCCTGGAATCAGTGCAAGCAGCGCTTCAGCACTTTCAAGGGCAAATTCAGCAGGTTCCCCCAGATTACAGTGCAGTGCAAGTTGAGGGAAAACGCCTTTACGACCTGGCACGAGCTGGGAAGCCGATTGAGGTGGCAGCGCGACTCGTTGAAATTTTTAAGCTGGAACTTATAGACTGGCGATCGGGAGATTTCCCGGAATTGGATGTGGTGATCGCCTGTGGCCCCGGTACTTACATCCGGGCGATCGCGCGTGACTTGGGAGAAATGCTGCAAACGGGCGGCACCTTGGCAGCCCTCAAACGAACGGAAAGTAACGGCTTTGGGCTTGCAGGCAGTTTGACGTTTGCTGAACTAGAAGCTCAAGTTCAGGCGAAAAGTTTTTGTCCCATTCCCCCTGAAGTAGCTCTGAAGCATCTCAAAGAGCTGGTCCTGCCAGCGGAGTTAGCACAGCGCTGGTGTTGGGGCCAGAAGATATCCATAGATTTGTCGGAACAGTTTGAAATGCTACGAGTTCACCATGAAGATGGCCGCTTTCTGGGTGTGGCTCAACCGAGCGTATCAACCGATGGCTCAGTCTTGATTCCTAAGATGGTTTTTGCCCCAAGTCTTTAGAAATGGAATCTTATAAAATGCTACAAGTTTCATGTTCCGAGCTTGAAGCACAAGCGTAACAGGCTCCTACTGATCTTCCCAAGTGGAAACAGGCCGCAGGACTGGGGGAATTTCCCCTTGATCAACTGGAAACTCCAACTGGGTTTCCTTCAGGCCTAGATAGCCAGACTCGGTAAAAGATAGCAGCATTCTTTGTAAGGCTAACCAAACTTCTGACTCATACTCCCAGTCGCGATAGCCTGCTTGGGCTGCGATTGATCGCAGGGCCCAGAAGTAGTTATTACGGACCACTGAGCCGCTCTTTTTGAACACAGGCACATCCTCGTGATTGAGGAATAATACTTGGTTGTCAATTCTCGCTCTCACAAAATTCACTCTATTTCACTTGAACTGTTCTATTGACAGAGTGACTGCCGTTTTATCTTCAGCTTGGTTAGTAATGTACTGACATTCAACTAGCTTCAGGTCTAACATCGCCAAGCTACGATAACTGGTTGAGTATTGACATCTGTTACTAGCTTTATTTCTGATCTTCAAGCAGCATTTCGATAGCTTTTCGAAGGTTACGCGTTTAACTCAGTCAGTGTTTCCGCTTTTGTCTGAGTTCCAGGAAAACCATGTGTTAAATACTTCTGCAAAGATAACAGGCTCATCTGACCAGCTCTAGCCGGGCAGTGATTTCCAGGTAAACCAGTAGAGCATTAATGTCGGCAGGATTCACGCCCCCAATTCGGCTGGCTTGCCCAATAGTTAAGGGTTTGACCTTAGTCAGTTTTTCCCGGGCTTCCAGGGATAGGGTGTCAATACTAGCGTAGTTGACATCCGGCGATAGCTTCCGGTGCTCCTGCCGCAGAATCTGGTCAATCTGGTGCTGCTGCCGCTGGATATAGCCGGAGTACTTGATATCAATTTCTGCCCCTTCTTTTTCCGCTGGATTCAAAGTGGAATCGCCCAAGCCGTAGCGATCCAGGTCTGGATAGTGCAGGCCAGGTCGCCGCAGTAGATCGGCTAAGGTAATTGAGCCTTTGATCGCTTGCTGAGTTTCAGCCATCACCGTTTGCCCAATCGGATCGTGCTCTTTGAGCCGTCTTGTGTGCAGCCGTTCTTTTTCTGCAGCAATATTGGCTTGTTTCTGAGTAAATAGCTGCCAGCGGCGATCGCCAATCAGCCCTACCTCTCGGCCCAAAGGCGTTAGTCGCTGATCCGCATTGTCAGAGCGCAGCAGCAAGCGGTACTCCGAGCGGCTGGTGAGCATCCGGTAAGGCTCCCGCAGATCTTTGGTACACAGGTCATCGATTAAGGTGCCGAGGTAACTTTGCTCGCGGGAGAAGATCACCATCTCCTGGTTGCGGGCGTAGCGAGCCGCATTGATCCCGGCGACAATTCCTTGAGCTGCCGCTTCTTCATAGCCGGTGGTGCCATTGATCTGGCCAGCACAAAATAGCCCGGCAATTCGCTTGGTCATCAAGGTGGGATAACACTGGGTGGCTGGCAGGTAGTCGTACTCTACGGCGTAGGCGGGCCGCAGCATGGCACAGCTCTCTAAACCAGGGAGCGATCGCAGCATCTGCAACTGCAATGTTTCCGGCAATCCAGTAGAAAATCCTTGGATGTATAGTTCTGGACTATCCCGGCCCTCTGGCTCAATGAAGATCTGGTGGCTTTCTTTATCGGCAAAGCGAACAATTTTATCTTCAATACTGGGGCAGTAGCGGGGACCTTTGGCGTCCACCCAGCCACCATAGACTGGGGAAAGGTGTAAGTTTTCCCGGATTAAGGCATGGGTTGCAGGGGTAGTGCGCGTCAAATAGCAATTCATCTGTTCCCGTTCTACCCAAGCTTCTGGGTCAAAACTAAACCAGCGCACTTGCTGATCAGGGGGCTGAGGTTCCAACTGGCTATAATCCACAGACCGCTTATCCACTCGGGCTGGGGTGCCCGTCTTTAAACGTCCAGTTTCAAAACCGAGGCGGTTGAGGGTTTCGGTTAACCCTTCGGCGGCAAACTCACCAGCGCGTCCAGCAGGCATAGACTTAGAGCCAACCCAAATCCGTCCCCCCAAAAAAGTGCCGGTAGTTAAAATTAAGGCTTTACAGGCGAAAGCCACGCCGAAATAAGTTTCAACTCCAATCACCTCATCGTTTGCGCCTAAGACTAAATCAGTGACCATAGCCTCGCGTAAGCTAAGATTCTCTTGCGTCTCCACGATCCCCTTCATGATCGCCGCGTATTCCCGTTTGTCTGTCTGCGCTCGTAGTGCCCAAACCGCTGGCCCCCTGGAGTTATTTAGTAGCCGCTTCTGCAAGTAGGTGCGATCGGCCACCTTGCCAATTTCACCGCCCAAAGCATCGACTTCATGGGTCAATTGCGACTTGGCTGGGCCCCCGACCGCTGGATTACAAGGTTGCCAAGCAATTTTGTCCAGGTTGAGCGTCAGTAGCAAAGTACGGCAGCCTAGGCGCGCTGATGCCAGAGCAGCCTCACAGCCTGAGTGCCCAGCGCCAACGACAATCACATCAAAGGCATCTAAAAATTCTACGGTTGACATGGTCACGCTTGAACCTAAGCAGCAAGGACTCATGTTTGATCTTAGCGGTTAAGCGAGTTTTGCCCATTATCCCTCTTCTGTCAGATTGGGAAAAGTAAACTAGCTAAGATGCTTATACAGTAATGCTTCATACTCATTCGTCAAGTCCAAAAGTGATAGAAAAGTTTAAAGCTTACAACCCTTATATAGCAAGCATGCTGAATTCCGACCTTTCGAGAATGACAAAAGAGGGATAGCGACAAATAATTGGTCACAGTACAACAGGAATGGACACAACTGGACTCGAACCAGTGGCCCCATGCTGTCAACCTGGACGTACAGTGCTCATAACGCCCGTTGGAAAACGATGGAAGGTGTTATCACTTCTCTTGAACTAGATTAATAGGCACAACTCTGTATATGAGAAGTTGATTACCAAAGCTATCTGGAAGCGCTAATTTCTTTGAGTGACTTTATTACTCTGCTTAGTAAGCGCTAAGCACATTTTCCACGACTTCTTCTGCAGGCCGACCAGCCTGAAGCTCAAATCACAAGTCTTGGGATACTTTGGGCAATCTTTGATGTCGTCCCTTCTGAGTGTTTAACTACCCATCTCAAAGCACGATTGCCGCCAGCGACCCAGCTGGCGCTGGGGATTGATTTACTTGAGAACCAGTTGTCCCGTGGTACTGCAACGACGATGGTAGATAACTAGGCTCATGGAGGTTTGGTCCGCCGAGACGGAGCTCTCACTCCGGCTTCAGCAGCCTGGAAGAGCCGGAGCATCGACTTTGGTCAAGGTCCAGTCTTAGCTACGATAATTCCCTGAGGAGATGTGTCTACCACTTTCTACAGCACTGGGATTCCCGACATTGAGGTTTATGCTGCGGTTCCTCAGTCGATGTACCGAGCCCTGCTTGCTAGGCCTACAACACTTGCAGAAGCGCTTCATCCAATCTCAACCTCCTGGCCCCACTGACGCGTAGCGCGATCGCAGAGGATAACTCAGCTATGGGGAAAGGTAGATGATCACTCCAGCAAGCGATTTGTGTCTCGGATAAAGTGCTCTGAAGAGTATACTTTGACAGCATTAACGGCTCTGGCGGCAATGAAAAAGGTGCTTGCCGGATAAATTCGTACTGGTTTTCAAACTTCCTCTTTACTCCCTCTTTAGCCTATGGAGCAGATTATATTCTGGAGATTGAGAGGGTTGTCCGGGAAGATCTAGAGGGGCAACACTGATCATATCCCACCAGCTACAGGACGGTCACAACAAGCCTTTTAGAGCTTTGTAAATCTTGGAAACAAACTCAGACTTACAATTGCTGGGCCTAAGTCCTTGCTTGATAGCCCACGACTGGAGTATCTAGCAAGCCGTTGCCGACTTGCTTGGCCAGGACCTTCAAGGCGAATAACAACACCCAGCCCAGTCCGAAATACTGC
Source organism: uncultured Synechococcales cyanobacterium (assembly GCA_902806435.1). Classification (GTDB taxonomy): domain Bacteria; phylum Cyanobacteriota; class Cyanobacteriia; order Thermosynechococcales; family Thermosynechococcaceae; genus CADCWO01. The sequence continues at coordinate 15,864 of CADCWO010000151.1, read as the reverse complement.
TCATTAGTTCACATCGACGAAAACTCCAAATGGATGGTGTAGAGCTGCCAGTCTGGGGTACATTAGATGGCTTCCAGAGCCTGAGGGTAAGCAAGTTTCAGCGTTCCTACCAGAAAATCAACCTATCTACTTTGCTAAATTGATGAGAAAATAAATAAATATTTATAATTCTTTACTTTTCTACTACTTTAGACACAAGCGGGGCAACTGAGTAGGCCCTTATTCTACGGATAGTTTATTGGGGTTGGCTTCAATGGCTCAAGTTAAGGGGATTTTTGGGCTGGTTGCGTATTTTTCGTTTGAAAAATCTATCAGGCTCACCGTCTTTGTCTGTTCACGATTTGCGGCAACGAAATGGCTCATTGCGTAAAAGCTGAGGTCTGTGAACCATTGCCGCAACTTGTACTATGCAAAGGAAAGAAGAATGAGTACCGTCCAAGCAAAATTTGAAGCAACCGAAACTGCCTTCCATGTAGAAGGTTACGAGAAGATTGACTTTAGCCTCGTCTTTGTAAACGGGGCTTTCGATACCAAGAACAGAGAGCTTGCAGACAGCTACAGGAACTTTGGGCGCTGCCTTGCTGTTGTCGATGCCAACGTGAACCGGCTTTACGGGTCCCAGATCTGTGAATACTTCAAGTACTACAACATTGATCTCAACCTCTTTCCTGTCACTATTAGCGAGCCGACAAAGAACTTAGATACATTTCAGTCAATCGTAGATGCTTTCGCAGACTTCGGCTTGGTTCGCAAAGAACCAGTTTTAATTGTGGGTGGCGGATTAGTAACGGATGTCGCAGGTTTTGCTTGTGCTGCTTATCGCCGGAGCACGAACTACATCCGCATTCCCACAACCCTAATCAGTTTGGTTGATGCTGGCATTGCAATTAAGGTAGCAGTCAACCACGGAAAGCTCAAAAATCGCTTAGGTGCCTACCACGCGCCAAAGAAGGTGATGCTTGACTTCTCGTTTTTACGGACACTTCCCACGCCCGAAGTTCGTAATGGCATGGCAGAACTGGTGAAAATTGCAGTCGTCTCCAATGTCGAAGTGTTCGAACTGTTGTGTGAGTACGGGGCAGATTTACTGACAACGCACTTTGGTTTCGACGGTGGCACTCCACTGCTAAAAGAAGTTGCTCACCGAATAAATTACGAGTCAATCAAGACGATGCTGGCACTGGAGACTCCTAATTTGCACGAGCTGGATCTAGACCGTGTGATTGCCTACGGTCATACCTGGAGCCCTACGCTGGAACTAGCTCCATCCGTACCACTGCTGCATGGGCATGCGGTCAACATCGATATGGCACTGTCAGCAACGATCGCCGAGAAACGAGGTTATATCACAGTTGAGGAGCGCGATCGTATCCTAGGACTGATGAGCCAACTGGGCTTAGCCTTGGATCATCCTCTGCTCGACATCGACCTGTTGTGGTCTGCGACCCAGTCCATCACCCTGACGCGAGATGGGTTACAGCGGGCAGCAATGCCAAGGCCGATTGGCAAATGCTTCTTCGTGAACGATTTGACTCGGGAAGAACTCGATGCCGCTTTGGCTGAACACAAACACGCTTGTGCCCAGTACCCACGTGCAGGTGCCGGTGTGGATGCTTATGTGGGGAGTTATCAGCAGCAAAATTTGATCGAAGGTATCGCCAATGTCTAGGGCTGCAAGTGTGGGCTCTCGTCCGGTAACACCGTTGGGTATCCTGGTTGACCATCTCAAAACCGCCGTTCAGAGGGTGGAGCAGGAACCGGGTATGACTGCTGGCTTAGAAGCACTGCAAAAGGCGCTGCGTCTGGCCGCAGGCTTAGAGCCTTACCTGGATAAATGTACCTCCGCTGAGTCTCCAATCCTAAGCGCGATCGCCCAAAAAACGGCTGAGGAATCCTGGGACCAGCGATTCTCGGAAGGTGCTACCGGGCGAGAGTTGGAACAAGAGATGTTGTCCGGGCACGTTGAGGGGCAGACACTCAAGATGTTTGTCCACATGACCCGTGCCCGTAGCGTACTGGATATCGGCATGTTCACCGGGTACTCTGCCTTAGCAATGGCAGAGGCGCTGCCAATGGACGGACACTTAGTAGCCTGTGAGGTCGATCAGTACGTGGCTAACTTCGCCCAAGCTTTGTTCCAGCAGTCTTCTCATGGTGAAAAAATCCGGGTGGAAGTCGGTCCAGCGCTGGAAACCCTGGACAAACTGGTGGCGGCTCAGGTGTCCTTCGACTTCGTGTTTATCGATGCTGATAAAAAGGAGTACGTGCAGTATTTCCGGAACCTCCTGGACTCTGACTTGCTAAATCCCCACGGGTTTATCTGTGTGGATAACACGCTACTTCAAGGACAGCCTTATCTGCCGGAGGACGAGCGATCGCCCAACGGACAGGCGATCGCTGAGTTCAATCGTGTGGTTACTAATGACAGCCGGGTTGAGCAAGTGCTACTGCCTGTGCGAGATGGCTTGACCGTGATCCGGCGGCTGTAAGTGCTGAGGGATTAGGGATGAAGCGCACCTTGCCCGGACGCTTAGTCCTTAATCCTCGGCACGACTTGACCTTCTGAACTTTAAAAAACGAATGGCGCACACACAACGGATAAAGGCATCTGTTTTTGCCGTGGTGCAAAACCTCGGTACTCTGGCGCTGCTTGCGATCGCCTTTCCCCTGAACCTTAGTCTTGTTCTGGCCTCTCTGCTGTGGAACCGGTTCCGAGGCTCCCGACAGCAACTGGCTGAGGCCGAGACGCCCAGAAATATCCTGCTTACGGGTGGCAAGATGACCAAGGCACTCCAGCTCGCCCGCTCCTTGCATGCAGCTGGACACAAGGTATTTTTAGTAGAAACCCAGAAGTATTGGCTATCCGGCCACCGGTTTTCTAATGCTGTGGAGCGCTTCTATACCGTACCGGCACCTGAGAAAGACCCTGACAGCTACATTCAAGCCCTACTAAACATTGCCAAAGCAGAAAATATTGACATTTATATCCCTATCTGTAGTCCTGTCTCTAGCTACTATGACTCCCTAGCCAAGCCAGTGTTGTCAAGCTGTTGCGAAGTGTTCCACTTTGATGCAGAGATCACGAAAATGCTCGATGACAAGTTCGCCTTCAGCGAGAAAGCGCGATCGCTGTCGTTATCTGTCCCTAAATCCTTTAGAATTACCGACCCTGAACAAGTCCTAAGCTTCAACTTTGACAACGAGACTCGCAAGTACATTCTCAAAAGCATTGCCTACGACTCTATAAGGCGCTTGAATCTAACCAAGCTACCCTGCGAGACGCCTGAAGCAACGGCGGCATTTGTCAAGAGCCTACCGATCAGTCAGGAAAAGCCTTGGATCATGCAGGAATTCATCCCCGGAAAAGAATACTGCACTCACAGCACCGTGAGAGACGGCGAGTTAAGGCTGCACTGCTGCTGTGAGTCGTCGGCTTTCCAGGTCAACTACGAAAACGTTGATCAGCCGGAGATTGAGCAGTGGGTCAGTCGTTTTGTCAAAGAACTGGGAACCGGGCAGGCTTCCTTTGACTTCATCCAGGCAGAGGACGGTGCAGTTTACGCGATCGAATGTAACCCCCGCACTCATTCGGCTATAACGATGTTTTACAACCACCCCGGGGTAGCGGCTGCCTATCTCGCTCAACAGCCTTTAGTTGAACCGATGCAGCCGCTTCCCGATAGCAGGCCAACCTACTGGCTCTACCACGAAGTTTGGCGGCTTAACGAAATTAGATCCTGGAAGCAATTACAGACCTGGGTCAAAAACGTTTTGCGTGGGAAAGAGGCAATTTTTGATGTCCGTGATCCCCTGCCATTCCTTATGGTGCACCACTGGCACATTCCCTTGCTGCTGCTTGACAATCTGCGGAAACTTAGAGGGTGGGTGAGGATTGATTTCAACATCGGCAAACTAGTGGAGTCGGGAGGGGACTAGCAATTGATTCAAGCTCGCAGACATTCTTCAGGAATCGGAATCCGCGGCTGTTCTTGCAATGAGTTTACCTACAGGGAATTTTATTGAGCCAGATGCTTCTAATCCTGTATTTTTTTACATTCCAGAATGAAGACGAAACCTAGAATCTGTCGGTGGGTTAACAGATCCACGATTGGCAACTTTCGCTGATAACAGCACGATTCACTTATCTCAACCTCAGTCATTGCCTGCCTCTGTTAAAACCGCCATTTAATTACCCACGTTGAAAGTCCCCTGATTGAAGTAAGACTGACTTCACTACACCCAAAGAAGTATCAATATCTTCTTCTATCTGATATCTGACACCAAACAACCCACCCAGAATAACCCGATGCAAACAACATTTTCTGATACAGCACCGATGGAATCTAAGCGAAAGGTTTTTGGCATGATCCAGGCTTTCTGGGAGAGCCAATGCCTCTATGTGGCAACCCGTTTAGGGATTCCCAACCTACTCCAATCGGGGCCCCAGAGTGTCGAGAGTCTAGCCGCAACCACCTCTACCCAAGTAGAAAAGCTCTATGTCATTCTGCGAGCGCTCGCTCACCTGGACGTGTTGGTTGAGAAGCCAGGGCGGATTTTTGGTTCCACTGAGCTGTCCGCCCTCTTAGTCACTAACGCTGGACCCTCCATGGGACATTTTGCGATGCACATTACAGAACCTTCTCAGTGGGATGCTTGGAACCAGCTTGAAGCCTGTTTAAAGACTGGCGAAGTGCCGTTTGAGCGGGCGAACGGCAAAACGGTCTATGAGTTTACGCGGGACAACTCCTGGAGTGGCGATGTGTTTATCAATGCCATGAGCTTCTTAACGGATCACAGTGTAGATGCCCTGCTGGATATCTATGACTTCAGCCGCTTTGATACAGTCATGGATGTTGGCGGGGGCCAGGGAGGACTAATTTCTAGGATTGTCCAGAAGTCGGGGGGTAAGGGAATATTGTTTGACGTCCCTTACGTGACGGAGACAGCCCCTGCCTTTTTGGCAAAGCAAGGAGTGGAGCAAGCGGTAGAAATTATTTCTGGGGATGTTTTTGAGTCCGTGCCTCAGGGTGCTGATGCGATCGTCATGAAGTACTTCATCTCCGCCTGGAATGACGAAGATGCGATGAAGATATTGAGTAATTGTAAGAAAGCTCTGCCAGAGCACGGAAAAATAATTCTTCTGCAGGCTTTTGTGCCGGATTTAGGCGAGCCACCAGAGAGTGCAGATGGCATCTTACCCGGGCTTTTTGCCGTGCAGATCATGGTGGCAGTTCCGGGGGGCGCCTGGCGGACAAAACAACAATTTAAGGAGCTGTTTGAGAAGAGTGGGTTTCGACTCGAAAAGGTCGTTCACACGGGAACTAACCTCTCGGCAATGGAATTTGGTTTAGCGCCCTAAGGCTACGGGGAAACTTGACCGCTCAATCTTCTTTTAACGGGTCACTCATAGCGATCGCTATAACTAAAAACTATGCCTTGGCAGCCTCTGAACAAGTATTGCTGGGACTTCTGGTTTGTCTATCAAGCACAAACCCTGCACATTTTCTACCTGCAGGCGGCCCGACTGGCTTGTGCCTATAACGCCGAGCGACGCCATAATCTCTCCTCAGTTGGTCATGCTATTCTCACCGATTTTGGCTGGCAGGAAATCTCGCCCGGCCTACCTGCTTTGGCGGCACGACAGGGAAGCTACTGGGACAATCTTTCAATTTGGACCGGCAGCATCATCGAAAAGGAGGGCCGCTACTACATGTTTTACACGGCCCGATGCTCTGAAGACCCACTCGTGCTCACGGCTCATGAGCGACGGCAACCGCAAAATATAGGCGTTGCTGAATCCTCCGATCTGATCACTTGGCAGCGGACAACCGCATCAAGAGAAAACCCTGTGATTCCGAATCCTGGACTCAGTAGTGGATTTGATGGCGTTAGTTGGCGTGATCCCTATGTGATTAAAGACAATAAAGATCAGCAATTCTATGCTTTCATCACTGCCTGCCCCATTGACGTGCCAACCGATACGGGTGGTGTTGTAGCTTATGCGAACTCCGTAGACTTAGAGAATTGGCAGACCAAGCCTTGTCAAATTTTGTACCAATCTCCAGAATTTCATTATTTGGAGGTTCCCCAAGTTTTTTGGCGAAAGCTGCCTGAGTGCTGGCGCCTATACCTCCTATTTAGTCCTTACTGGAATAGATTCTTCGAGCGCCGAGAACCTAAAGGTACCTATTACGTTCGCTCACGTCCCATAAAAGACCCAAAACAGGTCAGTTACGACTGCATTCCTTGGGAGGATGAGCCAGCTAACCTGCTAAGTCACGGTCTCTATGGGGGAAGGCTTGTGAACCTGGAGGACGATGCCCCAGTGTTCTTTGGCTTTCAGCTTGAAGATGAAGGGGGACACTTTGTCGGCGGCATATCAGATCCGCAGTGGGCAATTTTCTTTAATGGCAGGATTCGCTTGTCTCAGTCTAAGCCACTTGCAGCGTGGACATCTTAGTTGTTCGCTCTAAAAATCCAAATAGCAAAAGTTCTAATGATTGGATGAACCTTCATCCCCTACAACAACGAATCATCAGCCAGCTTGAACCTATTCCCACAGACCTGTCGGAGTTAACAACGGCTAGCGTCTTAGAGCGAAGTCAAGTTCGCCTCGGTAAGTCGGTTACCGCAATTTTGCGATCGCTACGCCGCAGGGAACCCATGAATTGGGACCCTTGGATTTTGAAAGATGAAAATGTTTACCGTCTCTTTTATTTACGTGGGCTAGAAGGACAAACCCCTTGGTGGACCGTCAGTAGAATTTGCGGTGCTGTTTCTACCGACCTACGACAATGGCAGGATTTGGGGACCGTTCTTGAGGCTGACCCCGGCAATCCCTGGGAATCTGGCAGAATTCTGGCAGGCTGTACCTATAAAGAAAATGGCCTTTACTACCTGTTTTATCCGGCGAGTGGCCAAGGACTAGACCTCAAAAATGAAGCGATCGCGCTGGCAACCTCATCAGACGGTTTACACTGGCAGCGTTACTCTAACCACTACTTAGTGCAGCCACCAGAGAATAACCTCTGGTACGGACGATCTAACTGGACTGGACATTTTCACTGGCGTGATCCCTACATCTTCAGCGATCCGAAAACAGATCGTTATTATATGTTTACCTGTGCCAGTTCTAAGACTCCTGGTAACTTTCAAGGATGTGTTGGCCTAGCAGTCGCAGACAAAATTGCTGGGCCCTACCAGCTACTTCCCCCGGTGCTCTCCACCTCCACAGATAGCGCAGCAGACTGGCCGTACTACCACACGGAACGACCGCAAGTGATCTTCAAAGATGACAAGTATCATCTGTTCTTTTCCTGCTTCCGGATGTTTCTAAATCCTAGATGGTTACAGAAGGTTAATTCCAAACGAATTACGACCTCGTCCCTGTATTGGTATGTTTCCGACACAATTACGGGCCCATTTCAGCCTGCCTGTCATAATGAATCGATTGTGGCAGGGAGTGAAAAAACGGGAATGTATGGAACTAACCTGCTGCAAGTCTCTACTGAGCCAGAAAAGCTCATGCCTTATGGTTGGTACCATAGACTCCATACACTAGCAGTTTCCCCAACCTTTCGAGCAACTTGGCCGAGTACTGAGGAATTAACAATAAACCTTTCCCTAAAGGGTCAAGCGGCAAACCTTGAACCTCAATCGGCTTAGATGATACTGTTTTTTGATCGATGAGATTAATCCTGTCATCAGCGACAAATAATTAGTCACAGTGCAACAGGAATGGACACAACTGGACTCGAACCAGTGACCCCCACGATGTCAACGTGGTGCTCTAACCAACTGAGCTATGCGTCCGAACAGTAATCTACAGTAACACAGGTCTAGCCTGGCTTGCAATTGTTAAAGATCTGATCGTTTGACTACTCGCAAAACTTGCGTCAGCAGCACTCTTATGACCAAATTGTCAAGCCTCACACTAGACGAGTGAGTTGCACCCGGTAACGGTCCTTCTTTGTAACCATAATTTCGCCAATTTCCAGGCGGCCTTTGCCACGAATGGCAACTAGGTCCCCCGCTTTCAAGGAATGACTGGCTTGAGTGATTTCTTTCCAGTTAACTCGTACATCCCCACTGGTGATTAAATCCGCCATTTTACTGCGGGACATCCCAAATCCAGCCGAGGCAACCGCGTCCAATCGGAGGGAAGCTTCTACAGTAGTGAGCTCTTTCTTTTTCGGTTCTCTGACTTTGAGCTGGCTTAGGTCAATCCGTTGAGTTTTAACGGGGACCGAGCGGACTTGGATAAGGTTCAGCTCCAGGAACTCCACCAGTTCTGGAACAACAATCACTTGGGCACCCCGCTCTCCCAGCACGATGATGTCTCCAACCTTCTCCCGGACAATGCCGGTGCCGAGCACTGCACCCAAAAAATCGCGGTGAGTTGCCGGGTCAAAAAGAAAATTACCGGCAATATCCAAAGCTGTAACTTCCACTTGCTCAGAAGTAAGCGGCAGTTCCGTACGGGCGATCGCTACTCGCTGTCGTTCTGCTTGTGGATAACCTCCGCTTGCTAGGTGTTGAATTTCTGTGAGCTGGCTTAACACCTGCTGCACTTCCAGTAGTTCTGGGGGAGGTAAAAAGTCTGTCAACACAACTTCCCAGGTTTTAAGTGCCCGGTCAGCTCCATCTAGTACCCGCGTTGCACTAGCTAGGTTGTCGATCCCCTTTAGTAATTCTTCTTTGGGCAACATGCAGTAAATATTTCAATTCAGAGCGGTTCTCTATTGCGTAGGGTATACCAGAAACCTGTATCAACCCAAAATCTGGGTGAAAATGTGCAGTTTATCTAATCAAAATACTGTATTCAAGTTTGATCTCGACTCGCAGCTATACCACATCTTGGGTAACTAGGGTAGTTTACGTCACAAACTTTTAGAGACTGACTGGTTAAATTAGGATCATCCCTTCTGAAGGTGAGGATCCTTAGGATGAGTCTAGCGAGAAAAGTTGAGATCCGTCCTCTTACTTCGGTTAAAGGAGGGATGGCTGAATTCTATACACCGCAAGCTAGTCACGAGACTGTATTGGTGCAGATCCCACCCGGAGCAGTGGATGAACTGTTTGTGCATCGCTTTCAAACAGATCAACTGTTAGTCGTAAGGGGTACTTTTGTGTTGGTGGTCTTGCAAAATCGGTCTTATCAATACATTCCCCTGAGTGAATACCAGCCTGCTGTGGCCAAGATTCCTCGCTGCGTGCTGCACGGGGCAATTAACCTGAGTGCAGAGCCTTGTTTGTTGGTGAATGCGGTGTTGCGCCATGGACCAGCCGATGAACGGGACTACCATCCGGTAAAGCCACCCTTGCCCTATAACTTGACAACCGCTCAAACAGCATTGGCACAGCTCGAGGCGCCGCTAAGGGCTGGACTGAGCGATGTCTCCCTCAACTAAAAATCTCGGCTACTACCAGTCGGTAGTTAATCTTTAACAGAAGGCGAACAGCTGAGGCGCCTTGAGCGCTGACTCAGTCCAGGAGAGAAATTAAGAATACTTTCTTAGAGCCTTAGCTGTTATGGCAAAGTTTTTCAACGACTGGAACGCAGCGTTCGCAAAGTAGGGGATGTTCCTGGTTTTCACTAACCTGAACTGAGTAGTTCCAGCAGCGATCGCATTTTTTTCCATCGGCATCAACCACGCCAATGCCCATCGCCTCGGATTGGAAGCTGTACTGCAACCCCGACAACGGCTGGCAAGACTCTAACAGCTCGACTTGCGAAGCTAAAAATAGGTAACGCAACTCGTCAACTCCATTGGTTGAAGCATCTATTTCAGGCGCAAAGGCCCTTAGTTGCTGGCGTAACGATTGTTGGGGGATGTAAAGTAATACCTTCGCTTCGAGAGAAGAGCCCACTGCCTTTTCAGCTCGCGCTTTTTCTAGCACCCGATTGACTTCAGTTCGGATCTGCCGAACTTTTTGCCAAAATTCAGCGAGTTCTGGAACTTGCCATTGGGGTTCTAGTTGCACCCAACCTGCTTCAAATACTGACTGGTAGGGTGTGGAATAGGGTAGAGACTGCCAGATATCTTCTGCCATGTGCGCCAAAACAGGAGCGATCGCATGGGCTAAATTTTCCAGAGCGATCGCTAGTACAGTTTGGCAACTGCGTCGGCGCAAGCCAGCCGGGGCACTAATATACAGCCGGTCCTTAGCGATATCCAAGTAAAAGTTAGACAGATCCACCACACAGAAATTTTGGACAGTCTGAAAGAAGCGGAAAAACTGGAAGCTTTCAAAAGCTGCTGTCACTTCCGTAAACACTTCGCCGATCCGGTGCAGCATATAGCGGTCTAGCTGCGGTAATTGCTCGTAGGGTACTGCATCCTGAGTAGGATCAAAGTCGTGCAGATTGCCCAGCAAAAAGCGAGCAGTATTGCGAATCTTGCGATAGACATCCGCCATCTGCTTCAGGATATTTTGCCCCAAAGGGACATCAGAAGCATAATCTACTGAAGAAACCCAAAGTCTCAGTACATCCGCTCCGTAAGGGGGATCAGCTTTTTGGTTCTTGCCACCTTCAATCACAATTGCAGGGTCAACCACATTACCCAGAGATTTGCTCATCTTGTGACCCTGCTCATCCAGCACAAAGCCGTGGGTGAGAACTTTTTGATAGGGGCCACGGTCATTGGTTGCCACACTAGTCAATAAACTGGACTGAAACCAACCTCGGTGTTGGTCTGAGCCTTCTAGGTACAGATGAGCGGGATAGTGCAACTGGCGCTGCTTTACTACGGCTGCCCAGGAAGAGCCTGAATCAAACCACACATCCATCGTGTCTGTACCCTTGCGGTAGGTACGGCCATTATTGCGGTATTGTTCTGGCAATAGGTCTTCTACAGGCAACTCCCACCAGGCATCAGACCCTTTTGCTGCAATAATGGCTTGCACGTGGGCAATAGTCTCTGCATTCAGCAGCGCTTCCCCAGTTTCTTCGTCGTAGAAAGTGGGGATGGGCACACCCCAACTACGCTGGCGCGAGATACACCAATCGGAGCGCTCTTGCACCATTGCTGTGATCCGGTTTTCGCCCTGAGCCGGAATCCACTCTACCGTCGCGATCGCCTTGAGCGCTTCATCCCGGAACCCTTCCACGGAAGCAAACCACTGCTCCGTTGCCCTTAAAATCACAGGTTTTTTGGTTCGCCAGTCGTAGGGATATTTATGCTGGTATGGTTCTTCTTTAAGTAAGGATCCAGCTTCCGCCAAGGCGGTGATGACGGCCTGATTTCCTTCACCCAACACATTTAAGCCGGCAAAAACGCCCGCCCCTGCTGTAAAGTTGCCATCCCCATCCACCGGTGTGAGGATGGGCAACCCGTAGCGTTGGCCTACCAGATAATCTTCTTGACCGTGCCCTGGCGCTGTATGCACCAGCCCTGTACCAGATTCTGTAGTGACGTAATCGCCGCCAATCACGATTGGGCTCTCCCGCTCAAATAGCGGGTGACGATAAGTAGAATGCTCTAACGCTTTACCCGGCAGCGTAGCTTTTACCGTTAGTGACGTATCCAAAACGGCTGACAATCGCTCTACTAGATCTGCTGCGACTAGCAAGTACTTCGTTCTAGCAATTTGAGCCCCCGACTCAACCACAGCATAGGTCAAATCAGGATTGAGGCTCACCGCCAAGTTTCCAGGAATTGTCCAGGGAGTCGTAGTCCAAACTGCCACTTTCAAGTGCGGTAGGTACGGCGCCAGCACCTCTTGACTAGCCGGGGAGGCAGAAGCCATCGGAAAGGCAGCATAGATACTGCGCGAGGTATGGCCCTCAGGATATTCCAGTTCTGCCTCTGCTAAGGCCGTTTGAGAACTGGGGCTCCAGTAAACAGGCTTCAGCCCCCGGTAAATGTAGCCCTTAAGAACCATCTGGCCGAAAACTTCGATTTGAGCCGCTTCATACTCAGGGCTCATGGTTAGGTAGGGACGCTCCCAGTCCCCCCAGATGCCATAGCGTTTGAAACCATTGCGTTGCTTGTCTACCGTATGAAGTGCAAAGTCACGCGCCTTCCAACGCAGCTTCAATGGTGTTAACTTTTGGCGCTCCTCTGGCCGCATGTTTTGCAGCACCTTCAATTCAATCGGTAGCCCATGACAGTCCCAACCTGGAACGTACCGAACTTTCCGTCCCTGGAGAAGTTGAAACTTGTTGATGATATCCTTCAAAATTTTGTTGAGGGCATGACCAATGTGCAGATCGCCATTGGCGTAAGGCGGCCCATCGTGCAGCACAAAAGGCTCACCAGGATTATTCTGTGCCTGTTTCTCGTAAATTTGAGATTCTGCCCAAAATTGCTGTAACTCTGGTTCGCGCGCTTTCGCGTTTGCCCGCATGTCAAATTTGGTTTGAGGCAAATTGACAGTATTTTTATAGGTGCCTGGTTCTGTCACAGTCAAAGGTTGGCAGATTAGAGAAGGATATTTCAACCATTATCAGCTAGAAGTTCCTTCAGGTTCAAGTTGAGCTAGAGGAGTCTGCTGCGGGTGGCTACTGCTCAGAGGTTATTTCTGGTGATCGAGGGCCATCCGCAAGCGAATCAGAGTTAGCTCCCGCATTGTGTCTGGCGGCATCTATAAGCTCAGGATCTGGTGCATTGGGTCGAACTAGTTTAGGTTCCTTGGGAGCAGTTTCTGAGTCTGGGGAAGTTGTAGCAGTCGCTTCCCCTGAGGTTGCTTCCAGTGCAGATTGCGGTTCATCAGATGGGGTTGGCTCAGAAGGCGTCAGCTCAACCTCAGAAGCTAATTCTGCAATCGTGAGTTCTTCGACTGCGGGTGCTGTATTTTCAAGTTCGCCGACAGTTCCGATATTGGTAACGGCCTCCGATGTATCTGGCTCAATAACCCCTTGCTCAACGTTGGTATCCTCTGGTGCAGTGCCGCTAGCAGGTGGTATAGGATCATCAGACACCACGTCAGGAACTGCAGTAGGCTCAGCGATCGCCGGAGGCAGACCTGAGGTCATAACTTCTTTGGCAGCCCGTGCATCTGGTGCGGATACTTGCCCTGGTTCCGAGGTTTTATGACTAGGCTGAGCTTTGGGCTGAATAGTTACGTTAGTCGATTGCTTCTTGCGAAATGTTGTCTGAACCCAATCTCTAGCGTTGGTCAGGATACTAGTCACCGCTTGCAGTGGGGCTAGTTTTACTTCTGCGGCTTCCGGTGCAGTAGCTTTAGTCGCTGGTGTGCTTTGAACAGAGCTTACTTCACTAGTTTTGACTGCCGGAGAAACCCTTTGTTGTCGGATAACCGTCTCGTCGCTGGAGCCAGCAGACAACGAAGTATCGTCAAGAATGGGAGACGGCTGCTCAATTCCAGGTGATTGACTAGGAGTGGTCTGACGCGGCTCAACAGTGTTGAGTGGTTGGGGCTGAGAAACCTGTTGCGGCTGTTTTGATGGTCTCCTACGGATCGGTAAATTCGCCAGCCTGTTTTGGAGGTTACTTTTAATTCCCCCAAGCTTCGTCGGCACAGCCCTAGTATCAGGGAACGCTGTCTGTTGCTGTGATGGAGTTAGCTGCCGTCGGAGTTTGAGCATTTGCCAACCAAACCCAACAAGTAAGGCAACACTAGCCATTTGTCCTAAAAGAATGCCCCCCCGGAAGCGATCAGCATAAACCCACAAAACTAAGGCATAGAAAAATCCGATACCGCTCCAGATAAAGTCATTTTTGCGATGAACTTCCGGAAAAAAGAACGCGGTTAGATAAATGCTAAGGCTACCAAGGCCGACAACCCAGGCCAGGACGTATGCAAGCATGTCACTGGTGCTCCCTACTTTGTCAAGATTAATACAACTCTACAGTTTATTGTCTTTAAGATCGTCCCATCTGGGTTGAGTTGTTAGCAGTCCTTCAAATCTTTCTTCTCTTTCTTCGACAAGCTGAGGGGATCGATCTAACCTGGAGGAGGATAAACCGTTCTCAGACGATGCACAGTAAGCAGAGAGTTTTATGGCACAGCAGTTTGGTCTGATTGGTCTAGCAGTCATGGGTGAAAACCTGGCGCTGAATGTTGAGCGCAATGGTTTTTCTGTCGCCGTTTACAATCGCAGTCCAGAAAAAACTGAGGCCTTCATGGCCAATCGTGCTCAGGGCAAGAACATCAAAGCTACTTTTGACCTGGAAAGCTTTGTTGCCTCTCTGGAGCGGCCTCGCAGAATTCTAATTATGGTGAAAGCCGGTGCGCCTGTTGATGCGGTAATTGAGCAGCTTAAACCGCTTTTGGAGCCGGGCGACATTATGATTGACGGTGGCAATTCCTTCTATTCGGATACTGCTCGTCGTAGCCGTGAGCTAGCATCCATAAATTTAGAATTTTTTGGCATGGGTGTAAGCGGTGGCGAAGAAGGGGCGCTGAATGGAGCCAGCCTGATGCCTGGTGGTACCAAAGCAGCCTATGAGGCTTTGGAGCCGATTCTGGTCAAAATTGCCGCTCAGGTAGACGATGGTCCCTGCGTTACCTATATTGGTCCCGATGGGGCTGGTCACTACGTCAAAATGGTGCACAACGGCATCGAATACGGAGATATGCAGCTAATTGCGGAAGCCTATGATCTGCTTAGGAGTGCAACAAACCTTGATCGTCAGCAGTTGCACGAGGTGTTTGCTGAGTGGAATACGACAGAGGAATTGGATTCCTACTTGATTGAAATTACCGCAGACATTTTTAGGCGAATCGATCCAGAAACTAAGGCACCACTAGTTGATTTAATTCTTGATTCTGCGGGGCAAAAGGGAACGGGGCGTTGGACAGTCATGGCGGGTGTAGATCTAGCTGTCTCTATTCCGACAATGGCTGCCGCGGTCAATGCTCGGGTTGTCTCCTTTTACAAGCAAGAGCGGGTAGCCGCTTCCAAGATTTTGACGGGCCCTGCGGAGAGCTACCAGGGCGACCGCCAAGCTTTTATCAACAAGGTTCGTGATGCCCTTTATTGCTCTAAGATTTGCTCCTATGCTCAGGGCATGGCGCTACTAAGAGCAGCCTCCAAAGAATATAAGTATTTCCTCAACCTGAGCGAATGTGCCCGGATTTGGAAAGGGGGCTGCATCATTCGGGCTAGATTCTTAAATGACATAAAAAATGCTTTTAATGAAAATCCAGAGCTACCTAATCTGTTACTAGCACCAAAGTTCAAGCAGAAAATCCTAGAAAAGCAGAACGCTTGGCGAGAGGTGGTTGCCGTAGCTGCCAACTTAGGTATCCCTATACCCGCATTTAGTGCCTCCCTAGATTACTTTGACAGTTACCGACGCGATCGCCTGCCCCAAAATCTTACCCAAGCCCAGCGGGACTACTTCGGTGCCCATACTTACGAGCGCATTGATAAACCAGGCGTCTTCCACACAGAATGGACGGATACTGCTGAAGAGTCGTTGTCTACAGGCTCAACTGATTAATCACAGTATTTGTTAATCTTGAGGACTACGGTTTTGACACTGTCATCACAATAGGTAAACGGCTGTGCTAGAGCTTGTAGTACAGCCTGCAAACTGTTCAAAATGTGTATGGAGGAAGTATCTCAACCAGCCTTGCACCTGCTGGTTTTAATTCACTTTCTTAGTAATGAGACTAGGAGCATGGTCTAGCTTCAATGCCAAGACGAACGAGTTGTATACCCAGAATCCATTCATTTATTCTCAAACTGGTAGCTCCTGACCATTCTTGAGGTGCTTAATCTGAGCAGTTCAACATCACCTCAGGATGGCAGGCATTATGGTGTTGGTAGTGTTCTAGACCTGTGTATTTCGTGAGAGAATGGAGCAGTCCTTAGCTAGTCTGGTTCAGATCATGGTACTTGAACCGATTTGCTGCCCAAACTGTAGCAGCACGAATGTTGTGAAAAATGGC
>CADCWO010000150.1 GCA_902806435.1 uncultured Synechococcales cyanobacterium | reverse complement strand
AGGCCGCGTTCTTGGGTTAATTCTTCCACATCTCTGTAGCTGAGGCTGTAGCGGCAGTACCAGCGCACACAGCGCAAGATGATTGCAGGTAAGAAATGGCGCCACTTGAACAGGCGAGATTTGGACATACAAGGAGTGATTCTACAGACAAGAATCTCCTACCGTACCATAAAGTCTGTTTTTGCAACAAAGCCTTGATCCCATCAATTAATCCCATTGTTTGATCACGCCCAACCTTCAGCTCCCCCCTTTGATGGCGAGTTTTGCCGACTACTCGTGCTACCGTCCTGTAGCGCGCAATTTCCGCCTGCGCCGAATGACCCAGAAGATGAACAGTCCAATTAAACCGAAGAAGACAAACTTAGAGACTGGACCCAGGTATTCATCGACCAGCGTATAGTTGTTACCCAGCAAATAACCCAAGCCAGTCAGCAGAGAAATCCATACCGTTGTTCCCAGGGTGGAGTAGAACAAGAAGGCAATCATGGGCATCTCGCTGATTCCGGCAGGTAGGGATATAATTGTCCGTACTCCTGGCACCAGACGGCATAGAAACACAGCCTTACCACCATGCTTGCTAAACCAAAGGTTCGCTTTGTCGATGTCCTTACCAGACATGGCGATCCATTTGCCATAGCGATCGGCTAACCTTCTCAGCCGCTCTTCACCCAACAGTTTTCCACAATAGTACCAAGGCAATGCCCCTAACATGGTTCCAACCACCCCTGCGAATACCACTAGCGTAAAATCCATTTCGCCCTTGGCTACGGTGAACCCTGCCAGAGGCATGATTAACTCAGAGGGGATGGGCGGAAACAGATTCTCTAGGAACATTAATAACCCAACACCCAAGTAGCCCATCGTTGTCATGATGCTGACGACCCAGGTTGCAAGCAGTTTACTCATTAATTCCGCTCTGTTGACATAGAATTTGGGGCTGTATCGACTGGTTTTGCCCTATAGCAGGCAATCTGTAAGGTTCAACTAGACCAAGAAACGCTTTTCTCAGAAGTCATTTTATTTAAATTTGTTAAACAATTCGCTCAATCGTATCAGTTTTTTGGAAGTTCTCCACCAAGCCAGCAAACTCTTCAAGGATAAAGGTTCCTGTCTGAAGTCTGGTTAAAGTAACGACACGCTAGGGAGATTTAGGGTTAGTGTAAGCGGGAACTAAGATTTTCAGATTCAAAGCTCGGAGCTTATTGAGCTGTGCCTTTGTCAGTTGAGAGGTTTGAGGAGGAAGCCGTAATCCTGCAACAATCCTGGACAAGTAAGGCTCAAACTGTCGGAAGGTTTGAAGTGTCTTGAAGGTACCCGTCTCAGACAGAGGGTCAAAGCCGGTCGTAATCACATAGAGTGCTTTACCAGCAAAGGCAACATAACCGGGGTGCTGCTCCTGTACACCCCCCCTCGCTTTAGAATAGAGAACTCATTGCGAAGTCCTGGTAGCTTACCGAACAATACTTCTTTTGGCTCTTGGGCAGAAAAGGTCACTTTATGCCGATACTACAGTTGGCGGTCCTTTGCAAATGAGGTGTAATAATCCGCAGCCCAAGCACGCAGTGTCTACCAATACTTTGGCTTTAGGCTGCGAAGACTCGATGTTCATAGAACCGGATTTAACATCAGCAGGACTTACGCAAGGGTCATTTGAACCGAGGGATGCTTCAGTTGCTCAATGAGGTAGCTTGAGAGCATCCCATGCTTGATCTGATAGACGGTTTTACTAGCCCTGTACGCATTCGACTTAAGCCGAGTCCAAACGAGTAAGGCACAAGCAATGTGGTTGCGTTGAATGCGGGCTTTGCGACACTGGCAAGCTTCGACTCCAGTCAGCTGCTTAAGTTCACGGTGAAACTCCGATTGGCTTCCAACGCACATCGCACACATCTTGCGCGGCATCCGTGTCAGCTTGGGTTAAGTCGTTGGTGGCGACAAATTCCGTCCTGTGGGTGGACACAGTGACTCGGAAGAGTTTCACTTTCTTATCTTTGGGAAAGCCGCGAATCTTAATCTGCTTGCCTTGCTGCAAGTCTTGGGCATTCCAAACCAGTTCGTCTACCCGGACATAGGGCGCACTGCCACCACTATCATCGACTTTGCGATTCACTTTCAGCGGGCAGTAGTACAGCTTCTTTAGTTGGTCGATTTGTGCCATCAGCTTTTGTGTGGCATACCAGCTATCCATCAAGACAGTTGTGAAGGGTAGCTGCTTGCTGTAAACCACACCTTTGAGCATGTCAGCCACATGGTCTAACTTGCTTTGTCCATCCCCAGCGGGGTCATACAGGCGGTAATCATAGGGCTTTGCCCCGCCGAAGGCGTACACCCAGAAGTGTCCCGTTTCACCATTGACATACACACAGCTTACAAGCCCAATGCCTTGAAGGACACGATGTTCGTTGCCAAGGCGGTTCAGCGGGGAGAGTCTCTTCCCGCTGACACGCCGCACTGTATTGCCGCCGGGCTAGCTCAATTGAGGTTGAATGTCGCTTATCCAAAACTGTATCGTCGAACAAAAGATAAGCGTTCTGGGATGCTTGCAGCAGTGCTTTGACGTTGTCCCACAACAAACGAGGCGTCAATTTCTCGCCGCGTAGATAGCGGTTGATCTGGTCATGGCTAACACCCTCAAGATGGTCAGCCAAGTTCGTCACTGTGTAGTTAATGGGGCTGCTCAGCAGATACTGGCAGTAGTCCAGTTTAGTGAAGCTCATTTCTTCAGTTTAGAGCCGCTTCTGCGTAAGCCCTGATGACTTGATCCGACTCACACTTGGGACAGAGCATTTAGTGGGGGAGGTCAGTGAGGGAGGAGATAGCAACGCTTCTAGTCTATCGAGCTACCAATACTATTCATGACTACTAAATC
>CADCWO010000149.1 GCA_902806435.1 uncultured Synechococcales cyanobacterium | reverse complement strand
AATGCCTGCTTATTCTCCTGAGTTGCAGCCTGCCGAGCGTCTATGGCAAGTCTTAGACGAACCCATTGTCAATCGTTGCTTTGAGTCCATTCAACAGTTGGAACAAGTGTTGTTTGATCGCTGTCGGGTGCTGCTCAAGCAACGGGACTTCATTCGAGGGCTGACGCATTTCCATTGGTGGCAGGAAATGGGCGCTTAACGGTAAGTATTTAACCGGATTTCATAAGCAGGAGTTTTCTTTGTTTTTCCTGGCAGCATCAAAATACTACCTACTGTGAGCAGGGGTTAGTTAACACTCAATCATGCCCCCAAAGTCCTTCTGGAAGCTGACTCTGTAGAAATAACATTTGGTAGAAACTGTTCACCATACTGCGCTCTCATTAGTATGGTAACTTTGACAACGTGATTAAGCCGCGCCTCCAGGGGTTAGGAGTGCATCATATTGGTGATGGCGGCAGGGACAAGGCATTCTTTGACAAGTTAAATGAGCTAGCCACTACCAGCATCAAGTCCACCTTGCTGATCAACCCTCATGATGGGACCCAGCCGCAAGATGCTGTGACAATCGCTAAAACGATTCCTAAGTCTCTTGAAGCAGTTGAAGGGCCTAATGAGTGGGACATTAAACCGAAAGATACCTACAAGAGACAAGCTTTTCCTGACGGTCTGCGTAACTACCAAAACGAATTGTACAAGGCAATTAACAGTGATCCAGCAATAGCAGGTCTTGCAGTCTTGATTCCTTCTGTTGCAGGCCCAGACAATGCTAGCAAAGTTGGCTTCTCTGCCGGCTCCTTCGACAAAGGTAACATTCACACCTACAACACAGGGCACAAGCCCGGCTGGGGCATGAGTGAGTACATCATTCCTCAAATTCAAAAAGCTGCTGGAGACAAGCCGCTTGTGAACAGAAACGGGTTGATCGAATGCAGCTATCTCCTAGCAAGTAGAGGCAAAGGGCGTTGCATAATCAGGATATGAATTGAGGCCAATCTCGATGCAATGCCCTGAATGTTACTCAACTCACATTCGGAAGAACGGCAAAACAAAGGTAAACAGAATCACATCTGTGTCGATTGTGGTCACCAATTCATTGACTGCTATCAAACCGCCAAAGGCTACACTGATGAAGTGAAACGCAACTGTCTCAAAATGTATGTTAACGGCATGGGTTTAAAGCTACACCACGGTGCACCAACGGGGTATCGAACGCGTTACGGGGGTACATCACACGAGAGTGATTACTTGGGTGAAGCAAGTGGGTAAAGGGCTGCCCAATGCCTATGAGCCACAGGCAACTGAGCCACAGGCAACTCCAGAACTTGGTGAACTCGATGAATTGGAAACGTTCGTCGGCTCTAAAAAAACAAAATTTCGATCTCGACACCTGTGAATCATTTCACCTCAGGTATTTTAGGGTGGGTCTTAGGTGACCTAGTGCCGAAACGTTTCGACCATTGTGAAATATCGTTGCTGCTTGGCAGTGCTATTTCTATGTCATCGATGGCTGGAGCGCCTATCCTGAGTTTATTCCTGAGGGTGACCAGATTGTCAGCAAGACCTATATGACATGTGTGGAGGGGGAAAACACCCGCCTGCGACACTATCTAGCTCGACTGCATCAAAAGACCCTCTTTTATTCCAAACCACAAGAAATGCTGAAGCACTCGATTCGCTTGTTATTGCATTACCTTAAGTTCTGGGATGTTCCGATTCCTGCTTGATTCATCTTCTTATTCAGCAATGCCATTAATAGCTATCTTATCTTTACAAGCGGGTGAGCGGTGGCAAAAACTGAGCTACTCGCAGCGCCTGCACACTCTCTCGAATCGCTTGCAAGATAAACTCTAAATCAGCATCGCTGTGCGCAGTGGAGAGATAGCCCCCACTGCCTCGAGGTAAGACACCTTGCTCAATTAGGTGGTAGTAGAGCAAGGCCAGACTAATGGTAGTGGGATCAGCACCCGAGTCATCCTCCAAGTCATCCCCAACGGCAGGACCAAACAAAGAACCAAAATTCGCCATGCGAATCGGAACCTCATCGAGTTCAAGATAGGCATTCAGGGACTGGACAAACTGAGTGGTGCGCTGATTTAATGCCTCTTGCAAGCTGGGACCCGCAGCTTTGAGATGTTGCAACACAGCATGGGCGGCTGCCATTGCCAGGGGATGTTTACTAAAAGTGCCGGCCAAGAAAGTCTTAGTCACTTGCGGTGAGGAGCCATCACCGTACTGCCAGAACCCTCCATCAATTGCATCCATATACGCGGCTTTGCCGGCAATTACCCCAATCGGCAACCCTCCACCGATGATCTTGCCGTAGGTCACCAGATCCGCCTGCACACCAAACCAAGCCTGCGCCCCGCCAGGATGGATGCGGAAGCCCGTCACCATTTCATCAAATACTAACGGTATGTGGCACTCAGAGGTTAGTTGGCGCAACTGATGTAGAAATTCTTGGGGTTGAAGATTGGGACGAGTGGTTTGTACCGGTACTACAAGCACCGCCGCCAATTCAGCGGCATGAAGCTTGATCTGCTCCAAGGCCTCTGGTTTGTCGTAAGGCAGCACTAGCGTCTCTTGGGCTAAGGCAGCCGGAATGCCAGGAGCGATCGCTACGGATTGCCGTTGATCCCCTACCACCTGTGCTTTAAACAAGGTGCCGTCGAAGTGCCCATGATAAGACCCAGCAAACATAGCAATCTTACGCCGTCCGGTCACAGCACGAGCTAACCGAATCGCTGTCATCACCGCTTCAGTGCCGCTGTTGCTAAAGGCGACCCGCTCCACCCCTGTCAGCTCACAAATTAAGCTGGCAACTTCGCCCGCTAATTCAGATTGCGGTCCAATTTGAAGCCCTTTTGCAAGTTGCTGAGCGATCGCCTCTTGCACAAATACTGGATTGTGACCGAACAGATTCACCCCCAGGCTCATGGTCAAATCCACATATTCATTGCCATCGACATCCCAGAGGCGGCTTCCCTGAGATCGCTCACCCACAATGGGATATACCAGTTCTTTGATTGCTGGGATAAATCCTTCAGGAACGCGGGGATCTGCCAATCTCGCTCGATGGTGCTGAGCCAGGTGCTTCGAGGTTGCCGTGCGGCATGTATAGCGCTCAATAAAGGTGGCGAGATAGGTTTGCGGGGTCGCAGGTTGGGCGAGACTCATTGGCTGTGGGGTCATGGATTGATTTTGACTGGGTAAAAAGGGTTAGGAAGCAGGGGCGATCGCCCGTAGTCCAACTGCAGTGGATGCAGGTAAAAACTTGCTGCGAATCAGGTAGGTGAAATAGGTTTCCAGCAATTGGGCATCAGCCGGGGGGCAGGTGATGCATGAAGGGGCTAGGCCGGTGCGTGTGTTGCGATCGTCAAACTGCAACACCGGCATTGCCGTCTGAGTAGCTTGCTCGGCAAAGAAGGGAATCAGCGGGTGCAAGGCATTGCCAGGATCGACTGTCCCCCTTTGGGTGAGAGTGTTGTACCAGGTTTCGTAGGGCACACTTTCTAGGGGATAACCGAAGGAGCGAATCCAGGCCGCCAGTTCCCGTAAATGAATCTGTTGGGGATTACTGAGGTGAAACACCTGTCCAGCAGGATTGGCGTGTTGGGAGAGATAAACAATTGCTTGGGCCATGTAATCCACGGGAGTCATATCCAGAGTTAAATCCACATCTGGGACATAGCCCAACTGAATGCAGCCTTTAATCATCCGGTAGAGGCGATCGCTGGTATTACAAATCCCCGTTTGACTGTGACCGGAGATTCGACCGGCTCGGTAAATGCTCACCGGTAAGCCACGTGACTGGGAAATTCTGGCTAACTGCTCCGCTACCCACTTAGTTTGGGCGTACCCGGTAGCTGGGAGCCCCCCCGAATCCAGACTGTCTTCTTCCTGGATCCAACATTCTCCGGTGCGACCTGCCGTAGCGACCACACTCAGGGTAGACACCAGATGAACTGGCTTCACCTGGGTTTGGCAGGCCAGACGCAGGATTTCTTGAGTTCCTAGAACGTTGGCTGCTTTAAGGGCAGCGTAGGGGTAGACCAGGTTAATGAAGGCGCCGTTATGGTAGATTACATCCACCGTTGCTGCCAGGTGGTGAAATTCCTCTGGCGAGAGTCCCAGATAGGGTTGTGCTAGATCACCCACAACAGGAATCAAGCGATTGCTCTGATCGGGATGCCAAAGTTGATAAAATTCCAGGTTTTGTTGCAGACGTTGTCTCGCAGCGGCCTGATCCCGGGCTCGGATCAAACAGTAAAGGGTGGCTGAGGTTTGTTGGAGCAGTGCTGCTACCAGGGAAGCACCTAAAAATCCAGTCGCGCCGGTGATAAGAATGGCTTGCGGCTCGGTTAGAGAAGTTGGTTGAGCCGAGCTAGGGCTAATACTGGGATCGAGACTCACTTCAGCCGCTAAATCCTCAATCGTGTCGATTGAAATGGATTCTGGCAGCGTTACAGAATTGATCAGGGCTCTCGGTTTTGACTCCGTTTCCAGCAGCGATCGCAAACTTCCTAGAAACACATCTACCAGGGTTTGAATCGTGGCAGTCTCATGGATCGCGCGGCTATAGGTCCATTGCAGATGGAGCTGGCCCTCGACCACAAACCCACTGACATCGAGCAGATAGGGACGCAAGTTGCGCAAACTGCGTTCCACACCAGGGGATTCGGTTGCCAGCTTGAACAGGTCTGTGGCTTGCAGCCCCCGATCCAATTGGCCTAAGTAGTTAAACCGCAGGGTTGCGCTGCGGCATCGCCCCAGCGCAACCGTTGCCTCGCCTGAGTGGAGATAGCGCAGCAGACCATAGCCAATACCGTGATCAGGGATCTGCCGCAATTGTGCTTTGACAGACTGTAATAACGTCCCCCAGTCAGCCTTGTCAGGTGCGTTTAGGCGCACGGGGAACAGGGTGGTAAACCAGCCCACTGTCCGTGACACATCTAGATCTGAGAATAAATCTTCTCGCCCATGCCCCTCTAGATCCAAGCAGAGCGACGTTTCTCCACTGCACTGTTGAAAGGTTTGTAGTAAAGCTGCCAGCAAGACATCTTGAATCTGAGTGCGATGATGGGTGGGTAAACCCTGTAACAGGCTTTGAGTTTCGCTGGGTGTCAGACTGACGGCAATGGTTTGCGCTGTAGCTCCGGTATTATGGCTGGGATCAACTGTGGTTTGTAACAAAGTTGGGACCGTTGATTCGGTGCTGAGCCAATGCGGCAGTTCCTGCTGCAATGCCTCTGACTGCGCATAGTCTTGTAAGCGTGTGCTCCACTGCTGCCAAGCGGTGGTTTTAGCCGGAAGTTGGATGACCTGGCCTTGGCTTAGGTGTCGGTAAACAGTTTGGAAATCTTCGAGCAAAATGCGCCAAGAGACTCCATCCACCACCAGGTGATGCAGAATCCACAATAGGCGATCGCCACTGGGCCCCAGGTGGAGCAAGGCCACCCGCATCAGGGGACCTTCTAGATTCAAGCTGGCTTGCAGGTCAGAGGTAAAGACCTCCAGTTGGGCGCTTTGATCCTCGGTTGATAGATTAGACCAATCCATCTCACAGACAGACACAGCCTTTGGCACGGAGCCGTGGATTGCGTGCCATCCTGATTCGGTTTGAGCAAACTGCAACCGCAGAGCGTCATGGTGTTGTACCAGGTGTTGCAAGACTTGCTGTACAACTTCAGCTTCTAAAGGTTGGCGCAGCTCCAGCAAAACAGACTGGTTCCAGTAGTGAAGGTCGGCTAACGGTTGGGCAAAAAACCACTGTTGAATTGGTGTCAGGGGGCAAGCTCCGCTTACTAAGCCTTGCTCAGCTTGTACCGTTGTTGTGGTTCCGGCCACCTTCGACATCTGCGCGACCGTGGGATGTTCAAACACCTGTTTCGGCGTGATATGAATTCCGACCCGGCTGGCGCGGGCAATGATCTGCATACTGAGGATAGAATCTCCCCCCAGCTCAAAAAAATTGTCATGACGACCCACCTGCTCTAGTCCGAAGAGCTCAGCCCAAACCGTCGCCAATCGTCGTTCTATGGGAGTTTGGGGTAGGGCAGATTCGGAATTACCAATTGTGGACAGCCAGGCTGGTTCCGGTAAGGCTTGGCGATCCAGCTTGCCGTTTGGGGTGAGGGGCAACGTCTTCAGCCAAAACCAAGCAGCGGGCACCATGTAGTCTGGTAAACGCTCGCTCAAAAACTGCCGCAGGTGCTCAAAGGTCAGAGCTTGTCCGGGCTGGAGGACGATGTAGGCGACGAGTTGCTTCGCTCCTCGCTGATCATCTCGCACAATTACTACTTGCTCCTGCACCGCTGGATGCTGTTGGATAACGGCGGCAATTTCTGCCAATTCGATTCGATAGCCGCGAATCTTGACTTGATCATCCGCGCGTCCCAGAAATTCCAAGATGCCATCGAGGCGATAACGGGCCAAATCTCCGGTACGGTAGAGCCGCTGAGCGATTGTTGTGTCGGTTGCCAGATGAGGCGGTATTTCAATAAATCGCTCTGCCGTCAGGCCAGGTTGGTGGAGATAGCCCCGCGCCACCCCCGCACCACTGATGTACAACTCCCCTGCAACACCAGGCGGAACCAGTTGTTGCTGAGCATCCAACAGATACACCTGGTTGTTCGCTAGGGGACGGCCTAAGGGAATGGTTGCCGATTGAGAAGCAAATGCTTCCGCTAACAGGGTATGGGCCAATACCCCAACTGTCGTTTCGGTGGGACCATAGTGGTTGAGGATGTGACAGCGAGGTGCGATCGCCCGAATCTGCTCAATCAAAGCACTACTGGCAGCTTCTCCTCCCAAGATTACCTGATGCCGAGGTAGCAACCGCTCTGGATGGCTAGATGTGAGCAACGCCCCTAAGTGGGAAGGCACAATTTTAAGACAGTCAATTTTATACTGGGAAAAATAATCTGCGATCGCCTCAGGATGGGTTGCCTTCTCTGCCGCAATCAGATGTAAGCAGCCGCCAAAGCACAAGGACGGAAAGATCATCGTGTGGCCTAGGTCAGCGGCAATGGTCGAGACAAGGGCAAAGTTGGCCTGGGTGGGTAACCGCAGCTGCGATCGCACCCCGTAAATGTAGTTCACTAAATTGCGATGTTCTACGGCTACCCCCTTCGGTCTTCCAGTGGAGCCAGAGGTATAGATGACGTAAACCAAGTTTTCCGCTGTAGCTGTAGCGCGGGGATTGGCACAACTTTGGCAACTCCAGTCAGGATGCGCCTGATCTAGCGCAATGAATTGCACTGGATGAGTGCGCCATTTCTCTAGTTCCGAAGCTTGGGTTAGCACAATCTGCGCCTGAGCGTCCTGTAACATTCCT
This sequence comes from uncultured Synechococcales cyanobacterium, assembly GCA_902806435.1. GTDB lineage: Bacteria > Cyanobacteriota > Cyanobacteriia > Thermosynechococcales > Thermosynechococcaceae > CADCWO01. The sequence goes on along the minus strand of CADCWO010000149.1, from coordinate 4,601 downwards.
GATAAACGTTCTAGAGGCAGTGACAAGTCTAAGGGCAGATACGCGCCGCCTGCCTTAAGAATCCCCAGCAAGCCAATCACAAATTCTAGTGATCGCTCCACAAACAAGCCCACTACCTGCTCTGACCGGACCCCTTGCGCCCGCAGGTAGTGAGCTAACTGATTAGATTGGGCGTTCAATTCACCATAAGTCAGGGATTGCCCTTCATACACCACAGCTGTTTGATTAGGCGTTTTGGCAGCTTGCTGTTCAAACAAGTGATGAATCGTGTGCTCCAGGGGAAATTCTTCCTGGGTTTGGTTCCACTCGATTAGGAGTTGCTGACGCAGGCGATCGCTGACTAAGTTCAACGTCCCCACGGCAGCGGTGGAGGCTTGCAGAATGCTCTGAAGCAGGGTTTGCAACTGCTCTGCCAAATGGTTGACCGCTGCGGGTGAAAAACGGTTGGCATCATAGTGCAATTCTGCCAGGCAGGTTTCCCTTTGATCCAGAACTGCCAACTTTAGCTTCAAAGGGTTCAGATAAACTTGCTGTTGATCTAAATAAAATTCCACAGCCCCTGCTTGATTCCGCTGAGGTAAAGGCTCAAATGCAAAGCCAAAGGCACAACTAGGTCGATCTGCCTGAGCTTCCCCGGCATTTTGTAGCAGGGAGCTATCAAAATAATCCTGCCACTGTTGCAACGCCTGAACTTGCTGATCAACAGCGTGCAAAGCCGTGATGAAGGATTGCTCCGGTGTAAACGTGATCACGGCTGGCAAGTAACGGGTCAGAGGTCCCAGCGCGTGTTCCAACTCCGCATATTTGCGACCATGGCTGGCAAGACCTACCACTGGACTGTGCCCAAGTTGCCGCCAGAGTAGCAAGGACCAGAGCGTCAGAAATATTGTCTCTAGGGAAATTTTCTCGCGGTCCGTCAAAGCTTTGAGTTCAGCCACCGCATCAGCCGCTAGGGGCACTACAACCCGCTGGGGTTGAAAGGCAGTCAATTCAGGCAAGACAGCTTCCGACGCTAAGCGCTGGGACACCAGATCAGGGAAGGATTGCTGCTGCCAATAAGCTCGACCCTCCGCAGTTTCGTCGGACGTTAATAGCTCATGTTGCCACTCTGCAATGTCTGCGTATTGCGGAATTTCTGCGGCATCTTCAGTTGCTGTGAAACTTGCAGCATAGGCATCCCGTAGTTCTCGCACCAGTTGCCGCAGTGTATACTCATCCGCTGATAGCGCAGGTAATCCCAGGTGCAGCACCCATTGCTGCTCAGACAACCGCAAGAGCTGCGATCGCAGCACTGGTCCCTCTGAACTATTGAGGCTGGATGTGAGAGATCGCCAAGATGCTTCTAGACGGGCCGCTTGTGTCGAGGCATCTAAGGTTTGCAAGTCCTGCTCTGGCAGCCAATCCACTTGCACTTCATCGATTACCTGCAGTGGCACCTGCATTCCTGGCAAACAAGGAAAACGGGTACGGAGGATTTCGTGGCGTTGCACCACCTGCTCCAGGGCGGCCAGTAACTGTTCAACCTGCAGTGGCCCCCTGATCCGAAGGGCAACTTGGGCACTGGAGGGCAGTTGATACTCGCTTTGCTGCCAGGACCAGAGACGATGTTGTTGGGGCGAGAGACGAAAGCCCTTAATCGTAGGAGGCGTTGGGGTCATAATAAGTTTTTCGGGGAATAGCAAATTTAGGAAGGAATCGCCTTGCGGCGGCTGCGTTGAAAGCTGGTTCGACTCACTTGATCTAAAGCTTGGGCCTTAGCCGTTTGCGCCTGGTGCTCGCTACTTTGGAGCAGGGTCAGCAGGTCTTGCACTAAGGGATGGGGTTGGTTGGCGATCGCCTGCAGCAATTCCACCAACTGCTGGGCTCGATGCTGCACTGTAACCGTGGGCAATTGATGGCGGTCGTACATCCACAGCAGCGATATGGCGTCATGGGGAGCTACCCGCAGGGTTAAGGGATAATGGTTGCGAATCGCAGACTGAACTGCTTGAATCTTTACCCCCTGCAAATCTGGCGGGAGATCTGCGCCTAAGGGATAGTTTTCAAATACCAAGACGCTACTAAACAGCGGTACCCCCTGGGGAACCTCGCTCCAACGTTGGATCTGGGCTAGAGGACTGTACTCATACTGTCGAGCTTCCACTTGGTGAGCTTGCAGCGCTTGTAGCCAATCTAAGAGGGGTAAATCCGGTTGAATTTGCACCCGTACCGGCATGGTGTTGATAAACAGCCCGATCATGGCCTCTGCTCCGGGGAGATCTGTGGGTCGCCCTGAGGCGGTGCCGCCAAAGATAATATCCTGACGCTGACTGGCATGCCCCAGCAATAATGCCCAAGCACCCTGCATTAAGGTATTGAGGGTAATTTGGAACTGCCGACTGAACCCTTGTAAAGCTGCAGTGGTATCTGCCGATAGCTTTACCTCGTATTCGGCATAGGCTTCCCCAGAGGTTTGCTCTCCAGGCCGGATCAGAGGATCAGTGGGTAAGGGAGTGGGCTGCACAAACCCCTGCAAGGTTTGGCGCCAGAAGATTTCTGCCTCCTCCAGCGATCGCCCCTGGAGCCACGCGATGTATTGGCCATAAGCAGGACTTGAGGGCAGGCGAGGAATTTGATTTTGGCAGTAAGCCTCATAACTTAGGAGGACATCTTTCAGGAACAAAGGTGTAGACCAGCCATCCAGCAGCAGATGGTGGTGACTCCAAATAAACTGATACCGGTCATCCGCCAATTGAACTAAAGTGACGCGCATCAGCGGTGCTGCGGCTGGATCACACCCGCGCAGGCGATCGCCTTGGAGCAAGATCTGCCACTGGTGTTGTTGCTCAGGGGCAGAGGAATGCCGCCAATCCTGTTGCTCAAACGGGAGCGTCACCCGGCGATACACGACTTGCAAGGGTATATCCAGTTGCTCCCAAACAAAAGCAGTGCGCAGAATAGTGTGCTGATCCACCCCTTGCTGCCAAGCCTGCTGAAATGCTGCTACATTGAGCGCTCCTACCAAGGTTCCCCATGTTTGAGTGAAATAAGCTTCTGAGTCGGGGTTATAGAGGAGGTGGAACAGTAAGCCCTGCTGAATCGGGGAGAGGGGATAGATCGATTCAATTGGGGATGCTTGCCCTTGAGCCGCTTGCGATCGCTCGATCACCTGATCCAGAGTGGTTTGATCCAGGGCCGCCAGGGGGAAATCAGAGGGGGTGTAACAAGGGGTAGCAGTGGCGCGCTCTTGAATCAGCGAGCGCAGCACCGACAAAAATCCTGCCGCTAAGCGGGCGATTGTTTCCCGTTGGTGCCGGGCAACGCTATAGCTCCAATCGAGTTGTAATTGTCCCCCGACGACAGAGCTATTGATCTCCAGTAGATAGGTTCGCAGATCAACCCCACTACGTGCCGCGCCATCCGATTCATTCGCCAAGGCAAAAAGTGACGTTGTAGAGGTAGCGGTATCAAGCTGACCAAAGTAATTAAAGCTAACTTCGGGTTGAACCTGCGACTTTTCCAGAGAAGGATGGGCTAGGTACCGCAATAACCCATAACCAATGCCATTCTGGGGAATCTGCCGTAGATGCGCTTTCAACTGCTTGAGGGTAGCCTCTACTGTTTCAGCCGTCTGCAGGCAGACCGGAAAGACCGAAGTAAACCAGCCCACGGTGCGAGACACGTCAACATCTGAGAATAACGGCTCCCGCCCATGGCCCTCCAGGTCAACCAGGACTGTCGAGTTCCCTGTCCAGGCAGCAAAGCTATGGGCCAAGGCGGTAAGCAAGACATCGTTAATCTGGGTGTGGTAGCACTTGGGAATCTCTTGGAGGAGAATTCGGGTTTCTTCTGAACTGAGGGAGACTGACAGAGTTTGGCTGGTGGCGACAGTATTTGCGCCTGTGGTCTGATCTAGGGGTAAAGAACTGACGGGCGATCGCAGTTGCTGTTGCCAGTAAGCCGTTTGCTGCTGCAGTTCTGCGGTTTGAGCATACTGCTGGAGTTGCTTGGCCCATTGTTGGAATGACGTGGTTTTTGGCGGGAGCTGAATCGATTGGCCTCGACTCGTTTGTTGGTACGCCGTTTGTAAATCCTCAAGGAGAATTCGCCAGGAAACCCCATCCACGACTAGGTGATGAATTACGATCAGCAATCGCTGGGTAGGGACACCATCCACACTTAAATGAAATAAAGCCACCCGTAGCAGCGAACCTTGAGCCAAGTCCAGGCTGGCTTGAATTTCTGTGGCTTTGGCTCTCAGAGCTGGAATTTGGGCTGCAAGGGGAAACGCTGTCAGATCAATTTCTGCCACGGAAACCCTGGCCTCAGTCTCCGCGACCGCCTGCTGCCGCCCCTGTTCCGTCTGCCAAAACTGCGATCGCAGCATGTCATGATGCTCAACCAAGTGCTGCACAGCCTGGGCTAACCAATCTAGATTCAGCGGTTGTCGTACCTCCAGTAAAACCGATTGGTTCCAATGGTGAGGTGCTTGCCAGGGTTGCTCAAAGAACCACTGTTGAATCGGCGTCAGCGGAACCGAACCCGTCACCTGCCCTTGTTCTGCCTGGACCGTGGGAGCCGTGTCAGCTACCCTTGCTAGTTCGGCTATGGTTTGATGCTGG
>CADCWO010000148.1 GCA_902806435.1 uncultured Synechococcales cyanobacterium | reverse complement strand
GTGTCTCAGGCGTGTCGGACTTGTCGTGTAAACAAAGATCGCTAAACACAACAGATCGTGAGCCACAACCAACATCAAATAAACGAAAAACATATACTAAACTAAGCATACGTAGTAGACCCTCAAGGAGAGAAGGGCAAATCGCCATGGGTGTCAAGCTTCTTGCACTCCACCAAGGAAGAATCAACAAGTGCAAGTGAAAATAGAGAAAGGGTGGTATTCACTAATGACATACAATCACTTACAAGCAAACCCCAACACTAACTCTCTCTAACTCACTCACAACGCTTGACTTGACAAAGATGTCAAGTCAAGGTGGTGTGCGCCGCTATACACACACCCAAACTACCCTAACGGATGAAACTCATCCGTTGGGGATGAATGGTGTGCAACGGACGCACGCCACCAACTAACGTAGATTAGAAACAACTAATCTACGAAAACACTACGTGATGTGGTGTGGCTTTCGACGCCACATCCCGTGACAGCTGTCGTGTAAACAAAGATCGCTAAACACAACAGATCGTGAGCCACAACCAACATCAAATAAACGAAAAACATATACTAAACTAAGCATACGTAGTAGACCCTCAAGTGCCCCCCCTAGCGGATAAAGAGCCCCTCTATCCGGCTAGGTCCAATCAACACTAGAAGACTAAGACCACAATGATGTCCTGTAACAAGTATCCGTCGGAGATGTAGTCCTCAACCGCATCAATAAGTGAATAGAGAAGTAACTAAGAGAGGGTAGGCCGGGTGCAATGTGAGCCCCATCTTTAATCGCCTTTTGACAACTTTGTTGTCAATCCCTTGGTTAATCTCCATGTAACTTATTCCTGAAATGGAATAAGGTTCTCCAGATGGATGACAGAACACCAAAACAGTGAGAAGTCGATGAAGACTTCAAGCTGTTTCACTAGGTGAAACATGACTTGAAGACCTACGACAACGAGGACAAGTCCAATCCCCAGAGGGTAAAGTAGCAAGCGGCGGCGTCAAGCAAGTCATATGCCAACCACGTTGGCACTGGTCACATAACAACATCATAGCCGCTCCCTTCTTCTCCCCACACACAAAACATGGAAGGCCTTCAGGCACGACTGCCAATTCCGGATGAAGTGAACCATCGATGGGTAAATGGCAAGGAGCACAATTCTTGGAATGCTCCCGATACTCCCTGCCATCCTTGCCTTCCAATAACAAGAGGCCACTAGGCAACAAATCCTTCACACGAAGAATAGTCCGCCCGGCCTTGACGTCCAACGTCGTAGGCGCCTCACGCTGCAAATAAACATAATCCCCCATAGAAAAACGTCGCAGCTGAGGTCGGTAGGCACCACTCCGAATACGAGCGTACCGCAGTGTGTCACGATGCTGAGCAATAGATAAGTTCTCCATGGCCATTGGCATGGCCCGCTTGAAGAACTCTGCTCGATCACGTAAACACTGAGCCCACATGTTTGGATCATCCAAATCCACAACTGGAGCCAACTTCTCCCGTACAGAACTGGGTAGAATAGGCTCCCGGCCGTATAATAACTGATACGGACTGAAGGCAGCTAAAGATGCTTGCCTACTAAACCGGTATCCCATGGCAATCCATGGTATCATCAAATCCCAGTCACGGTGGCCGCCCTGAAGCAATCCATACTTCCGCAGGCCACGCTTGACAGTCTGAACAACACGCTCAGCCAAACCGTCCGCTTCCGGATGATCCCGAGAAGTGGTACGGTGATCAATCAAAGCCTTGGTACACAAAGCTTCAAAAGCACCAAGGAACTCACGCCCTTGGTCAGTCAACACCTCCGCTGGAGCTCCAAATCGCGCCAACACCCGGTCTAGAAATGCCATGGCCGCTAACTCCGAAGAATTCTGTGGCAAAGCCACAAGCTCAATCCACTTGCTAAAATGTTCCACCATTACCAAGACATACTTGGCACCACGTGGTGTCACAACAAGTGGACCAGCAAAATCCAAAGACCATCGGTAACCAAGCCCCATAATAGGCAAAGGCTGCAACTGTGGTGACAAAGTGTTGAAGCTGGACCTAACTCGATCACAAACCTCACACCGGGAAACATAAGTAGCGACCTGCTGATACATGCCGGTCCACCAATATTGGTTGCGCAACATCGAATGAGTTCGCCGCACACCAAAATGTCCAAGATCTTCGTGTACTTGCCGTACCAACGAAGCTCTCTGATTTGGCCTGGGAACTATACGCCTAGTCCCATCCGGCCACACACGAAATAGAAGGCCGTTCTCCCAACGGAACCTTGCTATACGGTGTCCAACTCTATCACGCTCCATCGCTGATAGAGCCGGTGGAAGCATCCCATGTTGTAGCTTGTGCAAGACTGGTATGTCATTCCACACATCGCTAACAACTTGGGCCTTATCTGGTTCCTCATCCGTTGCCAAATCAGACAACGTAGATGTGGAGCCAGACATCAAAGTGAGGTAAGCTGCTGCATGCCACCCCGGAACTGCCTCTCTGTCACAATCCCCATGCCATCTGGCACCAGTCAAATCCTCTTCCGATGGACTTGGATTGCGAGAAAGTCCATCCGCATCCAAGTTGGTGATGCCGGCCCGATGTACAACCTCAAAGTCATACTCCTGAAGCAACAAAGCCCACCTGGCAAGCTTGCCAGTAAGCTTGTCAGACTCCATAAGCCACTTCAAAGGTTGGTGGTCAGTCACCAAGGTAAAACGTTGGCCATATAAGTATGGCCGAAAATGTGCTATGGCCCATACCGCCGCCAAAGCCTCTCCCTCATAAGATGAATAGTTGGACTCTGCATTGTTGTTGCTCCTAGAAGCAAAAGCAACAACATACTCACGTCCTTCCACATCTTTCTGAGTCAAAACCGCTCCCAATCCCACTGTACTCCAATTCGTGTGC
>CADCWO010000147.1 GCA_902806435.1 uncultured Synechococcales cyanobacterium | reverse complement strand
TGTGCAGTTCGGCAGCAACTCCATTCATGCCGCTTATCCCCCAGCCTTGGCTGCACTCCAGGAAGACAAGAGGCTGCCACAATCTACCGAGCTACGGCAGAACAAGTACCTGAATAATGTGATTGAGCAGGATCATCCCTTCCTGCAGAGGCTAATCAAGCCGGGCTTAGGATTCAAGTCCTTCAACACGGCTCGAAGGACCATCAAGGGTTATGAAGCGATGCACATGCTGAGGAAGGGACAAGTTGTTGGAGTGCCAAAGGGGGATGTGCAAGACCAAGTAAACTTCATGGTCCAAATTTTTTGCACCTCAGGTGCGACATGAACGGAGTGGTTGCCTAAGCTGGGTGATGGCTCAGGAGTCTTTGTGGCTTCTCCTGTTTTTGCAACAAAACCGTAAGAAGGATTGCCTGTTCTTTCTCAAATCGTTTTTGCGACATAATCCAGAAAACTCTTAGGGTTAACTAGGGGCGTTTGCTGTTCTGCCGGGGAAGAGAAGGGAACTTTAGACGATAGTAAAGTCGCTAGCAGCTAGCCCTGGAGTTCCTGTTAGGGTTGCTAGTTCCACCTGACCTATTAACCCTGTGCCGTCTGAATCATAAAACAGGGTTCCAGTGCTGCTGTAAATGAATCTGTCTTCAGCATCTTGAGCTGAGGAACCTAAAACAAACTGATCTTCGGTTAGACTACCTACTTGCAGCCCACCGCCAAATCCCGACGCTTTGATCTCGAAGAAGATATTATCTGTTGAGTCCGATGTAAAACCAGTGATTGTGTCTCCGCCCTCACCAGGAGACTTGTAACGCACAACCGCTTCTGGGCCTTCTTCCAGCTTTATCAGGTCGCGCCCTGTGCCGCCCTCATAGGAGGCATAGTAAAAACCTGTAAGGGTATCATCTCCTGACCCGCCAACAAGCCTAGCATAATCGCCAACGAGGGAATCGTTACCACTTCCGCCATCAGCGGACCCATACTGGGTAAAAAGGGTATCGTTTCCTGACCCGCCAAAGAGAGCACTATATGCTCCCGACAACCTGTCGTTACCGGCATCACCATAAGCATCCCCCGACAAGGTCTCCAGGGTATCGTTACCGTTTCCTCCGCGAATGATCGCGAAGTTGTCATCAATAGAATCAAAACTACCTCCACGGATGGAATCGTTACCACTTCCACCCAGGAGAGTATCGTTACCCGCTGCACCATCCGTCAGGGTGTCATTACCAGTTCCACCATCTACGTAGTCATTACCGCTTCCACCATCTAGGTTATCGTTCCCGCTGCCACCAAACAGCCGATCATTATTTGAGTTGCCGAATAAGTTATCGTTCCCGCTGCCACCATCGAGCGTGTCTAGTCCTGCTCCACCATTGAGGGAATCGTTACTCGCTGCACCATAAATCTTGTCGTTACCCTTCTTCCCGTCTACCCGATCGTTTTCACCACGGGCATAGATTAAATCACTTCTATCTGTACCGGTCAGGACATTGCTATTGTTATTACCGTTAATAGTTGCCATAGAAGTTCCTTCATTAATAAATAATTTCTGAAACCTCCCCCCAACTATATTTCAGTAAAAGCACAATACCATGGCCCCTAAGTGAAAGATAGACAGTCTGGTTGTGCGGCAGGCAAATGTGGGTTTTGTTGCAAAAAGCAGGGTTTCTGGTAGGGTAGGAGATTCTTGCCTGTAGAATCACTCCTCTATGTCTAAATCTCGCCTGTTCAAGTGGCGTCATTTTTTACCTGCGATCATCCTACGCTGTGTGCGTTGGTACTGCCGCTACTCCCTCAGCTACAGGGGCGTGGAAGAATTGGCTCAAGAATGGGGACTGAGAGTTGACCATTCAACCGTGTACAGATAGGTTCAAGCTTATTGTCCTCAGTTGGACAAGCGCTGCCGTCGTCATCTGCGTCCAACTAGTCGGTAGTGCGTCAAATTAGCGTGGGATAGAGAGCAACATCATCCCAACTCCATGACCGAGTTGTTAATCCTGCTCGTTGTGCTGCGGTTGTTTTGCGTCGGCTATGCTGCCAAATCCAATTGAAGTAGCTCACCACTAAGCGAGTCGTTACTTTTGTCTGCTCCCAGACCTTGCCGAACTTGTTTTGCCGTCGATGCCATCTGCTAGTTTGTTGTCTGATAATGCCATTGGTACGCTCCAGTCGCTGTGTTTTGTCTTTGCCGATGTAATGCTGGAGTTCGGGCGGCAGAACACGCTCATACCCACCCCAGTCGTCGCTATTGAATTGCTTGCAATTGGTTTTTCCCTCGGTGCTGACAACTAACTCATCAATTAGTTCATCAGTGTGTTTGCCAACTCGCGCCGCCAGAATTAAGCCACTCGAATCGGCAAGACTCAGACCTATCCAACAATCTCCGACCTCTAGCTCTTGGGCGCAACACTGTTTCTGTTTTTTGAGACAAATGACCACATCTCATCGGCACTCACTTCTTCAGTTTGTACTGCTTGAACTTCAGCATTGTGAACAAGTTGTGCTTTCTGGCTGGCAGCTCGAACAATGCTAACAACAGTGTTATAAGCAAGGCCAGTCGTTCGACTGACCCCGCGCAAACTGCTCCCTTCACTGTGTGCTTGCAACACTTGGCGAATTTGTTCAGGACTGACATGGCGACGATAGTACAAGCTGTCAAAGCTTTCTGAGAAGGTTTGACCACAAGCTGGGCAAAGATAGCGTTGATGACCGTTGGGCATCTTGCCATGTTTGTGAGTTTTGGTGTGACTACACAGAGGGCAATCCATAGAATTAGTTCAAGTTGAAGATTGCTCTTTCACCATATCCTCCCACATTGTATTGATGCACCACCGGATCGGGTTATGATGCCGCTCGATCGCTTGCAGAGCAGGACGGCATTCACCCGCAACAGCAGCAGCTTTTAGACCAGATTTAAACTG
>CADCWO010000146.1 GCA_902806435.1 uncultured Synechococcales cyanobacterium | reverse complement strand
ACAGACACGGTGTGGTCTGTGGCCATCAGTCCTGATGGGGAAACCCTAGCTAGTGCGAGTGGCGATAGAAAGATTAACCTGTGGAATGTACAGACTGGAGAGCTACTGCGCACACTTTCTGGACACACAGACACGGTGTGGTCTGTGGCCATCAGTCCTGATGGGGAAACCCTAGCTAGTGCGAGTGGCGATAGAAAGATTAACCTGTGGAATGTACAGACTGGAGAGCTACTGCGCACACTTTCTGGACACACAGACACGGTGTGGTCTGTGGCCATCAGTCCTGATGGGGAAACCCTAGCTAGTGCGAGTGGCGATAGAAAGATTAACCTGTGGAATGTACAGACTGGAGAGCTACTGCGCACACTTTCTGGACACAAAGCTGGGGTGAGAACCCTAGCAATCGCTGCTGACGGGCACACTCTAGTGAGTGGCAGTGAAGACCAGACGCTTAAAGTCTGGGACCTGCCCAGTGGAAAGTTACAGCAGAGATTATCCGGGCATACTGGCCGGGTGCTGTCTATTGCTATCAGCCCTGATGGCCAGATTCTAGCTAGCGGTAGTGAAGACGAGACGCTGAAAATTTGGAACTTGAAAAGTGGTGATCTACAGCGGACGCTGGTTGGGCAATCAGATTGGGTGAATGCGGTCGCGATCTCCTCTGATGGGCAAACCCTGGTGGCTGGTTGGGGCAAACTAATTAAGACCTGGAATCTTTGTACGGGTGAACCTCAACGTCAGCTCACTGAGCCTCGCCAGGATATTACATCTATTGCAATCGCTCCCAATAGTCAACTCTTACTGAGTGGCAATCAAGATCAGACCATCAAGATCTGGTCGGGAGTACCGAACATACAACCAAGTAAGCGTCATCTCGCAGGCCGAGTTCACTGCGATCTTTAATGAAAACCTAGGCTAACGTGGGCCAGAGACGGCAAATACCAGAAGTAAGATTAAAAAAGCTTAATCATTCCCCAGGTTCTCAATTAGCAGCTCCATCTGTTGCTGCCGCTGATGGAGGAAAGTTTCGCACTGGCGCAGCTGCTCTACCGCTGCGGCAAACTGGTCGAAAACCTCTGCCAGTTCCAGTTCGCCAGCTTCAATCTGGGAAATAATCGCTTCCACCTCAGCGACGGCTGACTCGTAATGCCATCCCGGCGGCGGATTGAAGGAATCGCCAGCAAAACTATTGTCAACTACGTTTACCGCACTCATCCAGCACCAGAATCTAGAATTTCTGTGACCTTAACTTTTAGCTTGCCATCTGCTAAGTGGATCGTCAGCTCCTGTTGGGGAGCAAGAGCGGTGACAGAACGGATGACGGTTTGATCTTGACCCACTATCGCATATCCCCGTTTTAGCACGGCTTGCGGCTCTAAAGTTAGCAGCTTTTGTCCCAAAAGTTCTTGCTGCTGGAGTGCCTTTTGGGTTCGAGATCGCGTGACTTGCAATAATCTTTGCCGCAAGCGGGTCACCGCCGCCTGGTGCTGCTGGAGCTGCTGCTCAATCTGGAAGCGTTGTAGCCGCAGTTTTTGTCGCTGTACTCGTACTCCAACCACTTCCAAATACTGGCTGCAAGTCGATCTTAAAGCTGCTGCCCGTTCCTGATGTTCACTGTGTAGATCCCTAAGGAGCGGTACGGCTAGCGTCGCTGCGGCAGTGGGAGTGTGGGCGCAGGCATCAGCGACGAGATCGGCTAAGGATTCATCCCGCTGGTGGCCGATACCACTAATTACCGGAATCGAGCACTCGGCTAGTACCCGAATCACACGTTCATCATTGAAGCAGGCCAAATCTTCTGTCGCGCCCCCGCCCCGCGAGAGGATCAGGACTTCCGCCCGGCCATCTCGCTCCACTCGTTGAATTGCCGCAACAATCGAATCCGGGGCCTGATCCCCCTGGACAACTGCCGGGGACAATAGCACCTGCAAACCGGGATAACGCTGGTTCAAGGTGCGCTGAATATCCCCCCAAGCCGCAGCCTGCGGGGAAGTGACAACGGCGATCGCCTGCGGATGAGGCGGTAGCGATCGCTTGCGTTCCAAGTCAAATAACCCTTCTGCTTCCAGACGATCTCGAAGCTGGCGGTAGCGCAGTGCGCGCAGTCCTTCCCCGGCTGGTAACGTTTGCCAAACCATTAACTGGTACTGTCCCCGCTGGGGATATAGGCGCAAGCTACCGAGAACAATTACCTGTTCCCCTGCGGTTGGTAAGGTAGCTAAGCTCTGCCGCTGACTATGCCATGCGACGCAGTTAATCGCCGCTCCAGTATCTGGGTCCTGTAACGTAAAAAACAAACCACTGCGGTGGGAATGAGCACTGGTCACTTCACCGACCACCCAAACTTGTAGCAGTTGCTCATCCTGTTCCAGCAGGGCCTGGATGTATTCGGTCAGCCCCGCCACTGATAAGACGGTTGTAGACGCAAGGTAGTCGCTCAGGTCTGGGGTCATGTTAAAATACTGATCCTCACAACCACTATAAAGAGCTAGTGATCGATAATCGTTCTTCAAGGGCGGTGCGGGCTTCTTCTCGATCATCAAAGTGGATTTTCTCTGTGCCGAGGATCTGGTAGTCTTCGTGACCTTTGCCAGCAATCAGCACCCCGTCTCCAGGTTCGGCTTGCAAAATTGCTGTATGAATTGCCGCTCGCCGATCTACTTGTACCAGCGGCTGAACTTGAGTCGGAATGCCAGCCAGAATATCTTGCAAAATTTGCTCCGGGTTTTCCGTGCGGGGGTTGTCTGAGGTGATGACCACTTGATCAGCTAAGCGAGCGGCAATTTCGCCCATTTGTGGCCGCTTTGTGCGATCGCGATCGCCTCCACAGCCAAATACACAGATCATCCGGCCTTTGATAAAAGGGCGGGCTGCTCTCAGCATATTGTCTAAGCTGTCCGGTGTGTGAGCGTAGTCAACAATTACGCTTACATCTTGATCCGGCTGGACTTGCACCTGCTCCATGCGACCAGGTACGCCATAAAACCGGGGTAAGGCTTGAGCAATTGACGCCAAGTCAAGCCCCAAGTGAAGAGTAGCCCCAACCGCTGCCAGGAGATTTGCAACATTAAACTGTCCCACCAACGGAGAATGGAAATCGACCTGACCTTGGGGAGTGTGAAGTATGCCGCTCACCCCCGTTGGCTCATAGACGAGTTGACTCGTCCACAGATCCGCGGCCGAATTTGAAGTACTGTAAGTCCACTGCGCTTGATCGATTTGCTTGCTTAACTTCTGGCCGTAGGGATCATCCAGGTTGATCACCGCCCTACCCTGAAGGTAATCAGGACTAAACAGTCGCGCTTTTGCGGCAAAGTAATCGTCTAGGTTAGCGTGAAAATCTAGGTGATCCTGGGTCAAGTTGGTAAACACAGCAACGTCAAAAGAACAGCCTCGCACACGTTCTTGAGCTAGAGCATGGGAGCTAACTTCCATCACTCCAAACTGGCAACCGGCAGCAACCGCAGCCGCTAGTTGTTGCTGTAAGTCCACAGCAAAAGGGGTCGTATGGACAGCAGTTTGCTGGTAACCAGGCCAACGTGTGTAAAGGGTGCCCATTAACGTGGTGGGTAGCTGAGCTTGCGCCAGCAGAAATTCAATCAAGTGGGTGGTTGTGGTTTTGCCATTGGTACCGGTAACCCCAGCCAGCTTTAGCTGTTGGGCCGGGTACCCGTAGAAAGCGGCTGCCACCGCAGCGCAAGCACGGCTCATATCGCTCATTGGGATCACACAAGCTGAGCTAGGGTCTGCGGGCAACTTGACGTGTTGAGAAACAAAGGCGGCAACCGCACCAGCGGCGATCGCGCTTGGCCAAAAATTACCGCCATCGACTCGGGTGCCGGGCATGCCGATAAACAAATCTCCTGGTTGGCAAGCCCAAGAATTCGTCGCCAAGCCTGTGACTTCTGCTTCGACTGGGCACGCTAAGTCATTCCAAACAGCTAACGTCATTTCTGGCTTGACCACCGCTAGCAAATCTTGCAGCTTCATTTCCCCCTCCTTACACCCCTTGTTGAACAAAATTATGGCACTAGCCATCCAGAAAAGGTCGCAAAATTCCCTTATCTTCCATCCTTGAAAAGGTGCAGTTGCAATATCCGTTGCAACTGCTGCACGCTTGCCCGAGGAGATGGGCGAGGTAGTTGTTGTTCCACGATCTGTTCGTTTATTTTCTGCACACTATACAAGACCGGAACCTCATACTGGTATGCCTGAAACCAATCGTCACGGGTTGTGATATCTCGAATCTCTAGCTCAAATTCAGGAGTTGACATCTGAGCTAGCTTTTCCTGCAATCCTTCACACAGATGACAACCCGGTTTACTGTACAAGATTAACTGCATTGTTTTTTGTATCGTGAAAGCTGCTGCAATCACTCTCTCATCCAGCTTTACCCTAATCAATCGAATCACGAGATATTCTTATTAATAAGCAACATCTGAATTACTAAGTTAGTCATGACTCAATCTATTGACACTCAAAGCCAAGTGCCTACTTTTGATCTTACAGAGCTCAACCAGCGGTTTGAGGGGGCGCACCCAAGGGAAGTCTTGTCCTGGGCTGTGGAGAATATTCCTGCGGGGCTAGTACAGACGAGTGCCTTCAACATTGATGATATTGTGATCACAGATATCCTTTACCGAGAGCTAAAACCAGCGCAGCCTGTCCCTGTAATATTCCTAGATACCCTTCATCATTTTCAGGCAACCTTAGCCTTAGTATGCCAAGCTCAAGAAATTTATAATCTGAACCTCAAGGCTTACAAGGTTCCGGATGTAGAATCACGCGAAGCTTTTGCTGCCCGCTACGGGGAGGCACTTTGGGATAGTAACATCGAGCAATTTCACCAGTTAACAAAGATTGAGCCTTTAGAGCGGGGTTTAAACGAACTGGGTACCGTTGCTTGGATCACTGGGCGCCGACGGGATCAATCTCCGAGCCGTGCCCAAATGCCTTTCTTTGAACTAGACAATAAACAGCGACTAAAAATTAACCCGCTGGCAACTTGGACTCGCACTGACTCTTGGGCTTACGCCGCTGAGCACAACATGATTTATAACCCGCTCCATGATCAGGGATATCCGAGCATTGGAGATGAACCCATCACTTCTCCAGTTGCAGAAGGGGAAGACGAACGGGCTGGGCGTTGGCGGGGTACTGGCAAACTAGAATGTGGAATTCATATCTAATTCATGTCTCAGCCTACAGTTACCGTTAAAGTTAAGCTATTTGCTGCTTATCAGGAAGCCTATGGTGAATCAGAGCTTATCTTGACGCTGCCACGCGGAACACCGGTAGCTATGGTGGGCAATCGCCTTCAAGGTGAACATCCAGAGTTAAGTCAGTGGCAGCATTTGACCCGCTATGGCATCAACCTCCAGTTTGTTAATCCCGATACAGTCTTGGAGGATGGCGATGAAGTAGTCCTCATTCCCCCAGTGAGTGGTGGTTAATAGATTTTAGGGAGAGGCAATCAAATTGAATAAGCCAGAATCGAGTTCATAGCCAAACATTTGCGCCATTGCTTTTAATTTGGACTCACTTTCTAGGCCCTGCCTGGGAAGCCAACTGGCGAGCACAAAAACCTTCTGCATGATAAAGATATCCAGCGCCTCTGGATTGTACTGAATGCCCTCTCTAGTGCTGAACTGATGGGGCACAAGCATTGCAGCGTAGCGAACCAGCTCTCCTGATTGCCAATCTAGAAGGAAAGGGAGCCAAGGATAGATGGCATCTAGACGAATAAACCAAAGCCGCACTTCCGGGATCTCGGAAAATTCTCGCTGGTCGTCGGAGTTCTGGGGATACTCAATCGCGAACCGTAGTTGTTGCTCGTACTTAGGAATGGCATGATCTTGGAGCCACGGTTCAATTAACCTTTGGGCCGGAGACAAGTCTAGCCTTTGCAAATGGTTGGGTTTTAAGGCGATCGTAGTTACCATTTCAGGGTGATGGGGGGCAAAGCTTTACCCTTAACGATAAATATCTTTGTAAACGAAGGCGGAATGAGTTTGATCTAGCTTATGATGAAAGGGAGTACGAGTGGGTAGTCGCCTAAAGCCTACTCAAAGCGTAACTTGAAATGGCAGTAAGCACTACAAGCTGTTTGAAATCATTCAGGTCGTAGCTTACAGCTTAAACCCTAAGATGAACAACCTCGTGCTGACAGGGGGTGAATAACGTTGATACAAAATCAAATCTTGACTGAGAAGCCGATTCAATCCCTTGAAGATGCCTTAGACCATTGCCAGCGTCTAGGAATGCGCCTCAGCCGCCAGCGCCGTTTTATCTTAGAGCTATTGTGGAGAGAGCAAGAGCACCTTTCTGCACGCGAAATTTACGATCGCTTGAACCAACAAGGTAAAGACATCGGTCATACATCGGTCTATCAAAACCTGGAAGCACTGTCCCACAATGGGGTGATTGAGTGCATTGAGCGTTCTGGTGGTCGGCTATATGGTAACGTCAGCGACTCGCACAGCCACGTTAACTGTCTAGATAGCAACCAAATCATCGATATTCAGGTCGCGCTACCAGTTAGTATTCTGGAGGAAGTGGAGCGCAAAACTGGGGTCAAAGTGACAGAGTATCGAGTTGAATTCTACGGTCATCGTCATTGTCCTTGATCAAGTTGGTTGGGATAACAATACTTAAAAACCCTAGACCTTGTAGAGTCTAGGGTTTTGCCTATTAAGCTGAACAAACAGAGAACTACATCGTCTTCAAGTTGGGGTACTCAGCAATCAGTTCTTCCGAAGTCAGGGTGTCACCTTCTGCCTGAGGTTCCCAGAGCACTTCTAAAGCTAAAAGTTGGTCACTAGAAACCGCGCCAAGTTGGTTCAAAGTCTGGCGTAAGTCTTGGGAACTGTTGAGCTGGGGCAGTTTTAGATTCGCTTGCGCCGCAACCAAAAGCGTAACAATAATGTACTCGCCAGGGCCTTGATCAGAGGGCTGTATGCTTCCAGTTTCAGGAAGTGATTTTTGAGCAGAGCGTAACTGCTGGTTAACATTAGATAGGGTTTCTGCTTGCAGCTTACTGCGTTCAGCTAGAACTATGCGGTTGAACTTCTCTTCTGCCGCTTCTAGCCGGGTCTGTTGTGTGTCAGAACTGGCATAGGCCCAGTACTCTGGGTGGCGTAGCAGTGCCAATACCGTTTCTTGCAGTACAAGATCAAGGCCCTCAACTGAGCCTGTATTGGCAGTCTCGGCGATTCGGTTTAGATCACCTTGTAAGTCTCGGGCTTCTGCCAACAAGCCAACTTGTAAACGGGCGACAGAAACTGGAGGATTCGTGTAACTATCGCTGTAGCTGAGGGATTCATCACCGCTACCAACCCGTCGGAAGCTGGAAACCAAAAAGTTAGCCAGTGCAATAAAGATTAAGATTGTAAACAGACCGCCAAACCCACCCCCAATCCCCAAGAAGGGAATCAGAAAGGGAAACCCAAAACCACCACCTGGATAACCACCACCTGGATAGTAGCCCCCTCCACTTGGATAACGGGTGACTGGTTGCCGGTAACTGCGGCTTGGTGCTGATCTGAAACCACCGCTACCACCAATTCGACCACCGCTACGGGCAGCTAACGCCTGATCGGCGTGACTAAACAGCAGTACTGAAACTAGACTAAGTGCTAGCAGCGTACGTGATAGTGATTTGAACATTGAACCAAATTTTCTATTCATTGTTACTGATCTAAACGCGTTAGTATCTTTGAATTAGCCGTTCAGCTCAAGTCCTCTGTGTAAGGTCAACGCTTGGTTTTCGCGCAACTTTAGGATCAGGAGATTGAAAACCAGTAAGCTCTTTAACAGCTGCCCACTGAACGCCTTACATTCATAGTTTATCGCCTAACCTTTGGTCGAGGTAAACGGTCTTAGGGGGGGTTTCCGATCTAATTTGTTCCAGAGCTATTTCAATTATCCCCCGCCAACGATGGTGACAATTTCTAAGCGATCGCCTGCTTGGACGCTTGTTTGCGACCAGAACTGGCGGTGTAAAATCTCTCCATTGTATTCCACAGCAATCAGACGAAGGTTGAGGCCCAGTTGCTCAAGAAGTCTAGGTAGGCTGGTTTGAGCTTTACAGGTGTAGGGTTCACCATTGACCTGGACGGTAATCGGGTCTGAAAGCATTGAAGACAGTGAGTTAGACATAGACCTTACCTATTTTTTTAAGTATGGGTTCTGCCTGTCCAGCCTTTAACTGGGCGAGAAAATGCTGCGTCACCAGCCTTGGATCTTCTGCTTGCATGATTGCCCGCACAATCGCGACGCGTTCACTCCCAGCAGCAAGTACTTCCCCCAGGTTGCTGGTATCAATACCACCAATTGCAAACCAGGGGAGTGGTGAATGCTCAGCAGCATAATGTATATATTCCAGTCCAGCGGCTGCTTTACCAGCTTTGGTGGGTGTTTCATAAACAGGGCCGACGCCAATGTAGTCTGCCCCGGCTGTGATTGCCCGTTGCATTTCTGTAGCATTGGTCGTTGAGCAGCCAACTAATCGTTGTTGTCCCAGTAGTTGCCGCGCCAGGGTAACTGGTAAATCTTGCTGGCCTAAATGTACTCCGTCTGCATTAACAGCTAAGGCGATATCAATGCGATCGTTAACTATAAACAAGGCGTCATACTGGTGGCACAGTTGGCACAGCTTTTGGGCAGTGCTAAGCCGCACACCGTCGTCTAACTCCTTGTCTCGATGCTGCACCAAAGTCAACCCGCCTTTGAGCGCGGCTTCCACTACGGCAAATAAATTTTCTACTGGCGCCGTGACCAGGTAAAGGCGGGACTGTAATAGCGTTTGATGGCGCTGTTGGGTTAAAAGAGTACTTTCTAGAATATATACCTGGTAACGGATTTGCTTGCAGGCTTCTCCCATAGCTGGGTTATAGAGCTTACCGTATTCCTCAAGCACCCTCAAGGCTTCCTCCACGCGGCTGAAATTGCTCTGCAAGACAGATTGAATATTGGCACGTTGCTTCTCTAGCGGATGGCTGAGGGCAGTACCGGGGTCATTGGAAGTGTCGCGCGCAAAGCGCAGCTCCGAATGATGCCACTGCCCTAGCTGGTGCCGGAACTGCTTGCATTGCTCGGTTAAAGAAGGGTTATTTAAACCAAAACGACACCACTCTTCAATCACCCTTAGGCCTTCACGAGCCCGATCTAAGTTAGCGTCTAAAATTCGACAAAGCGCCAGCCATCCCAGCTGGTATTGACTGTGCATATCATCTATTAAGTCAAAGCTGTAGCTTCTATCGTACTAGTTTGTCTGAGCTAACTAGCCCAATTCCACATTACAGGGTCCTCGTCTAGGTGCGCTGTGACAATTCGGCCAATGGCATCAATTTCTGCTAATTCACTGCTGGAGAGATGAATTTCTGCTGCCTTAGCGTTTTGGACAGCCTGCTCACTGTTGCGGGCACCGACGATCGCACTGGTTTGAGGCTGATCAATCAGCCAAGCTAATGCCAAGTTGCTTAAACTTACCTGGTGGCGTTCTGCAATGGGCCGTAATTTATCTAAAGCTCGCTGGGCTCGCTGATAGTTCTCTCCCTGAAAAAGCTTGTTTTTAGCACGGTTATCGCCTTCTGCGAACCGATGGTCTGGTCCAAACTTGCCTGTCAGCAAACCTTGAGCCAGGGAAGAGTAGGCAATGATCGAGATGTTCTGCTCTGTACAATAAGTCATGGCATCCTGCTCTACCTGTCGCCAAAATAAAGAGTAGGGAGGTTGGAGACTGTCAATCCGGCCATATTGGGTTGCTTCTTCCAACTGGGCGCGAGAAAAATTTGAGACCCCAATCGCCCGGATTTTCCCCTGCTGCTTCAACTCGTTCAAGGCACCCATGGTTTCGGCGATCGGAACTTTTTCACTATTAAAAGACCCCGCAGGCCAATGGATTTGGTACAGGTCAATGTAGTCCGTCTGCAAGTTCTTTAAGGAGCCGTGGCAAGCCTCAATTACTTGGTCATGCTTCAAGTGGTTGGCAAAAACCTTGGTTGCGTAGACCACTTGGTCCCGAACATTTGATAGAGCTTGCGCAACCACTTGCTCGGAGTGACCTTTGCCATAGACTTCAGCTGTATCAAATGTCGTAATCCCGGCCTCAAAGGCGGCTCGCATTGCTTTAGCGGTTTCCGCATCCTCAACTCCAACCCATTGAGATTTGCCTGCCTGCCAGGTACCCATAATAATTGGTGAGATCTGCACCTCAGATCTGCCTAGGGTTCGTTTTTCCATGGTTATGCCTCAATGTTTCATGAACAGGTGCAACGATACTTACTAGCCCTAACGTCGAATTAATTTTTTGAGATATACCCTCTCAAGCCTGTCTTACTGTAGCAAGCGGGTCTATTGACGCATGAGTGCCAAAAGTATTAGCTGACTAAGTAGGGGCAAAATCCTAAGCAGTGAGCTTCAACCCTAAGATATTTTTCGCGACCAGTACTCTGCGGGTAGTCAGTTGTGAATAGGGTCACCTCAACCTCGATGTGATCTTGGTGTTTGGGGGGTGGTATCTACTCTTCTTGCTTTTGTGCTGAGCAGCTCTTGATTCCACGGTGAACTTCGGGATTTCCTGAAGTTCAGCTTCACTCAAACTATACTGTTCACAAATTAAGCTGAGGCGATTTCCTGGAGTTTTGAGAGGATTGACAGAATGGGTTAAGTTACCCTGGAAGTAAAGCAAGGTATTTATTTGGGGCTTAACCTTTCCAACTTGACGTTTCTGACATTGCAGTAACAGTTCTCCCCCCTCCATAGCCAACGGCACCTGAACGTAAAGAACGCTGACGAGTGTAGGTAGCTCGATGGTCTTGCAGTAGGAGCGCAGTGAGCGATCAAGGTGTGGATCTACGCGGGAGCCTTCCTTCAGTAGTAAAGGATTGAGGTAAAAAGCATTACAAGCTGGCTGAAGAGCTAGATTCAAATACGGTTTGAAGAAGGGAAACTGCTGCTCTACTTCTACCAGCCCTGATCGTTGAAACACTACGGAAAATCCTTTAGTGCCTACAAAGTCTTGGTTGAGGTTATTAGTCGTAAAGTAAGAGCATGCCTGAATTTCCCCCCGTAAATCGCTCAAGTAGTTACTGGGGAAGGCGTTAGGTTGTTGGCAGTAGTATTTCACATTCACAAAACTATTAGTTGTGCCTAGGAAAACCTCCAAAATCAACCTCGGCAAAGGGGACTAGTAAACTTCTTGAGCTCTGATTACAGTCACGAAATTTAGAGGATATTCCATCCTGAACAGTCTACTTTAGTCTCTACGCTTGTTTAAGCAAGCTGGTGAAAGGACTCGAACCTTCGACCGGCGGTTTACAAAACCGCTGCTCTACCAACTGAGCTACACCAGCAATCAAAATCAATGATATCAAAATCTAGGCTACCTCGCCGCGATCGCGAACATAGTCACTGACCTAGTATTGATTAGACAGTAGAATTTCCGGCCGACCCAGTAAGAGTCACGGTGGGTTTGGGCTAGGCCCCTGAGCCACTAGCGATAAATTCCTCATGCTACAAACTCTAGGAACGCTCTGTCGCTTGGAATGGGATCAGGTTTTAACTGAAGTGTCATTGCCTAGTTACCTTACCCAGCAACAGATCAGAGTATTCATTCGGATCAAGGCTCTCGTTATGGCCTTAAATTGCTTGGAGAAGGTCACTGCAAGGTTCTAAAACCATATGCCTGAGCATTGAGGCAGAATAAATCAAGATTCTGTTTTATACAGGATGAGCTTCTAGACTAAATAGTTCGTACTGAATCGTAAGTTCTAGCTAGATGGTTAATTTAGCTGTCTTCGATCAAGCTCCTCTCAATCCATTTTGATGTGCTTTTGCCTCTTCCTTAAGCCACTAATCGTAAATACTTTACCAATTGAATTACAGCGCTCGTCAGGATAATGACCTTGAACTTTCCAACTAAGTAGAGGGACTTAAAAAACCATAATATGGGCAGGTGTTGTTCCTCATGACTAAAGATGCCTGCTGC
>CADCWO010000145.1:10489-49988 GCA_902806435.1 uncultured Synechococcales cyanobacterium | reverse complement strand
TCAAGAATTTCCCATTCTGCGTTAGTGAGACTGCTGGCATACGCCATAGCGACTAGATTAGAGGGTTGTAGGGCCTTATTTCACCATGATACATAGATGTCAAATGGGTTCTATAGAACGAGATCGCTTTGCCAGCTAGGTGGTCTTACCTCAATCTATGGTCAGGATTTTCAAACGTGATCACCCTAATCCTATTAGATGCAAAACAAAAAAATTCCCTTCAAACATGGACCTTTGAGCAGGAATTGCTAATTCGGATCGGTCGGTCCGCTGAAAATCATGTTGTGCTCAATGACCCGCTGGTGTCGCGGCACCACGTGGAGTTAAGCCGAGTTATTCATTCTGCTGAGCAGGAGGTTTGGCAGTTACGTAGCCAAGGAACCAATGGCACATTTCTGGATGGCAAGCTGGTGTCCCAAGGATTGCTGTGCGATGGCTGTCTGGTGCAACTTGGCCTAGGAGGACCACTGCTCAAGATCCAAATGCATCAGACAGCAGCAGCTAATCCCAATCCCTGTGACCACAAAGGTAATCATCCCAGCAATTTATTTTGCATCCGCTGTGGTCAGCCCATCCACGTTCAACAGACTATTCGGAACTACCAAGTCCTGCGATCGCTGGGAACAGGCGATACCAGCAGGATTTACTTGGTTTGGCACTCCAAACCGCCGGCCGGACGACCTGCGTTGCAAGTTCTTCAGGAAATTGAATCTCAAGGTGTAGTAGAAGCTCAGCAGAAATTTGTTCAATCAGCCCGGATGTTGCAGTCTCTAAATCATCCTCGCATTCCTCAGTTTTTTGATGCCTTTACGGAAGCGGGCCAGCACTACCTGGTGAGGGAACTGATTCACGCTCAGGATTTAGACAGATGGATGAAGCAGCACGGTTCAGCATCACCTCAGCAAGCAATTACCTGGATGCTTGAAGTTTGTGAGGTGGTAGATTATCTGCACTGCCAAACTCCCCCTTTGATTCACCAGGGAATTAAACCAAGTAATCTACTGGTGCGTAACCGAGATCAGCAGATCACCGTTGTTGGGTTTAATTCAGCCCAATCCACAACTCAGTTTCTAGACCAAGTTGATGAAATCAAGGAGTTTACACCTAGACACAAGCGAGCAGTCGGGCCTCAGTCTGACCTTGAGGCAGTAGGTGAAACATTGCTCTTCTTGCTAACAGGCTCTCAGGGCCGCCAGTTGGCTTTGAAGGACTACCTTGCATTGCCTTCACAACTACGAGCCGTGATTGAGCGCTCAACACCGTCTAGCCGGAATGGTTGCTACCAAACCGCTTTAGAACTGGCTCAAGCCTTAAAAGCTTGTCTGTGAAGCTGATCAGCCTGCGGTAGATAGCTTTCGCATTCGCCAGTCTCTACTGCAGCAGTCACTACGCGATCGCGGCCCTCCGCTTTGGCACTATATAGAGCTGTGTCAGCAGCTTGGATAACACTCTTGGCTGTTGTGCCGTGTTCTGGCAGGATAGCCACCCCAAGCGAAAGGGTGATTGGACCAAGCAATTGCCGGTGATACTGCACCTTTAGTTGCTTAACTTCTTCACGAAGTTGCTCCGCTCGTTGCTGGGTAACAGCCAAGGATGCTTCCGGCAGCAGTAGCAAAAACTCTTCGCCGCCATAGCGACAGGCAATATCTACGCCACGGGTATATCTTTGCAGCAGTAGACCCAATTCCTGTAGTAATGCATCACCTGCCTCATGACCAAACGTATCATTGAACTGCTTAAAGTGATCGACATCAAGCATGATAATTCCCATTGAGTGCTGGTTACGCCTGGCTCGGTGCAGCTCTCGTTCCAATGATTCTTCCAGATAGCGTCGATTGAATAACCCCGTAAGCGGGTCTCGGATGCTTTGACCCCGCAATGTCTCGCGCAGCTTTAAGTTCGCTAAAGCCAGCGCAACTTGTTCAGCTACCGTCATTGCTAATCTTTGCTTAGCCTCTGTTAATTGACCCCCTTTCAACGAGTTTAAATACAGCATGCCCAACGCTTCCCCTTGAGCCATCAATGGGACACAACAGTACTCAGCAGGCAAGCTAGAGCCATTACTTGCCGGGTGTAAATGGTGACAGCACAAACCGTTAGACGTATCTACCACCACGTGTGTTCGGCCACGTCGCATTGCCCAGCATTCAGAAGTTGAGAACAGGTTTTGACTGGTAACGGTTGTGCCCCATGTGGCAACGGCCTCGGCCAGGTTTTTGGAAGCAGCGATCATAAAAAGTCCGCCGGGCAGATTAGGAAATAGGGGTTGCACCCACTGAGTGATTACACTGTAAGCCTCCTCCACTGTGAGGCAAGCTTGGAGCAGCTCGCTCATTTCACTGAGTAGGGTGGTCTCATGGTTACGCTGTTGAAGTTCGTTCACCCAGCCTATAAGCTTTTCGTTAGCCTGCCGTAGCTCTTCCTCGGCCTGCTTGCGTTCTACCTCAAGACGCTTAGCGACAGTAACGTCTCTAACAGTACCTTCGTAGTAGAGTAGTGTACCTTTGGCATCACGGACACTGCGTGCGTTTTCCGAGATCCAGATCATGCTTCTGTCTTTGCGGTAGACCTGAGACTCAAACTTAAACACGGCATTGTACTCCTGCATTAGGCGAATGAACTCCGCACGACGGTTAGGTTCAACGTAGATTTGCTGCCCAATATCGCTGAGAGTGGTGATTAGTTCCTCAGGAGACTCATAACCATAAATACGGGCTAGTGCAGGATTTGCCTTGATATAGTAGCCGTTGAGCGTGGTCTGGAATATGCCTTCAGTGGCACTCTCAAAGATGCTGCGGTATTGCGCTTCAGCTCGCCGGGCCACTTCAAGATTTGTCTCAATCCTGGTAGCCATCTGATTTAATTCCCGGGTCAGGATGCCAACCTCATCTTGACGATCGCTAGGCTCCAGTCTTACTCCTTGTTCTCCGGTTGCCACTTGTTGGGCAAAACGAGTTAAGTGTCTTAACGGACGGGCGATAGAGCTAGCGATCGGAATAGAAAGCACACTAACCAATAACAACAGGATTCCCCCGATGCTGTAGCTGCTAAGTTGCTGCCTGAATAAGAAACCCTGTACTTCTTGCTCAGACTCACCCACATAGAGCATGCCCACTGGCTTCGCTTGGTTCGGCTTGAGTTCCCTTTGATGATCGTATAGGGGACTATAGCTAGTGCGGTACTTGCTCCCAATGATGTTGGCCTGACCAATAAAGGTTTGTCCTCGATCAAGAACTGTCTCTGCTACTTCTCGAGAAACGCGGGTCCCAATCGCTCGGGTTTTGCCATCTATGTAGGGGATGTTTGTACTCACCCGCCAGTCTTGAGCGAAGATGGTTACAGTGGGCACGTTGTAATTCTGCTTGATCCGATCAACAATTTCGTAGTTACGATTCAGCAAGGTTCCCACAATGGCAGTCCCCACTATCTGGCTGTTAATCTTGATCGGGTGAACAGCCATGATCACCAAACCTATCCTGCCTCGGTCAATGTCATAGGTACCTTCAGGAAAAGGTTGCTTGGGCTTAGAAAGACCGTGGGTTAGTTGAGGTCGCAAGCCAATCTGAGCCTGTTCTGCTAAACCTAAGCGTCGTAAAACTTTTCCGCTTATCAGTTCAGTCCCGGCTAATGAGCGTCCATTAATCAGAGAATTTTTGACGATTGGAACATCCGCAAGACTGCTGCCTAGAAAAGCAGAAACTGGACGGTATCGGGACTTGCTATTAGGCAATTCCTGATTGGGCAAAGGTGGATAGTGAGAACTATTTGCCAAAATTTGATTTTTTTGAACAAGACTTTTACCTTCGCTGTCGGTGAGGATAACAAAGCTTGCCCTAGGAACACTTACAGCTTTATTCAACAAAGGACGATGTAAAGAGACACTTTGGGGATTATTCAGATCGATGCTTACTGCTTCGACTTGACCTGCTAAGTTGGCTGCCTCTATCTGGGTGAGGTCTTTATTGAATGAGACCTCATCTGTTAGAGCAGTTAAATCTTTGCGTAAGGTCTGCTCTAACTGTGCCAAGAAGTTTCTTTCGGAAAGCTTTGTCGTCGCTTGGACCACTACAACTAACGGCACAGCAGCGCCGCATACTAACATGATGGCCAGTTTGGCTTGGAAGGTTAGATTTTCCCAGAATTGGCGGATCTTCCCGGCGGGTGAAGCACCCTCAGGTAGTGTCGGTTTGAGCATTGGTATTTAGCCAGTGGTATTTTGCCATCACTTGCTAGTCATGGAGTATACATACTCTGGTGTGAAAACCAATAGAAGTACCCCCCTTACCTCCTGCGCTAACTTAAGCATAGATTGCTCAAACCAATCTGGCTCTGCCTTAAAGCTTTCTCTTATCTTTAGTAATACCCAGAAACCTGCTCAGTCCATCTCAAAGGCTATTCCATTGGGTTAAAAGTTTTTCAGAGTATATTAAGCCTTTTGTCGTAGAGAAGGAAGGTTATTCAGCAGACAAGAGATTTGATAGCCTTAGATAGGCCAACCTTCAGATTGAGGCCGGTATCGTCTACCGCTTGCTAGTAGTGTTGAAGGCTGGGTGGAGCACTGAGCGCCGCTGGCTTATCCACAAGGGAGTTTCTCGCGCTAGCGAATTTGAGAAAAGGAGCGGTTGAACGCTCTATAGCAATAGTCCTGCAAGCATAGCTTTGCTAGCGCTGGTACAGAGTACGTCTCAGCTATCCGGAAGGTGAATATTCCTTCTCGATCGCTCAACCTCAATTCGGAGGATGATAGGTTGGTACTCATCTCACCTGTGACTAAAGGCTGTGATGGCATCTTTGGCCTGCCCCACTGTAGCTGGCTGGTAAATATTGGTTGAGGCTATATAGCTATCCCAGGCTGCTGCTAGCTTGAGGCGCCACTGTGCTTCAAGGACTTGTGAGAGGGGGAGAACTTGGAGCGAGATTTGATCTAGATCTACCTAAGGAATATTAGCTGAACTGCTTACCCAAAAACAATTCACACTTCAATTACGGCATTTAATGACCTAGAGGATCGATCGCGGATTATCGTTATGCTTTGACTCAGCAATAACACCTCAGCGCTGTACCGAACGAGCCAAGAGTAGACTCTTAAAGAACTACTCTTCCTCGGTTTCTTCAGTGGGATAAACAAATCCTTTGGCTCGGCCTGTAAGAATTGACTTGCCAGTTGATAAAGCTTTCTGTGCCGCGATCGCAGCCTTGTGCTTCCAGGTCGCTTTGCGCTTGTCGCGCTTTGATTTTGACGTTTTCTTCTTAGGAACAGCCATGACGGTGGAAGACTAATTCTGAACAGCTTTGCTATCTTAGCATTGCACCAAGAATAAGAAGAGGCTTGTTCTGGGTCGAGCGCTAGCGGAAGATGAGATAAATTTTAGATGCCCTCAGACTAGATAGCTGGCCATTCTAAGATTAGGCGGGAATTTCTACCCTATGCTGGCCACAAAGATCAAAGGCAGCATGGATAGCACGCAGCGCCGTCACCGCATCTGCTTCTGCAACTACGCAACTCACCTTAATTTCCGACGTGGCAATCATTTGGATGTTGATTTGATGGTTGGCCAGGGCCTTGAACATGTGAGCAGCAATTCCAGGTTGGCCCAGCATTCCCATTCCGACGATACTTACCTTAGCGATCGCTGTATCTACGATCACTTCTCCACAGCCTAATTCTGGTATAGCTTTACTAAGGAAGGTAAGGGCGGTTTCGGCATCCACCTGGGCAACGGTAAAGGCGATATCTCTGGTAATCACACCACTGACAGAGCGAGAACGCTGGGACTGGATGATCATGTCTACGCTAATATTTTGGGCTGCTAAGCGTTGAAAAATCTCGGCAGCTAGACCCGGACGGTCCGGAACTGAACGAATTGCCAGCCGTGCTTGATTGAGATCCAATGCGACGCCGCGCACCGGGGGTGAGGGGACAGGTAGGCTGGGGCTAAGATGGGTGGAAGAACTATCGACGGCAAAGGCTTGACACAAGGCCGCGATCGCGCGGTCACAGTCGGTGGCAGCGATCGTGCAACTCACATTCACTTCAGAAGTCGAGATCAACTGCAAGTTAATCCCGGCGGCAGCCAGGGTGGTGAACATCTGAGCGGCCACTCCCGGACGACCAATCATCCCTGCACCGGTGATACTTACTTTCGCGATCGCTCTATTGACCAGTACCTCTGGTCCTGCTGTTTCTAGCGTAGTACGAGATAGCATCGGGCCAAAGGCAGTTGCCACAGCTTCGGCTTGATTTGCGGCAGCTTTGGTGACGGTAAAGGCTATATCGTTGGTGTTACCTTCGTGAATCGATTGAATAATTAAATCAACATCTAGGTTTTGCTGTGCCAGTTCTCCAAATAAGCGCGCCGCAATGCCAGGGCGATCAGCAACCCGCAACAGCGCTACTTTAGCTTGATCCGTATCAAAACGAACCCCATCCACAGGCCGCCCCAGCTCCAAATTTTTAAGGGGGCGCGGTTGCGGCACCGGCGATACCACTCGCGTTCCCGGATGGCCACTCCAGCTGGAGCGCACTACCATTTGGACTCCGTAATTTCGAGCAATTTCCACCGCCCGCGGATGTAGTACCTTTGCCCCCAAGCTGGCAAGCTCCAGCATCTCGTCACAGGTAATCTCGCTCATTAACTGGGCATCCGGCACCAGGCGCGGATCAGCCGTCAGGATACCGGGTACATCAGTGTAAATTTCGCAGCAATCCGCCCGCAATGCTGCTGCCAAGGCGACAGCGGAAGTGTCAGAACCGCCGCGGCCCAGAGTGGTTACTTCTAAATCTGTGGTGCTGGCAACCCCCTGGAAACCAGCTACTACGACAACCTTGCCTTCCTCCAAATGCCGCTGTAGCCGTTCTGTTTTAATGTGAAATATCCGGGCGCGGGTGTGTTCTGGTTCAGTAATAATCCCAACTTGCGCCCCCGTGAGTGAAATGGCCGGTTGGCCTAACTCCTGAAGCGCCATACTGAGTAGAGAAATGGTTACCTGCTCACCTGTAGAAAGCAGCATATCCAGTTCTCGCCGGGAAGGATTGGCGGAAATTTCACGGGCTAGCTTTACCAGGGCATCTGTACTTTTACCCATGGCAGAAACCACGACTACCAAGGAGTTACCAGCTTGGGCTGTAGCGATAATTCGCTGAGCAACGGCTTGAATACGCTCGACAGAACCGACTGAAGTGCCGCCGTATTTTTGGACAACTAGTCCCATAGTATTTCTCTGATCCACCTTTCATGAGCTTCACTAGTAGAAGTAACGCTTGTCAAGGCTGAGATGGTTTAGGATTCTTGGCGCTCAAAGACTACTTGACTAAAATCAACTCCGCATAGAAGGCTGTTCCCGATGCAACAAATCTGGTTTGAGAGGTTCATTTAGGATCACCGAAGGCTCAGTACTAGCCGTTAATACCTTAGCCTGCGAACTAGACTGATTTTGCCATTCATGCACCAGAACAAGCGGCAAAAGTGCCACAAATCGCAAGATACAGGAAATGATAAACATTCCTTTTAGCCCTCCATAGTCAGCAAACTGGGCTAAGACACCGCCGGCAAGCGTTCCCGCAGCACCAGCTCCCCCAGCCACAGCCGCAGCGATCGCAAAGTAACTCGAATGCCATTGAATCGGAGCGATCGCCATCTGGATATTATTGCTGCATAACTCAATCGCTGCCCAGGTTCCACCAATAAAAATATGCAGCAGGGGTAACCACAACCATAATGAAGTTGAACTGGTATTAATTCCCAACCAGAGCAGGGGCGTCAGGGCAACCAAAATGCCCACCAGTAAAAGCAGTGGCCGGTTACCGACTCGATCTGAGAGCTTACCCCAGACGACTAACATTAGCAAAGTCGCGCCGGAAGCCAAGCTGTTATAGAGAGTTACCCACCTGACATCTAAAGAGAGATTATCGAGCAAATAAATATTGAAGAAGGGGGAGCTGAGGTTGATTGAGAAGGCCCACAACCCAAAGTAAACCAAAAAAATGAGAAAGTTCTTATCCTGCCAAATCTGGGGCTGCATTGGAGTGCTGGTTCCGGCCCCACTGCCAACGTCGATTGCAACCGGAAGCGATCTCTGAACTTGCGGATTGACATCTCGCATCAAGAATTGAAACCCGATGCTAACTACCCCGGCTATCACCCCTAAGAGCAGCATCATCCCGTACCCTTGGATAGTTCCCCCAGGCCAAGCAGAAACCCCAAACCCCGCTAGGGGAACAGCAATCAAGATCGTTAGGTTGAACGCACTGTTACGAAAACCAAAATATCGCCCCCGCAATTGCCGCGGTACTAGGGCTGCCAACCAGCTAAACCAAGAAGCACTACCCAAAGCTGAGAGAATGTGGGAAACCAACATCACCCCCAGCGTCCAGTAAATCAGCGGATGAGGATCAGCTTGCCGCCAGGTCAGTAAGGTAATACCTAAAACTAAAACAAGCCAAACCAGCCGAGCCGGGGCAAAGATCCAGAGTCCGTAATGGTGGCGGCTAGTGGTGCGATCTGCAAAGTAAGCCCCCAGAGGCTGAAGTAAATTTACCAGCATCGGAATAGACGCCAACATGCCAATCTGAACGGTACTGGCATCTAATTCAACCAGAAAGTTACTGAGTAGTACCCCTCCAGCAATATTATGAAAAATTGCAGCAAGAACCCCATCGATAGTAGAAGCCCGCAGGCTGGAGCGAATTGAGTTAAAAGGCTGTGAGTGAGAAGCCTCCGTAAGCTGGGTATTATGCTCCTCATGGCTCAAGGGAGTTGTTGCTTCGACAGAGACAGAATCTCCTCTGGATGTGAGCATTTTTGCACCAATATCGCTTTGTGGCCTAACCGCTTGCAGTCCTGCTCAGCAGCGTAAAGCAGTGTAAACAAAACTTTAAAGCAATCTTATCGTGATTACATTCCTCTCAGGTTGGATGCGGCTAAGTTTGGCAACAGATTTGCCAATCAGCCGAACAGGTAATTCAAGGGCTAGCATTGACTTACCTGTAACCGTGATGCCTTAGATAAAGTAGCGATTGAAAAAGCTGTAGATTAACAGCATCGGCAACGGTAAAGATCACAGAAGCAGCCATGAGATAGGTTCCAATACGTACTGCCATTTAACCGCGCTGAGACCCAGAGGGAGGGTAAGCATTGTCAGGTCAGATAAATTTACTAGTAGCTTAAAGAAGTCGTTCCAAGAACCCAAAAACTTGCTTGGGCAGCTAAAGTAGGTTTTGCCAGTCAAGACAATGTAGAGGTGCCGATCCAATTAAATCCATTCAGCAAAGAGGAAACTGATACGGCTCGTAGAAATGGTAAAAGGGTGATTTAAGACATAGCCAATTAGAACGTGTAGAGGGTAGTTCTCAATAGGCAAGGAGACATTGTCGTAATCGATGAATTCTTTAACTAGCGTCTCTAAAGGCAAGTCATTGTTCTATCTGCGTTATCGCTCAAACCCATCTAGCACTGTAAAATGGCTGAGCTGCTACAAATAGAAGACCAAAGGCTAGGCAAAAAGGCGTATGGCGGGTTCACCGAATAAGGTCCATCAATGGTTGACACTAGGTTTGCCCTTTCCGCTGATTGTAGTCAACGGCTGGTTGGCGCTCCAAGTTTTTCATTTTTTTCAACAAATCGTGACGATTTTTGTCTTAGCCGCTTTGTTGGCTTTTATCTTGAATTATCCGGTTCAGTTTCTCCAACGATACCAAGTGAAACGCAACTATGCAGTGGTCTTTGTTTTCTTACTAGCTTTAGCGATTTTGATTGCTTCTGGTATCACATTTATTCCTTTGCTCTTAGAGCAGTTGAGTCAGAGTGCTAAACTGCTACCTGGCTGGATTGATTCTGGAAGCCAAGAGCTAAAAACGCTTGATGATTGGGCAGCAGCTCGCAATCTATCAATTAATTTGAGCCAATTGGCAACGCAACTTAGCGATCGCCTCCCGGATGAGTTGCAATCTCTAGCTGAGGAATTTTTCACGCTTGCTTTTGAAGCGGTTGATAGCGTTTCAGAAGTTGCATTAACTGTAGTGTTGAGTTTCTACTTGCTTCTAGATGGAGAGCGGCTGTGGAACGACCTTTTTCAGCGCTTACCTGCCCGGTTTAGCCAAGTTGTGCAGCCAGCTTTGCAGCAAAACTTCCAAAACTACCTTCTAGGTCAAGTTGCCCTGGCAGTACTGGTTGGTTGCTCAATGACTGTGGTCTTTTTAAGCTTAAAAGTGCCTTTTGGTTTGCTCTTTGGCCTGGGGGTAGGAATCATGGCCTTGATCCCATTTGGCGACCTCTTAAGTTTTAGTTTAGTCAGTCTATTAGTGGCTTCCCATAACTTTTGGTTGGGTGTGCAGACTCTGGCTGTAGCGGTTGTAGTTGACCAAGTGATTGACCAGGCGATCGCTCCCCGGCTACTCAACCGGTTTACGGGGCTGAGCCCGATTGGCATCTTGGCTGCTTTGGCAGTTGGGACCAAGGTCGGGGGGGTATTAGGATTACTGCTTGCTGTACCTTTGGCTAGTAGTCTTAAGAGTGCTCTAGATCACCTGCAAGCTCCTCCAGGCAACCCTTCTGAAACCCCAGTTGAGTTTGCTGTCGCTCAACCTGACAATTCTGGATAATCTACAATTCCAGCTCTCAACAGAACTTTAAAGTGTGAATCAATCAAACTCATTGTTCTCGGATAATGAGTCTTCTGCATCTTTGTAAAGCTCTTGTAGATCTTGCTGTTGTGTGCGGCGGGAAGGGCGCCGGTGTTTTTTAGGCTCTAGTTTTGGCTCTAACTGCTGTTGGCCTTTACCTTTAGTTTTCAACCTGGTGGTTGATTCTGGATCGCTGAGTTGGTTTAGATGTTCTTGTTGGATGATTACTTCATCCAGAAAATCCAGGTAGTGCTCATAGCGCTCCCACTCACCACGAACCGCACAGTTGGGTTCATCCTGATGGAAGCAATTATTATATTGGCAGCTAGCCGTTGCGAGGCGTTGACGGGCTTCCGGAAAGTAATGGGCTAAGGACTGTGGAGAACAATCTAAAGAAGGCTGGTTGAAGCCAGGGGTATCCGCTAACAGTCCCTCTGTGGGTAGGTCAAACAGCTCCACATGGCGGGTAGTGTGACGACCTCGACCTAATTTACCGGAAACTAAACCTACCCTTAGATTTGCCTGGGGAACGAGCTGATTGATCAGGCTGGATTTACCTACCCCGGAAGGGCCCGCGATCACCGTTAGCTTTTGATCCAAGTGAGCACGCAGAGATGTCAAACCCTCGCCAGTATAAGTACTAATTAGCACAGGTGAGTATCCCCATCCTTGCAGGCGATCGCACCAGTGAGCTTGCTCCTGAGCCGTTGCTAAGTCACACTTGCTCAAGCATAGAACCACTATTAACTCGGTAGATTCCGCTTTGACAAGAAACCGACTAAGCTGGTGAGGATCTAAATTGGGTTCTGCCAAGGCAAAAACTAAAAGGATTTGGCTGGCATTGGCAACTGGAGGACGATCCAGTTGCGTTTGCCGGGGCAAGACCTGGGCAATCGCGCCCCGCTGGCCTTTCCAGTCTGGTTCTTCTACCACTACGCGATCACCTACCATCACTTGCTGGCCGATTTTTTTGAGTCGGGAACGCCGGGTGCAAAGCAGTTCAGACACAGGCGCTGTGGTACTAGGGTCGAGTCTTACTCGGTAGTAGTTTGCTTGCACAGCCAGCACGATTCCGCAGAGGCCTGGACCTAACTCAATATGATCAGTCCAGTTCACTGGCCAGTAAAGGGGAAGTCATGGGGCACCGAACCTGGAGTGAAAAGAAGCCAGAGCGCTCTTCAAGTTGTTCAATCTTGTAGCCTGCAACTGCCAGACTATCGGGTACCTGCTCAATTGGCTCCCCCGGATCAAGCCAAACTTCTAGCAGTTTTCCTGGAGCCATTTGCTCTAAACGTAGCTTGGTCCGCACAAAGTTAATCGGACAAGGCGTTCCCCGCAGATCCATGTGCACGTCAGCGCTACTAGAGAGGGGTGCAGACTCATTCATCCTCGGAATAGCCCTCCTAAAAAGCCTCCTTTACCGGTGCGATCGCCCTTTATCTTTGCTAATTTTTCTAGCAACTCCCGCTCCTCCGGTGTGATGCGTGTTGGGATATCAATCAAAATAGTAATTAAGTGATTACCTCGGCTCACAGGATTGCCCAGACGTGGTACACCTTTATTTTCTAAGGTGAGAACGGTGGCTGGCTGAGTTCCGGCCGGGATCATTAACTCCTCTTCACCATCTACCGTATTCACCGGGATCCGGCAGCCTAAAATTGCTTGCAGATAGCTAATTTTGAGCTGTGAGAGAATGTTAATACCATCACGCTGGAACTCTGAATCTTCTTGCACAAACAAGTAGACGTAGAGATCCCCAGCCGGTCCCCCTCGCTGCCCAGTATCGCCTTCATTCGACACCCGCAACCGGGTGCCTGTATCTACCCCGGCGGGAATTGTAATCTTAAGCTTCTTCGTCACCTGGTTTTGGCCGTTGCCGTTACAGGTTTCACACCGGTCTTCAATCATTTGCCCAGACCCATTGCAGGTTGGACAGGCAGATACTTGTGTAAAGCTACCAAAAGGTGTGCGGGTGGCACGACGGACTTGGCCAGAGCCACTACAGGTTGTGCAGGTGCGGGGCCGAGTACCTGGTTTGGCACCATTGCCGCCACAGGTGGCACAGGTTTCCAGATGACTAATTCGGATTTCCTTCTCACCCCCAAACACTGCTTCCCGGAAATCCAGTCTTAGGTCAAACCGTAGATCATCACCACGAGCCGGCCCACTGCGCCTGCGGGTTGTCTGTCCCCCGGCACCTCCAGCAAAGCCACTGAAGAAACTTTCAAATATGTCAGCAAAGCCGCCAATATCGCCAAAGTCTTGGAACCCGGCTGCACCTGCAGCAGAGCCAACCCCTGCTTCCCCAAAACGGTCGTAACGGGCACGGGTCTCCGGTTCTGAGAGAACTTCGTAGGCCCGGTTGATTTCCTTAAAGCGCTCCTCAGCCCCAGCCTCTTTGTTCACATCAGGATGATATTTCCGAGCTAGGCGACGGTAGGCA
This sequence comes from uncultured Synechococcales cyanobacterium, assembly GCA_902806435.1. GTDB lineage: Bacteria > Cyanobacteriota > Cyanobacteriia > Thermosynechococcales > Thermosynechococcaceae > CADCWO01. Next base: position 36,924 of record CADCWO010000145.1, on the reverse strand, counting down.
CGCTTAAGGTCCTCTTGGTCTATATCACGAGAGACGCCGAGAATGTCATAGTAGTCGCGGGCCATAAAGCGCGGTTTAGAAGTAAAAAACTGAGATTAGCCAGCAACTGAGTTAGTCAATTGCTTCGTAATCATTAATGATTGTATCGTCATTATTGTTGATCACAGTCACGTTGTCCGCAATCACTTCATTTGCACCTACACTACCCTGAGCTTGGGTTAGATTACTAATCTGACCATAAATTGCTGCACCAATCGCAAACACCACCTGTTGCACTGCTGCAACTTGTTGCTTTAAGCTAGCGACCGCCACAGTCTGATCTGCGACCGCCGCTTTTAATTCCGCTACTTTTTGGCCTGCTTCCGCCTGGAGTTGCTCACTTACTAGAGCGGCATTTCCACTAAGTGTCGATTCATAACTATAAACCAAGCTATCAGCCTGGTTTTTTAGCTCAGCCCGCTCTTTGTGCTGGCGATCAATATCGGCAGATAAACTAGCTTCTTGCCGCATTCGCTCGACTTCGCTAGCACTTAATCCTCCCGTGTTACTAATCCGGATACTTTGCTGGTGGCCTGTGCCTTTATCTTGAGCAGAAACATTGAGAATGCCGTTGGCATCAATATCAAAAGCCACTTCAATTTGGGGTACACCCCGTGCCGCCGAGGGAATGCCGGTCAGCTCAAACTTCCCCAGAAGTTTATTGTCTTTAGCCATGGCCCGCTCTCCCTGCAGAACTTGAATCTCGACAGAGGTCTGCCCATCCACAGCTGTGGAAAATGACTGCGAGCGGCTGGTTGGCAAGGTTGTATTGCGCTCGATAATCTTGGTAAACACACCGCCATAAGTTTCAATGCCTAAAGACAAAGGAGCGACATCTAAAAGCAGTAAATCTTTAACTTCGCCTCCCAGCACCCCGGCTTGAATCGCTGCGCCTAATGCGACTGCTTCATCAGGATTGACTGAGCGGTCTGGGGTCTTACCACCAAAGTGCTTGCGAATTGCTTCTTGAACCGCTGGAACACGCGTCGAACCCCCCACTAAAATAATTCGGTCAATCTTCTCAGTACTTAGAGCGCTATCCTTGAGGGCTTGAGCCATGGGCTGAATCGTTGCCTCGATCAGATGGCTAGACAGCTCCTCAAATTTGGCACGTGTTAGCTCAACTTCCAAGTGCTTTGGGCCTGTCTGATCAGCGGTGATAAAAGGCAGGTTAATGGATGTAGCAACTGTACTCGATAGCTCAATTTTTGCTTTCTCAGCAGCTTCTCTCAAGCGTTGTAGAGCCATTTTGTCTTGGGAAAGATCAAGGCCAGAATCTGCCTTAAAAGTATTTAGCATCCAACTGAGGATACACTCATCGAAATTGTCGCCACCCAAGTGATTATTACCGGAGGTAGCTTTGACCTCAAAAACGCCATCCCCCAATTGCAATACTGAAACATCGAACGTACCACCCCCTAAGTCAAAGACAAGAATTGTCTGGTCTTGGTCCTGTTTGTCCAAACCATAGGATAGGGCGGCTGCAGTAGGTTCATTAATAATCCGCAGCACTTCCAGTCCAGCAATCGCACCAGCGTCCTTAGTAGCCTGGCGTTGAGCGTCACTGAAATAAGCAGGTACCGTAATTACTACCTGCGAAACAGGCTCCCCCAAGTGATTCTCCGCATCCTGCTTCAGTTTTTGCAAGATCATGGCCGAGATTTCTTGGGGGGTACAAGTGTGCTGTCGCACTTGCACATCTACAGTGCTGTCTTTCCCCTTGACACAGTTGTAAGAAACGCGACTGCGCTCAGCTTCAGTTTCGTCCCAGCGACGGCCGATGAACCGTTTGATGCTGAAAACAGTGTTTTCAGCATTTGTTACGGCTTGCCGCTTCGCCAGTTGACCAACCAAACGATCGCCTACTTTGCCAAATCCAACAACGCTTGGCGTGGTTCGTCCTCCTTCAGAGCTAGAGATTACAGTGGGTTGACCTCCCTCTAGGACAGCAACACAACTGTTTGTGGTACCTAAGTCAATTCCAATCACTTTTCGCTTTCCCATAACTTACGGTGGTGATGGCGGATAAAAGTCAGCTTGGCCAGACACTCCTCAGCAGTATTCCGCAATCACTGGGAAATCTAATCAAGCTAGCTCTAAATCCCTACAGCATCACCAGCCTATGTGAGGCAAAAGCGGACTTAAGCCGTTATTACTCTACCTGAGCCGAATCTGAAACCATCGTTGGCTCAGGAGCAGTAGCAACCTTGACCATCGCATGGCGCAGGACGCGATCACCGATTAGGTATCCCCTGACCAGTTCTTCAACCACCGTTCCTTCTGGATACTGATCCGTTGATTCCCGCATTACTGCTTCATGAAATGCTGGGTCAAACATTTTACCCTCAGGACGCATCGGGGAGACACCAATCCGCTTTAAACAATCTACTAACTGTTTATAAATGCCTTGATAGCTTTTATGAATATTGGCCTCTTGCTCCGATTGCGGCTTCAATTGGGAGCGGGCTCGCTCAAAACTGTCAATTACGGGTAGCAACTCGCTCAAGGTATTACGCTTGGCTTGCTGTTCTAAATCTTCTTTTTCCTTTTGGCTACGCTTGCGAAAGTTATCGAAGTCAGCCGCGATTCGCATGTACTGGCTCGCCCGTTCCTCAAGTTGCGCCCTCAGAGCCTCAACCTCTGTTGCCAACTGGGCTAGTGCTTCTTGATTAACTAACTCAGAGGTTGAAACAGTGTCGTCCAAAGACGCTGGACCAACATCCAGATCTGCGTCTAGGAGTGTCTCAGTTGTTCCATCTTGAGCCACGCTTTCTACCACTGGGGTGGGCTCCGTTGCTTGGCCTTCAGAAACCGTCGCGGAATCAACGGCTGGTGCGAAGTTCTCTAGCTGTTTTTCTTCCTCAGTCATGGTGATCTAATTTCAAGTGCTTTAACTTCAATTGTAGAAAGTGCTGATACGGGCTGCTAATTGCTGAGTATCAGAATTAGAAAGTCCGGCTGGATCACTAAGTGTTAAGCATATCCTGTAGAGTCAGTCTTTCACCCATCTCTAAGTAGGGATTAAGTAGGGATACTGACATCTTGATCAGTACTGCCTCCAAAGTAGCGTGGCTGTTTAGCAGCAACGCTATAGACACCTGCAACCCAGGAATCATCTATAAAGTTTTGGCTCTGTGAGGACTCTTGCTGATTTCGGGGCATCCTCTAAGCAGAGCCTTTTTATCAGCTATGACCAGTTCTCCCTCCCAGCGGCGTGCCTTAGTTGTCCGGCAAAGCTTTTTCCCCTTTGGCAATAAGCTGATTCAATCTGGCTATGCCAACCATGAACAAATACAGCAAGCTGCTCTAGAAAGCCGCAAGTCAGGGCGTCCTCTCATGGAGGTGATTGAAAAGCTCACAGGCAAGTCACTTCCTCCAGACCTGATCCGCCAGTACAAGCGCCAGCAACTATTTGAGCTAAAAATTCTCTACGGGATTGAGTCCCTTGACCCTGAACTCCATCAAGTTCCGACTCAGCAAATTAGCCAGTTAATTAACACGCTGATTCCAATTGATATTTGCCGTCGCTACCAGCTAGTACCTCTTTCGCGGACTGAGACCCCTAGCCCATCGGTCCTAGTAGCAATGGTCGATCCGGAGAATTTAGGTGCCTTGGATGACTTGGGGCGCATCCTCCGCCCTCAAGGCTTGAGCTTGCAGCGGCTGGTGATTGCTTTAGAAGACTATCAACAATTGATCGCAAAACCTTTAGACGAAAAAGCGAACAAGCAACAACAGGTTGACATTTCAGCCATTGAGTTAGGTGATCTTGGTGACTTGGAAGATGCACCAGGAGAAACGGAAGATGACCTAGCCGCCTCTTTACAGGATGCGGAAGCAGCGCCGGTGATTTCTCTGGTTAATAAAGTCTTAGCTAAAGCACTGCAAGAAGATGTTTCTGATATTCATATTGAGCCACAGGAAGAAAGCTTACGCATTCGGTTCCGTAAAGATGGTGTTTTGCGTCAAGCCTTTGATGCTTTGCCGAAAAAGATTATTCCAGCAGTCGTTTCCCGGTTCAAGATTATTGCGGAACTCGATATTGCCGAACGACGAAAACCTCAAGATGGGCGTATCCGCAGGCTATTTCAGGGGCGCAAAGTAGACTTCCGTGTCAATACCTTACCCACTCGCTACGGCGAAAAAATTGTCCTACGAATCTTAGATAATTCCTCGACTCAACTGGGCTTAGATAAGTTGATCAGTGATCCTGATGGTCTCCAAGCCGTTAGGGACATGACAAGGCGCCCCTTTGGCTTGATTTTAGTCACAGGTCCCACCGGTTCTGGTAAAACAACAACCCTCTACTCTGCCTTAGCTGAATGCAATAGCCCTGGCGTCAATATCAGCACCGCAGAAGACCCGATTGAATATACGTTACCCGGCCTCACTCAGGTACAAGTCATCCGAGAAAAAGGCATGGACTTTGCCTCAATCCTCCGAGCTTTTCTGCGTCAAGATCCTGACGTTATTCTGGTCGGCGAGACACGGGATAAAGAAACGGCAAAAACTGCGATTGAAGCTGCCCTAACTGGGCACCTAGTACTCACAACCTTACACACCAACGACGCTGCCAGTGCGATCGCCCGTTTAGGCGAAATGGAAGTCGAGTCTTTCATGGTTTCTGCTTCTTTGATCGGAGTCGTTGCCCAGCGACTAATGCGGCGTGTTTGTCATGAATGCCGGATTCCCTATACCCCTAGTTCAGAAGAACTGGCCCGCTTTGGCTTAGCAGCTTCTCGGAATTTAGAGGTAACGTTTTACAAGGCGAATGCATTACAGCCGGAAGACATCCAGACAGCTAAAGAAAACGGCCAGCCCGTTTGCGAAAAGTGCAGTGGCATTGGCTACAAGGGTCGCTGCGGTGTCTACGAGATCATGCAAGTCACAGAGCGGCTCCAAAGCCTAATTACCGAAGGTGCCCCCACGGAACGAATTAAAGAAGTTGCCGTAGAGGAAGGTATGGTGACGCTGTTAGCCTACAGCTTGAATCTGGTCAAACAAGGCCAAACCACCCTAGAAGAGGTAGAGCGGGTGACGTTCACAGATACCGGCTTAGAGGCAGAACTAAAAGCCAAGCGCAAAACTTCACTTACCTGTCGGGTTTGTGGAGCTGAGGCCCAACCAGAATGGCTAGATTGCCCTTACTGTACAACTCCTCGTTTTACTAGCGAGTAGGTACCCAGCCAGTAGCATTCTTTCGCGCTCAGTCCTACATCAACTGATTGAACTAGTGAGAGGAATTTATGGACCTAATGATTGAAGACTTGATGGAGCAGGTAATCGAGAGTGGGGGCTCCGACTTACATCTCTCAGCCGGTTTACCTCCTTACATTCGGGTTAGCGGTCACTTAACCCCCACTGAGTACGAGCCATTGACGCCAGAGCAATGCCAACGATTGATCTTCATGATGCTCAATAACACTCAGCGCAAACAATTAGAGCAAAACTGGGAACTGGATTGCTCCTATGGTGTGCGAGGTTTGGCACGCTTCCGAGTGAATGTCTACAAAGATCGGGGTACCTATGCCGCTTGCCTCCGGGCGTTAAGCTCCAAAATCCCCAATATTGAGACTTTGGGCCTACCTCATATTGTGCGGGAGATGGCGGAAAAACCAAAGGGGCTGATTTTAGTCACGGGTCCTACTGGGTCTGGTAAGTCTACTACCTTGGCCTCAATGATCAATAACATCAATATGACGCGGGCAGAGCATATCCTAACCGTAGAAGACCCAATTGAGTTTGTCTATGAGCCGCAAAAAAGCCTGATTCACCAGCGTCAGGTTGGTGAGGATACCAAAAGCTTTGCAAACGCCTTAAGAGCAGCTTTGCGTGAAGACCCTGACGTGATCCTAGTTGGGGAAATGCGAGATTTAGAAACCATTCAGTTGGCAATCACGGCAGCGGAAACTGGGCACCTTGTCTTTGGGACGCTGCATACCAGTTCAGCAGCGCAAACCGTTGATCGCGTAGTAGATGTATTTCCACCCGTGCAGCAAACGCAGATCAGGGTGCAATTGTCTAACTCGCTGGTAGCAGTGTTTAGCCAGACGCTAGTACCTAAGAAGAATCCAAAGCCGGGTGAGTATGGCCGGGTGATGGCTCAAGAAATTATGGTTGTAACTCCGGCGATCGCCAACTTGATCCGCGAAGGAAAAACCTCCCAAATTTATTCCGCTATCCAAACAGGCGGCAAGTTGGCGATGGTGACGCTTGAAAAAGTTTTAGCTGACCTTTACCAATCTGGCACGATTTCCTTCGAAGCAGCAATGTCCAAAACGGCCCGCCCGGATGAACTTCAGCGGTTAATTGGCCCGGTAGCTATCGGTGGTGTCCAGCCAGCTAAATCGGCTGCCTTTGCTGGCAAATAAGACTGGCAAATCACTGCTTGCTCAAGTACTACTTCCCTGCGACTGGTTCTACATCATGCCTACCTATGTTGCTCGGGCTCGAGATGCCCAAGGAAAACCGAAGACACAGAAGATCGTTGCTAATTCCACCGCCGAAGCACGATCTGCTTTACGAAATAAAGGGCTGTTCACCCTAGACATTAAAGAAGCTGAAGGCTTTAGCTTTAAAGGTGAAATTGATCTCAGCTTCTTAAGTAAGATTACAGTCAAGGATAGAGCTATTTTCTCGCGCCAGTTTGCTGTCCTGGTTAATGCTGGAGTTGCCATGGTTCGGAGCTTAGGGGTGCTGGCAGAGCAGACCACTAATAAAAAGCTGAAAAAAGCTTTAATGGAAATCAATGCAGACGTGCAACAGGGCTCCAACCTCTCCGACGCTATGCGAATGCATCCAGAAGCCTTTGATACGCTTTATGTCAGCATGGTCCAGGCTGGTGAAGCTGGAGGTGTGCTCGATGAGGTGCTAAATCGACTCTCCAAACTGCTAGAGGACCAGGCTCGCCTCAACAACCAAATTAAGTCCGCCTTGTCCTATCCAGTTGTGGTTTCCTGTATCGCTGTTGCCGTTTTTTTTGGTATGGTGATTTTTATCATCCCCGTCTTTGGAGGCATTTTTAAGCAGCTAGGGGGTGAATTACCAGCCTTCACGCAAGCCCTTGTCAATCTGAGTGAACTCTTACGCAGCAGAACTGCCTTAATTATTCCCTTTATTGTGGCAGCAATAGTCTATGGGATCAGGCAGTACTACAAAACTCGGGCGGGCCGGGAAACACTTGATCGCCTGCAACTAAAGTTACCGCTGTTCGGCGACTTAATCCAAAAGACAGCGGTGGCTCGGTTTTGCCGTACCTTTGGTTCTCTATCGCGCTCTGGAGTTCCAGTTTTAAGTTCTCTTGAGATCGTGCGCGATACCTCTGGCAACCAAGTTATTGCCAATGCCTTAGAAGAAGCCCGCCGGGAGATTCAAGGAGGCGGCATGATCAGCTTGGCTTTGCAGAAAAACCAAGTCTTCCCGCTCTTGGCAATCCAGATGATCAGCGTTGGTGAAGAAACCGGAGAACTGGACAAGATGCTGATGAAAGTGGCCGATTTCTATGAAGATGAGGTGGAACAGGCTGTCAAAGCTCTCACAAGTATTATGGAACCAATTATGATTGCAGTTCTAGGCGGCATGGTCGGTTCAATTTTAGTTGCTATGTACCTGCCAATGTTTAAAGTATTTGATTTGGTTAAATAAGCGTTGGCGGTAATTCCCAGGTTATGAAGCTATAGCTGCATGATGAATTATTCTTATTCGTCTAGGATTGGCTGTTTAGGTAGCGCATAAATTAGTACTTTTTCTGGCTGATTCACCGTAAAATTGCGGGTAAGACAAATTCAAGTTAGCCTCGTCTATTCACCTCTTACTTTTCAATGTTGTGGTTATCAGCATGGGACTACCATCATTGAATAGACTGACTATCAAGCTGTAAACCTAGCTACAATGTCAAAGTTAGGCAAGGGAATTCTGTGTGACTGATAATAAGGCAGCCCCAGACAATTCTAAGAGTTGGAAGACTGTTAGTCCCAGCTTGGGTTCTACGTACTACACGATGCTAGGCTTAACTCCTTCCGCATCGGTACAAGACATTCGTCGTGCCTACCGGGATATGAGCAAACGGTATCATCCTGATACGACTGATCTACCTAGTGCGCTCGCTACAGAAAAATTCCAACAACTGAATGCAGCCTATGCTACTCTCAGTAGTCCAGAACGGCGTCTGGTTTATGACCAAAAAATTGGCTTTTCCCGGGTCCACGTCATTCAAGCGTCACAACCGATGGCTGGGAGTGCTTCTTTCAAACCCCTCCGCTCTTCTGCCTACATAGACGCTAGCGATCGCTCCCTTTCGCCAGGAGAGCTTTTTGCCCTATTTATTCTGGGCGCTACCTTTCTTGCTTGCCTGCTGCTGGCAATCACGATTGGTCTAACCGGAGGTGATACGGTCTGGCAGTCACGTGATTTGACTTCCCCCCCAAACGAACCCGTACTGATTCAGCAAGAACCTTTATCTCGACAGCCGCAACAAGTCGCTAGTGGGTTGAATAGCTCGGCACCAAATGAAGTGATTAGAACCAAATATTTACAAACTGGCCTATGAGTGAACTATCTCTTCCCCCCGCGGACACCCCTCTCTATAACCATCCTCTACCTGACATTGAGCAGTGGTTGCAAGCCCAAGGATGTAGACAGGATACAGGTGACCTGCATCGTTGGCAGTTAGAGAAAGCAACCTGGAAGGCAGAACTTGCCCTAGATATCGAGGAATTAACCATTCGCTACCTAGGGGCGGGAGTGGATGGCCGGGATATCCAAAGGACCTTTAAGTATTCTCTGAGCCGTCAAGATGTTGAGAATGCAGTCTTTTCCGGCCCCTAACCTGGAAAAATAGCCTTAAATGCGTCCAAATCGGCGGTGCCGTTGCTGATAATCATAAAGGGCTCGGTGAAACTCAGAACGGTCGAATTCTGGCCACAAGGTGTCGGTGACATAAAGCTCGGTGTAAGCCATCTGCCAAAGTAGAAAGTTACTGATCCGCATTTCTCCGCTGGTGCGAATCAGTAGATCTGGGTCACCAATCCCGGCTGTATAAAGATGTTGTTCGAAAAGAGTTTGCGTGATCTGCTCTGGTTGGAGGTGGCCTTGCTTGACCTGAGTCGCGATCGCTCGACAGGCCTGCAAAATTTCGTCTCGACCGCCGTAGTTAGTTGCCACAATAAATTGAATGCGTTGGTTCTGTCGTGTTGCCATGACAGCACGTTCAATTTCCTCGCGCAGCGAAGCTGGCAGAGCACTTAGATCGCCAACAAAATGAATTTGCACCCCTTCTGATACCATTTCCTGGAGCTCTCGCCGCAGAATGCGCTCAAATAGTGTCATTAAGAAGTCAACTTCCGTCAGCGGACGGCCCCAGTTTTCAGTAGAAAAGGCGTAGGCCGTTAAGGCCTGAATTCCCCAATCTTTGCAGCAGCGCAATAACTCCTTAAGGGTATCTACTCCACGGCGATGACCCATGAATCGGGGCATACCCCGGCCTTTTGCCCAACGGCCATTGCCATCCATAATTACAGCAACGTGATTTGGTAGCCGCTGAGCATCTAAGTCGGCCGGTAGGTTTCGAAGCACGCTGGGTTTCGTCGTCATTTTTTCTTCCAAGATCTGGGCAGCGGAATACGGAATAACCGGGACAGAACTACAGCACTCTTTTCCCTAACCTGACGACCTAAACTCCGTAAACCAGGAGCTACTGCTTCACGATCAACTGACCAAGATAGCCGATCCTCAAGTAGCTCCTTTAGTTTACTGCTAGTTAGTGGCCGGTTTAGAATGCCTTGTTCTGCTAGCGAGATAGAACCTGTTTCTTCGGAGACAACAATAACAACACAGCTTTCTACGCGCTCGGCGATTCCCATGGCAGCACGGTGGCGAGTCCCTAGCTGGCGTGAGGCTGTCCGCTCCGAGATCGGTAAAATTACGCCTGCAGCCATAATTCGGGAGCCCCGGATTAACATGGCGCCATCATGCAGTAGCGTTGTCGTCTGGAAAATGGTTTGGATCAGTTCTTTAGAAACTTCAGCATTTAGCTTTACACCTGGTACAGAAAAATCACGTTCGTCAATCGGGCTGCTGGTCTCAATAATCAATAATGCGCCTGTGCGATTTTGTGATAGTTCTCTGATCGCATCGACGATTTCATCAATCACACTACTGGCTTTAGGCACCCCTCGTTGCGTTGGCTGGAGTAGCTGTAAAATCTCACCTTGGCCTAACTGCTCTAGAAACCGGCGTACCTCTGACTGCAAGATTACGGCCATCGCAACTGCAGAGCCAATCACCAGATTATTCAGGACAAAACTGAGTAGAGTTAGCCTTAAGAAGGAGCTGACGGCAGAAGCCAGGATCAAAATGATAAATCCCCTGACCATCCACAAGGTCCGTCGTTCGGCGATCACTAGGAGCACCATATAGGTCAGAGCTAGCACCAAGCTGACATCAACTAAAAAAAGCAAGGACTGAGTCCAGCTGTTACTTGTCAGCCATTGCTTCCACCCTTCCATCAGCTTTTGTGAATAAACAGCCTGATTGCTTCAGCTTTTGTTTAGTTTCAAACTGGCTTGGTTATAACGAAACCAGCCAGTCAACGTCTTTAAATTAAGTTCTCACGGGCTCAACTGCCGTCAGTCTACTCGGAAGACGATCTTGACGAATTAAGTCTTGATTAGTTTCCCGCTCTAAAATTAGACTCGCTTCTGCCTTACTCACTAAAACGGCGGCCGGACGCGGTAAGCGATTATAGTTAGAAGCCATACTATGGTTGTAGGCTCCCGTTCCCATAACTACGAGAATGTCACCAGGCTCGGTTTGGGGCAGTGGCACATCCTTGAGCAGAATATCGCCAGACTCACAGTGTTTGCCCGCAATCGTGACTATCTCTGTGGCCGGGGCCGTCATCCGATTGGCAACGACAGCACAGTAGGCAGATTGGTAGGTAATGGGCCGGGGGTTGTCTGACATGCCACCATCGACAGCCAGATAAGTTCGCAGCTGCGGAACCACCTTGCGGCTGCCTAGAGTGTAGGCAGTCACAGCCGCAGGACCAATCAGAGAGCGGCCTGGTTCGCACAAAAGCTTAGGCAGTGGCACCTGTTGTCTTTGACAAGCGGTGACAATTCCGCTGATCACTGCTTTGACCCAGGTATCAATCCTGGGTGGATTATCCGATTCTGTGTAGCGCATCCCTAAGCCACCACCCACGTTTAGCTCACCCATCGGTAAACCTAAGGTTGTAGCCTTAGCTAACCATTCCACCATGATCGCGGTTAGATCCTGGTGAGGCTGCAATTCAAAAATCTGAGAACCTATGTGGGCATGTAAGCCAACCCACTGTAGAGATGGCTGTTGGCAAGCAAACGAAAACACCTCGTCAAGTTGATTGGGGTCAAACCCAAACTTGCTATCTAAATGCCCGGTACGGATATATTCGTGGGTATGGCACTCGATGCCTGGAGTGACCCGTAGCATTACCCGTGGTTGTAATCCCTCTGTGGCAAGCTCGACTAGACGGTGCAGCTCTAGCCAATTATCGGCCACGATAGTGCAACCAACTGCTACGGCTGCTTGCAGTTCTGCGGGAGATTTGTTGTTGCCATGGAAGTAGATCTGGTTGGGGTTAACACCCGCTTGCAAAGCAGTATAAAGTTCGCCCGCCGACATCACATCAACGCCACACCCTTCGCTGGCTGCGATCGCACAAATAGCTAAGCAACTCCAGGCCTTAGAAGCGTATAAAACTTGAAACTCGCCTGGATAGTACTGCTCAAAGGTGCTGCGATACTGGCGACAAGCGACTCGCAGCGCTTCTTCATCTACAATGTATAGAGGAGAACCAAATCGCTGCACCAGTTCGAAAACATCACAGCCGCCGATTTCTAGACAGCCTTCGGCATTGGCTTGTGCCGTTAGAGGGAGCAATTGCTGGTTGGGAGAGCGGATGTCATTGAAACTCAGTGAATTGTTAGAGATGGGAGCCGGAGCAGGATGGGCCATAGATAACGGTCGGGTTCATTAAAGTGGGAGAGAGCAAGATGCCTTGTTACCCAGTGTACAATTTAGCGCTTATGGATTTTGGCTTACTCAACCTAAAACAGCTTTGATTCCCTTACAACTCAAACCGTTAGAAGCGCAACTGTTAGCTGCCGCGCTAGAAATAGATTTCCAGTGTTTTGGTGGATTGTGGACCCTGGATGGCTATCAACGAGAGCTGAATAGTCCGAATAGCCAGTTAATAGGGTTGACTCAACCGGCTACTATTTTTCCTGGGGCAGCTAAGCAATCTCAGCCGCTCAAGCAACGACTCTTGGCTGAAGAACTACTGGGTTTTGGTTGCCTGTGGTCTATTTTATCGGAAGCTCACATTACAATCTTGGCAGTTCGTCCCAACTACCAGCGCCAAGGTTTGGGCCAAGCTCTGCTCCAAGCCTTGTTGGCAACTGCTTGGCAACAGAAATTAGAGTGGGCGACGCTAGAAGTACGGGTTTCCAACCAGCCCGCCTTATCGCTTTACCACAAGTTCGGATTTCAGGAAGTGGGACGACGACGACGATACTACCCTGATACCGGGGAAGATGCTGTAATTCTTTGGCACAGCGGTATACAGAACCCCACGTTTGAGCAAACCCTTACCCAGTGGCGGCAGCAAGTAGATGCTGAACTTGTTTGCAGAGGTTGGTCTTTAGAAAGATATCTGCCCTGTTTCAGCTCAGGGAGTGCCTGTCCTATCTCGAATATTTAGACCCTCACTCTCAATCAAAGCATGAGGCGGATCCTATCTGGTTAGCTACTGCCCTCAGTCTGCTCTTGGTGATGTATCTACAACCCCAGCCAACAATCAACGCATGATTCAGTAATATCAATTGTGAAAGGAGGAGCTAGAGCCATTGGGTGCCTTGCACCAGAATCGCATTAGAAGCTTTTTAAGCGCGTATCTGGGTTATTCCCGTCCCTTGGCTGTTCGGTCACCTTCCCCTAACCTTGTTTCAGAAAGCTATGCTAGTAGAAGTTAAGCAGTTTGCCGAGCAGATAGGACCGAACGTACATCTAAAGCTAGAAGTGATCGTAGGCATCTACTTAACGTCAGTCTCAGCCAGATCTCTATGTTAAGATTAGCTTTACCAGCACGCAGCAGGTAGTGAGTATACGCCATGTTTGAACGCTTTACAGAAAAAGCCATTAAGGTGATCATGCTGGCCCAAGAGGAAGCTCGCCGCTTGGGACACAACTTTGTCGGCACAGAGCAGATCCTCCTGGGTCTGATCGGAGAAGGAACCGGCGTCGCTGCCAAAGTGTTGAAGTCGATGGGCGTCAACCTTAAAGATGCTCGGATTGAAGTCGAAAAGATTATTGGTCGTGGTTCCGGTTTTGTCGCGGTTGAAATTCCTTTTACTCCTAGAGCCAAGCGTGTCCTAGAGCTTTCCCTAGAAGAAGCCCGTCAACTTGGGCACAACTATATTGGTACGGAACACCTCCTTTTAGGGTTGATTCGTGAGGGAGAAGGCGTAGCGGCCAGGGTATTAGAAAACTTAGGTGTTGACTTGGCAAAAGTTCGGACGCAAGTGATCCGGATGCTGGGTGAAACAGCAGAAGTCTCAGCTGGTAGCAGCCAGGGGCGTACGAAAACACCTACCTTAGACGAATTTGGCTCCAACCTGACCCAAATGGCAGTCGATGGCAAATTAGATCCAGTCGTGGGTCGCCATAAAGAAATTGAGCGCGTAGTCCAAATCTTGGGCCGCCGCACCAAAAATAATCCTGTATTGATTGGGGAACCAGGGGTTGGCAAAACTGCGATCGCGGAAGGTCTAGCCCAGCGGATTGCCAATACAGACGTTCCTGATATCCTCCAAGAAAAGCGGGTCGTCACCCTAGATATTGGCCTACTCGTGGCAGGCACTAAGTATCGGGGCGAATTCGAAGAACGCTTGAAGAAAATCATGGATGAAATTCGCCAAGCGTCTAATGTCATCTTGGTGATTGATGAGGTGCACACCTTGATTGGGGCGGGTGCCGCTGAGGGTGCGATCGATGCTGCCAATATCCTCAAGCCAGCCTTGGCTAGAGGGGAGTTGCAGTGCATTGGCGCTACTACCTTGGATGAGTACCGCAAACACATTGAGCGCGACGCCGCTTTAGAGCGACGATTCCAGCCGATTATGGTCGGTGAGCCTACGGTGGATGAGACGATTGAAATCCTCCATGGTCTGCGAGAGCGCTATGAAAAACACCACAAGCTCAAAATTTCTGATACAGCGTTAGATGCTGCTGCCAAGCTTTCTGACCGCTACATCAGCGATCGCTTCCTGCCAGACAAAGCAATTGACTTGATGGATGAAGCCGGCTCTCGGGTGCGGTTGATTAACTCTCAGCTACCTCCTGCTGCGAAGGAGTTAGACAAAGAGTTGCGGCAGGTTCTCAAAGAAAAAGACGACGCAGTACGCGCCCAAGACTTTGACAAAGCAGGGGAACTGCGCGATCGCGAGATGGAAATTAAAGCAGAAATCCGCGCGATCGCTCAGACCAAAAAAACAGAATCAACGGGGGATGAATCTCCGGTTGTCACCGAGGAAGATATCGCCCATATTGTCGCTTCCTGGACTGGCGTTCCGGTGAGTAAGCTGACAGAATCTGAATCCGAAAAACTGCTGCACATGGAAGATACCCTCCACCAGCGGTTGATTGGACAGGAAGAAGCGGTGAGAGCAATTTCACGAGCCATCCGGCGTGCCCGGGTTGGCCTGAAGAACCCTAATCGCCCAATTGCCAGTTTTATTTTCTCTGGACCTACGGGAGTTGGCAAAACAGAGCTGACTAAAGCCTTGGCAGCCTACTTCTTTGGCTCCGAAGAAGCGATGATCCGGTTAGATATGTCGGAGTACATGGAGCGCCATACAGTTTCTAAACTGATTGGTTCTCCTCCAGGTTACGTTGGCTATAACGAAGGAGGCCAACTAACCGAAGCAGTCCGGCGGCGTCCTTATACAGTGGTTCTGTTCGACGAAATTGAAAAGGCCCACCCGGATGTCTTCAATATGCTGCTTCAGATCTTGGAAGATGGGCGCTTAACGGATGCCAAGGGCCGAACAGTTGACTTTAAGAACACGATGCTGATTATGACTTCTAACATCGGTTCTAAGGTAATTGAGAAGGGTGGCGGTGGTCTAGGCTTTGAGTTTGCCGGTGAAAATGAGACTGATGTCCAGTACAATCGCATCCGTTCTTTGGTTAACGAAGAGCTGAAGCAGTACTTCCGGCCAGAGTTTCTCAATCGCTTGGATGAAATTATTGTCTTCCGGCAACTCACCAAAGACGAAGTCAAAGAAATTGCCGACATTCTCCTTAAGGAAGTGTTTGTTCGCTTAACTGAGCAGGGGATTACCTTAGAAGTTACTGAGCGCTTCAAAGAGCGGTTAGTGGAAGAAGGTTACAATCCTAGCTACGGAGCACGGCCGCTGCGGCGAGCTATTATGCGCCTGCTCGAAGATAGCCTGGCGGAGGAAATCTTGGGCGGCAAAATCAAAGAGGGTGATACCGCAACGGTTGATGTTGACGCTGAAGGCCAAGTTAAGGTAGTACAAAGTCAAACGCGAGAGCTACTACCTCAAGCGGCCGAATAAGAGACTAAACTAAACCTCGTAAAAAACGACAGGATGCTTGTATCCTGTCGTTTTTGCTTTATGGTGCAGAACTTTAGGGTGTAAGCAAGGTCACGAAAACTGCTGGATAGATAATGATGTTATGGGATTAGGATAGCAGCGGTAAAAATTGACGAATTAAGCCTATAGTCACCCCCGGAAGTTCGAGTTGGGGCGTCAAGCCGACATCTTCAAGGTGTTGAAAACGGATTGCTTGCGGGTTCATCTTCGCTAATCGACGGCCAATCTCAGGCCCAGTAAATTGAGACTTCTGCCCCCAAATAATTGCGGTTGGTGTCTTTAGCTGTTTAATGTATTGGGCAAGGTCGAAACACAAATCACCACGCACAAAAGCAAGGGCAGCATATTCGGCATTGGGTTGTTGAGCAGACTTTAGGTAGGCTTCTACAATTTCCTCGTATACTCGGCTTGATTGGGCGAACTGTCGCTGCTCTAAAAAGCTGCGAATCCCAGCTTTAGTAGCTACACCGGCACTATAAAACATGCGGTCAAGGATGGGTATGCTGATTACTTGGGCGAAGAAACTACGGGTGTAATTTTCACCAAAGTCAGACAAACCGGCGGGTGTGGTCAAAATCAGAGACTTGAATAATTCTGGGTGCTCAATGGCAACACGGATCGTAAAAGCTGCGGTTAGAGCAGAAGCAATGACTGTAGTGGGGCCTTTGCACGTCTGGTTGAGAAACTCAGTGATGATCATCAGGTAGTCAGCGATGCAGTAGTCTCGCTCTGGATGAGCGGAGCGACCCCACCCAATTAGATCAGGAGCAAGGATACGGTATTCACCCGCGAAAGCTGGATAGACCTTTGACCACTCATAGGCAGAGGAGCCGCCTCCAAAACCATGCAGGAAGACCAACGTTTTCTGTGGGTCTGTTTGCTCCACCTCTGCTGCTAGCCAAGCCGCACCTGCGGACGTATCGTAAACCATCTGCCCAAGGCTAGTGTTAATTGAACGCTGCTCAAATCCTGGTGGTAAAAACATTAATAGAACCTCGTAGGATGAACTAACCGGTGATGACGAGTATCCTCTCAGTGTGAAGTACAAGTCATGAGCTGCTAGCCTCTGTAAACCTAAGCATAATCATTTGACGTCTGCTAATGAAGCGAGAGGGAAGTCGCTAACGATTAAGGGTTTGCGGTTATTCTAGAAGTAGCGTCTTAAGTCTTCCACTTAGCTCAGACTCACCTTCGATTAGAGTATCCTCTGGCACCCGCATGAATATTCTTAGCAACCTACTTTCTCAGCCCTCCAAACCTGCCCGTGCACAACAGCGTAAAGGGATTGAGATTAAATCAATCCGTGAGATTGAAATCATGCGGCAGGCAGCCGCCATTGTTGCCACAGTACTAAAAGAGATTTCAGCAATGGTGGAACCGGGGATGACCACAGCTGATTTGGATGTCCATGCTGAAAAGCGGATCCGGGAAATGGGGGCAACGCCGAGTTTCAAGGGCTACCATGGATTTCCGGCTTCCATTTGTGCCAGCATTAACCACGAAGTCGTCCACGGCATCCCAAGTCGTAAAAAAGTAATTCGGGCGGGCGACGTTTTGAAAGTTGACACTGGTGCTTACTATCAAGGGTTTCACGGCGACTCCTGTATTACGATTGGTGTTTCTCGGGTGACACCAGAAGCAGCAGAACTGATTCAAGTGGCTGAAGCAGCCTTATACAAGGGAATTGAACAAGTCAAGGCGGGTCGTTACCTACTAGACATTGCTGGAGCAATTCAAGACCATGTAGAAACAAATGGTTTTGTTGTTGTGGAAGATTTTACAGGTCATGGGGTAGGCCGCAATCTCCATGAAGAACCTTCAGTATTTAACTTCCGTACCCATACTATGCCGAACGTCAAACTTCGAGAGGGCATGACACTTGCAATTGAACCAATTATTAATGCTGGCTCCAAGCACACTCGGACCTTGAGCGATCGCTGGACAGCAGTCACTGTTGACAATGCTTTATCGGCTCAGTTTGAGCACACTGTGCTTGTGACTCAATCGGGCTACGAGATTTTGACTGATAGAACCAAGGTTTAAGCTTTTGACCACTAGTACCTTGAACCCTCACTAGGGAAAGAAAAGACTTAAGGTATCTAACTGAATTCAAGATCAGTACTAATGGTGACAGTCGTAGGCCCTAACCCATGTTGGACCTACGCATACTCTAATGAGCCAGCACCTTTTTGTTCAAACATCTGCAATACAATCAACCTAGGTGGTTTAAGCTGCTGTAGGTTGGTCAGGCTGAGTCGGCGTAGAACGCGGATTCAGTGACAACATCACACGAGAGACGCCAGTGAACAGAATGCTAACACCCACTAGTGTTCCGATCAGCCAAGGGGCATCAAACGGCCACTGGAACCAAACTAACCCACCCAAGAGTAGCGTCGTAATACCGTTGGTCAGTGCCCATGTCCAGTTCTGCTGGGGGCGTAGGCGAAATGCCAAGATCAGCTCAAACACACCTTCAGTCAGCAAGTAGCTACCAAGCAATAGAGTCAACGTGAGAACTCCTGTTAAAGGATTAAAAAATAACATCACGCCCGTGCCAAGGTAGAGGACGCTCAACAAAACCTTCCAGATGAAGCCCCCTTCATTGCGGGTTTGAAATGCGTAGACCAGCTTGGCAGCTCCGGCAGAAATTAGGATCAAAGCAATCCAAGTCTCAGCAAAAATCGTTGAGATAGCAGGTTGAGCGATCGCAACAATTCCTAAAACAATTAAAAGCGCGCCAATCCATAGTGGCGCATTTACGCCCTTCTTGATGTCAGGAGAAATGTCAGTTGTCATACAATTTTTTTCCTTTGCTTGAATGGACTCTATGATCAGGCTAGGAAATTTTTTAAGAACCAGGTAGGACCTTAAGGTAGACTCTACCGAATTATTTGGCTACGGCAATACTGCTACGCGCACCACTCTGGAGCACCGTTTCAACAGAACGCTACCTGAAACAAAGTAAGGCACGCGATCGCTACAATGCTGTGATGAAGGCACCTCAAGCCCGGCTTTTTCGTGTAGAAGTATTGCCCCAATCTAGAAATAATCTCCTCCATCCTTCTATAACAGACACAATTAAAGCGGTGATTCTCCATGACAGAGGGCTCATGTTCTTTGAACAAATTTGGCGCTCAAAGCTTTCACTACTCCTCGGACAAAGGAAACTTTTCGACATGGGTTTCAGCTTGAAGTGTTAGTCTACCTTGCTGTACATCTAGTCCCTGCAAACGAAATGACATTCCCTCTAGTTGAAAGTTACGCAAATTTAGTAGTTCACTAGCTTTCTCTGACAGGGCGTCGGTTAATTCTGGCGACAGGTCCTTTCCTTCTTGGTCCTGAATATCTTCTAGGATGATACGCTCTCCATCCGGGCTCATACGAGGTGTAGCCGTAAAAGAAACTGGCTTCGTTTCGCCTGTGTCTTGCAAGCGAATTTGAGCATTTAGTTTAATACCATTGCCTGGCAGTTGGAACTTCACTTCTTGGATGTCAACAGTTGTCGGTTTTCCATCCACATTTACTTCCAGGTTTTGCAGCTTCGTGTGAATAAACTCAGAGTTGAAGGCACGGGTGATGTCTTGTTCGGTTAGAACGACATGGGTGGTGGCATCGGTTGGCTGCTCCAGTTCAATTTTGCCGAAGGCAGCACTCATGCCATTCAGCTTGACACTGCCTGTGTTCACCTGCAGCTCCTCAACCCGCAGGTCGCCTTGCATCACCATTCCTTTACCTTCAATAGAGACGGAATCTACGTTGCCTTGCACCGCACTTAGAGGATTGGTCTGAACATCAACCTCTAATTCCTCTACTTGATCAAGTTGGCTCGACAGTCCTATCTCTGCTGCCTTGTTCAAAGCCTGCTCCCCTAGCCCTCTTTCTTCTTGTGGCATTTTTAATCTCCTAATGCTTTCTATAGTTGTTAATGAACAGATTTACTGACATCTAGATCAAAAAAATTGGGGTTACCTGTGGCTTTGTTAATCCGAATACGGAACTCAAAGATTGGCTAGATAACCCTTCAGGTTAAGCACCTGTGGAAAATGTGCGAGTTCTAGCAAGATATAAGACTTTTTGTTTTAGCGATCGCTAACTTGACCCTGTTCAAGACCTTTAGCCTTTGATCTCTGCGTAAACGCTACTAAACTCACTAGGCCAAGACCTAACAAGGCTGACGGCTCAGGCACGCTTTTTTTCGCACTTAGGGTAGTGGAGTAAGTAACAAAATCAGCAGCAGGATTATTCTCTAAAGGCACTTTAAAGTCTGCCGATTCGACGACTCGCACTCCTTGTTTGCCAATGGGGATAGCAGCGATACCGTTGCTGTTTGTCTTGAACATCCTGCCAAGATGTTCCACAGTGACATCTACGGCTGGCTTACCCTGATAGAGAGCCTGAACGGTTAGGTTTTCTCCAGGCTTGACTGTGTAGGGATTGCTGGTTGGCACCAGCTCAAAGTCAAAGCCGAAGTTCTGAGAAGTGTCTGCGGCAGGGTCAAAAAAACCCTTCGTATACTTCAAGTAGTGACCTACCTCATAGTCTGGGTTAGCTTTTACTGCCTCACTTTCGGGGACGTTTTCAGAGTTGTCATTTCCTCTACTAATCCAGAAGCCATTATCAAAGTCGGCGGTTATTGCGGCAAACTTTCCCTGCACAGCAACGGATACCCCTGCTTCTTGCCTACTGATTTTGACTGGAACTTCTGCTCCAAGGGTATCAAAGGCTTTGACTGCCTTAACCTTTGTTGGTTCGTAGCCTTGCAATTCTGGTATCTCTGGATGACCGTATAACAGATCCAGCTCTCCCCGGCTAGGTTGAAACCAAATGCTATGCGCCATTGCGGGTTGAACCAGCACGGGTAAAGCGATAGAAGCTAACAGTAACTCGCTGAGCCGATTTTTGGTCATTGTGCTTTTCCTCACATTGCTTATTTGCCTTTAGAGCGTGAGCGCCACAGCCCTCGCATTGCCTGTTTCTCTAGTAGACCTGCTGGATCTAGGGCAAGCAATGCCCTCCCCCGGGATCAAGGGATTGGTTTTGAGAGAAATTAAGCAAAGTTTAGGTTGCAGAAGCAAAAATATTAGTTCTTGAATGCCCCGGTAGGGGATTACGGTGGTCAGCAACTAAAAGCTCTAATTTCAAAAGGATCTCTGATCAACAATTTTTGATCAGAACTTTAGAGTTGCTCCTACGGGAACACTATCTGATCTACCTCAGGACAAAACCGTCTCAATATAGCGGTGCCTTTAGGGACTTTGACAATGGCTATCTTCGCCCAATGCAGCGATCGCGAAAAACAAAATTTGCCAATCACAATAGGGTGCCTAGTACCCTTATGGGGAGACTGATTAACTTTGATAGACAGGGATGCTATCCGTGAACAAGTCATCTTCTACCGAAAGGCAACCAGCCAGCAGGAACGCAACGACTGCTTGTACCAAATTGCCATTAGCTTAAACTTGTTGCGGGCAATCGAGGTAGAGCAAATTACCAGAAGAAATGGAGCACTCTCCGAAGAGCAGAGGCAACGGGTACTTGGTTTTATAGAAGTTTATTTTGGTCTAGATCTAGGGAGGAGTTAGCAAAATTTGGCAAGCGTATCCCCGGGTGGGGCATTGCACCGTTACAGATATTTAAGATTAGATGCCTTGATGGATGATTACTTAGCTGATAAACACTTCATCTAGTCTGGAACGCTTAATGAAATGAGAATTTTTGTAATTTTGTCGGCGCTTAGTCTGATCCTCGGAGCCTGTAGTACCTCCCCCAATACAGCCGTCTCCCCCAGTCCTTCAGCAATGAGTGCTGCTCAATCAGGTGATCGCCAAGCCCAGGGTAAACCGCTAGTCGTGACGACGGTAGCCCCTTTAACCAATATCGTTAGTAACATTGCGGGCGATCGGGTCGAGGTCAAGGGCGTTATTCCAGAGGGCACGGACTCCCATACGTTTGAACCGCGACCCTCTGATTCTGACTTGCTGAGCGAAGCTGACCTGATTCTTGTCAACGGTCTGGAATTGGAGGTGCCGACCCTGAAGTTGGCAAACTCTGCCAAACCAAAAGACACTCAAATTTACGAGCTTGGTACTAACACGATTACCGAAAAAGACTATGTGTTCGATGCTAGCTTTCCCAAAGAGGGGGGCAAGCCAAATCCTCACCTGTGGGTGAGTACTGACTATGCTGAGGCTTACGCCAAGCAGGCCGCTGAGCAGTTAAAGAAGCTAGACCCGTCTGGGGCAAGCTACTACGAGAGTAATTTGAAAACCTATCTGCAACAGCTTGAGCAACTCGACAAGGTGACTAAAACTGTGGTGGCCAGTATTCCACCAGAAAATCGTAAACTTTTGACCTACCACGATTCCTGGGCCTACTGGGCAAAAGAATATGGCTTTCAGGTGATCGGGGCGATCCAGCCTTCAGACTTTAATGAGCCTTCTGCTCAGGATGTTGCCAAACTGATTGATCAAATTCGTCAGGCTAAAGTCCCAGCGATCTTTGGCTCAGAGGTGTTTCCGAGTGAAGTTGAAGAGCAAATTGCCCGCGAAGCCAAAGTGAAAGTAGCCAATACGAGTGATGATGACTTGCCAGGAGAGGGTTCAGCTAATGCGATGGAAAATACTAATCCTGAGCACACTTACGTCGGTATGATGGTGGATAATTTGCGGATTCTGGCTGAAAATCTAGGAGGCGACCCAAAATTGGTTGATGGACTGAAGGTGGCCAACATCGTTGGACCAACGGCTACAGCGCAAGCGAAGCAGTAGCCTCAATGAAACCTATACTGGAAGTTAAAAATTTAGCTTGTGGTTACCAGACCCAGCCGATATTCACGCAAGTAGATTTGGCGCTGTATCCCGGTCAGCTCTCTGGCCTGGTTGGTCCTTCAGGTAGTGGTAAAAGTACCTTGATTAGAGCCATTTTGGGACTGGTTGATCCTTGGGCTGGGGAGATCTGGTTTCGGGGTAAACGCCTAAGACCGGGGGCACCCCCGCCGAAAGTTGGTTATGTGCCGCAGGTGGAAACCGTCGATTGGAGTTTTCCGGTCACAGCTGAAGAAGTGGTGATGATGGGTCGCTACCAGCAGCAGAAGCTCTGGCCTTGGCCTTCTCGTCGCGATCGCGCGATCGCCCGCGAGCTGTTGAGCCGAGTTGGCATCGAGCACGTCGCGCACCAACCAATCGGAGAGCTATCTGGAGGGCAACAGCAGCGAGTTTTCCTAGCCCGGGCCCTAGTTGGAGAACCAGAACTTGTCCTTTTGGATGAACCTACTAGTAGTTCAGACCTGCATGTTCAGCACGAACTGCTGCACCTGCTGGCGGATCTCAACCAGCAGGGGCTAACCATTTTACTCTCCACCCACGATCTCAACTCCGTTGCTACTCACCTGCCGTGGGTGATGTGCTTCAACCACGGTTTAATTTGCCAAGGTCAGCCGATTGATGTGTTCACCAGCCACACACTTGAGCGAACGTTTGGTGGTGAGATGGTGGTCTTTCACCAGGCAGACCGCATCTTGATTGCCAGTGGCCTAACTTCTTTGCGGCATCAACTCAAGCGCAACCTGCCGCCTGAGCTGCACCAACCCAGATCAAAGTCTCTTTAGCTAAAGCATGGATTTTCTCCTCGAGCCCTTTCGATATGAGTTTTTTAGTCGTGCCGTTGTAGTTGGCATGATGGCAGGGCTACTCTGTGGCGTGATGGGGGTTTACATCACAACGCGACGGATGAGTTACATTGCGCACGGCCTATCTCACGCCATTTTAGGGGGAGCAGTACTAAGCTATGTCTTAGGCTTGAATTTCTACATTGGCTCTGGGATTTGGGGGTTTGGGGCAGCCCTGCTGATCCAATACCTGACTAGCCGCAAAATTTACTCCGACGCCGCTATTGGTATTGTTACGACTGCTAGCTTTGCCTTAGGAGTCGCGGTGATTAGCACTTACCGGAAGTTTAGCCAGAACTTTGAAGCTGCCCTATTTGGCAATGTCTTAGGCATTGGCCCTACCGATTTATGGATTGTCACGGGGGTCACCGTTGCCTTGCTCGGCCTAATTTTTGTGTTTTATCGACCCCTGCTGTTCTGGTGTTTTGACCGGGAGGTTGCCCAAGTTCATGGCGTACCTGTGTTTGCGATGGATACCCTGTTTGCCTTGATGCTGGCTGCGTTGCTGGTTGCGACGCTACAGGTGCTGGGGGTAACACTAATTATTTCCGCCGTAGTCATTCCCGCTTCGATCTCCCGGCTTCTAAGCGATCGCTTTGGCTACATGATGGTAATTTCCGGCACTGTCGGGGCTGCGATCGCCTTTGTGGGGATCTACCTAAGCTACTACTTTGACATCGCCTCTGGCGCTAGCGTGGTGTTGCTCTCAACCTTGGTGTTTGGCATTGTGTTGAGCTGGACTCGGTTTCAACGGCGTAAAAAGCGCTATATCTCGCCTTTTCATCCAGAGCGACCGCTGTGATTCCTGGCTTAGGAAGATTTTCCTGACTAAGAAGCTTGTGCCTCAGCCTTACCTTGATTTTGCGTGATCAGATCCGGGGCTGGTAGTGACGGCAGTCCTGGCAGGGGCCACATGGGTTTACTGCACAACGTATATATGCAGAATGGGCATTAAACTGGCAACTAAGATCACCCAGCAAATAACCAACTTCTTCAATGTAATATTGGTCTAACTGTGGTGGAGCCGGCTGCACTACCCTAACTCTAATGCCTACAATCGCCGCTCTTAAGTCTTCTTGAAACTGGTTTCTGACTTTACGAATTACCCATAAAGATATTAGTGGGGGAGTCAGACCTACGAGCAAAATTAAAAGTGGCTTGAGCACAGCAATCAATATTTGTTCTTCTAAGCTGTTAGGCTGTCTTACTCGAAAAGTAAGCTTATTTGGCCCATAGGATATCAGATCGGCTGGTTTTGATCAAAAGTCAAACGGCTACAAGACAGGGGTTGTCTAGTATCCTGCTCAGAGCGGATGATCGGACTCGAACCGACGACATTCAGCTTGGGAAGCTGACAGTGAGTATTGACTTACAAAGTTTTCAGCCATCCTTAAAAAACTTTACCCCAAACTTACCCCAATTCCGAATTAATTCCTAACAAGCATTAGCAGGTATTCTCAACAAATTGTTTACTACCTGCCTACCACTTTGAAGTCTTCTCTTGAACTGATGATAGACACAACTCTGCATATAAAAAGGCAATTACCAAAGCTAGCTGTAAGCGGTAACTTCTTTCGGTGACTCTATTCATCTACTCAGCGATCGCTAAGCACACTTTCCACGATCTCTCCTGCAGGCCGACCAGCATGAAGCCACAACCACAGGAAAGAGTGCAACCGATGTTCTAAATGAGCTAGGGGAACAGATGTTGTTTGCACATGCCGTGAATATCGTCAAAGCTGGTAAGGCATACTTAACCCCTTAGGATTCCAAGGATACTCTCAGCAATTCCGTTTCAGGGGTCAGCTTTAAGTCATTAGCCCTGCTTTGAAAATCAAGCTCTACCCCTGTGGTTGAGCAACGCTAAGCGGAACGAGCTGAACCTGATAGCCCAATCGCTCGACCTGTTGTTGCAGCCTCTTCAAACGTTGTTCTTGAGCGTATTGCCCAGCGTCGCTAGCACGATAATCCCGATAAGGCTGATGTTGTTTCAACATGTGATAGACCGCAATCAACAGTCGATGGGCCACGCCAACAATCGCTCGCTTGTGTCCTCGTCTGGCGGCTAAGCGACGATAGACGCTGGCAAAGTAGGAGGTTTTACAGCACACCGCAGCATTCGCCATCTGCACTAACATCCCCCGCAGCCAGCGATTACTGGGCGGCACCTTATCCGAATACTGCTTTCGCGCACTCTCATAATTGCCTGGACAAATACCTGCCCACTTACACAAGTGAGCTGAGCTGGGAAATCGTCCCATATCTACCCCGACTTCTGCCAACAGCAGCTCAGCACTGCGACGAGCAACCCCAGGAATGGCATCGAGGAGCGTCATCGCCTGCTGCCAAGAGAACCATCGCTCAGAGCCATCAGGGCAAGTGGAGCTGCAACCAAGAAGCTGCGCCAGAGCAACCTCGACAATAGCCAGTGGCAACACAATCGTAATCTGGCACGGTTGCGAGTGGTGGCTGAACACGTTGATCGACGCCTCAAGATATTCCGTATTCTGAGTGAGCGTTACCGAAATCGTTGTAAGCGGTTTGGATTACAGTTTAATTTGATCGCTGCGCTCGTCAACATTGAACTTATTCGCTCTACTTGATTCGCGCAAGAGGTATATTATATTAACGTGAGTTCTGGATAAGAGAGGACGGTGGCAAGTAGGCTGAAAATTACCAAATCCTTCAGCAACCCCCGCCCATGTTTAGCTTAGAAAAACTCTTCTGTGCCGTCGATGACTTCTGCCAAACC
This sequence comes from uncultured Synechococcales cyanobacterium, assembly GCA_902806435.1. GTDB lineage: Bacteria > Cyanobacteriota > Cyanobacteriia > Thermosynechococcales > Thermosynechococcaceae > CADCWO01. Next base: position 10,811 of record CADCWO010000145.1, on the reverse strand, counting down.
TTTGAACCGCTGTGGAGACAGCAACTCCTGAGTCAAGGGTTACAGCGACGAGATCGCCAACGACAGCTTTGCTTGAGCGAAGTGATGACGATTTTGATCGCTTTTCACCAGCAGCACTACCGGACGTTCAAGCACTACTACACCGAACATGTCTACGTCTACTGGCGAAGCGCTTTTCCCCAACTAGTCAGCTATCAACACTTTGTCAGTTGGCTGCCCTCAGCGTTATTACCATTGTGTGCTTATCTCAAACACTGCTTTGGTCGCTGCACAGGCATCAGCTTCATTGACTCGACGAGCTTGAAAGTCTGCCATATACGCC